>LFTK01000149.1 GCA_001513385.1 Clostridiales bacterium DTU064
CCGTATGTCGAAAGCGTTTGCTGGCTAAGAAAAGAGCAAAGGCCGAGCAAATCAGGGGTAAGCGCTGCTGCTCGGTTTGTGATTGAGAGTATAGGTTTGACACCTGTAACATCAGTTTCATCGGAAGTTGATGTTACAATAGCTGTTTTCTTGCGATTCCCGCCGCCAAATGGCACCGTGACAAAGACGCCCGGCGATATCTCGTCCGCCATGTCACGGGGGATGTAGTAAGTATATTCCCGGTCTATATGATAGGGCGCATCAAGAAGACGCACGCAAGCGTAAATATGTTTGTTGATCGTGTCCTTGTCAGCCATCAAACGTTTCGTGCCGCCTCCTTTTAACGTCTTTTATTTGTGAAAGTTCAAGAATTAATACTTAAAATCTTCCTCTTTTGGCAGAATGACATTGAATTCGCCGTTTGCAAGACGTGTTATAGCGTTCTTGACGGCTTTTTCGTCACGGAACTCCTTTTTTATCATTGAAGCAAGAGTCTTATCGGTTTCTTTATTGGCGATAAGCATTTCAGCGCACTCACGCTGCTTCACATATTCGTCAGTTATAAGACGTGCGCACTTGGCTGTAGCTATAACAAGTGCATAGCGGTTGAATTTACCATGTGTAAGCTGATCAATTGTCGGATAAATCATGTGTGCTGTTTCCCCCCTCACCGGCAGTACCGGCACGGTATTTTCTGTATCGGATAGTATCGGATATGTGTTAATTATTTAAAAAATAGAATTGTCCTTTTGATTATTCGGACTTTTCTTGTGATTGTGAGCCACCCTCGACACTGTCTGCGGTGTCGGAGGAGGTTTCTGTGGCACGGGCTGTTATGCTTTCCGGTGACACAGCCGATAATATAACGTGGTCGCTGTCTGTAATAATGACGGAGCGCGTGCGGCGGCCGCATGTAGCATCAATTGCCCGTCCGTCGTCCTTCGCATCCTGCGCTAAGCGCTTTGCCGGCGCTGAATCGTATCCAACAACGGCTACGATTCGCTCCGCCGCTACCATATTATTATAACCTATATTAATAAATTTCATAATTTATTGCCGTTTTATAAGGTCTGACAGGACAAAAATTGGTAGCAATATGATTGCGATGATCCAGATCATAATAATAACCTCCTTTGCCCGGGTTTGTGACCAGCTTGCCGCATTACGCCCGTCGGTATACCGGGCAACGCTTGCGGCTTAATGTCTTATTTATAGCCGCCGCAACGGCTTAATCCATTATATTATAATCGGTTACCATATGTTCACCGTCATATAAATATATTTCTAATTCGTCAGGCTTGCAGCCGTAACAGTCCGCTAAATATTTGCGTAATGTTTCGCCTTCTTGGCAACGAATAGTATCGGGAACATAATATCCGTAACAATCGTCAATACAAAATTCCGTCCCGCTTAATATACCCTTTGTATGCGCGGGCAGTGTGTCACTCAAGGTTCTGCACCTGCTCGCGGATTTTTTCTATTTCACTTTTCATGTCGACGACAAGATGGGCGATTTTTGTGTTTTGGGACTTTGAGCCTATCGTGTTTACCTCACGATTTATCTCCTGAGTTAAAAAGTCAAGCTTTCGTCCGACGGCGCCCTCCTCCGCTATTATCTGCCGGAAGGCTGTTATATGTGATGCAAGACGCACAAGTTCTTCATCAATAGACGCCTTATCGGCAAATATGGCAGCTTCAGTTAATATGCGCTGTTCGTTGATTTCGATGTTACAATCGCCAAGAAGCTGTTTAATTCTCTCGGTCAGGCGTGGCGCATACGAAGCAATCTCAGCGGAGGACAAGCGGGCTATTTCAGCGGCGATAGCTTCAATGTTTACAAGTTTAAGCTCCGTGTCAGCCGCAAGACGCGCGCCCTCGCGTTCCCGCATAATGAGAAATGCATCAAGCGCCTCTGAAAGCACGCTTTTTACAGCTTCCCACTCTGCTTCAAGATTCTCCTCCGGCTTTGTTATGGTGAAAATATCGCGGAATTGCGCGACGCGCGAGACAGTAATGTCATCCTTTAGGTCAAACTCTTCTGCAAGGCGCCGCAAAGCGTCAATATATGAAGCGGCAAGAGCGCTGTCGAGGGAAACAACGACGCCCTCCTGCTCAATAACCTCAACATTGATGGTGACATCTATTTTACCACGAGAGACACCGCGTTCTTGTATATACGCTTTAACCGGCTCCTCAATAAACCCATACTGGCGTGGGTATTTTACTGTGCAATCGAAAAATCTTCCGTTTACGCTTTTAATTTCAATCGTATATTTTTTACCGCCCCAGGTGCCGATTGCTCGGCCGAAGGCTGTCATGCTTTTTGCCAATTTCTACATCCTTGCCTTTCAGATAAGCCCGCGCCTTTTCAGCGCGGGGCGATATTTTATCATATATAATGTGATAAGCCGTGTAGCGAGAAGGTCTGTGATGACAAATACGACGTTTGCAAGAGCATACACGACAATATCAAGCGTGATTGATTCGTATTCAAGTACGGCGATGTATCTTGTCGCTACTATAAGCGCTGTGAGAGTGGCATTGAAGGTGAGAAGCTTCAGTATCCACGACAAAACCAGCCCGCGTCGCTCGAAAAATGCTTTCAGCACAGGATAATAACCGGCAAAGCAAAGGTATAAAGCAGCCGGAAACTTATATGGAAGTATTAGAAGCGAGGTGACGGAGGTAACGGCGAATATGAGCATCGCATACCCGGTGCCATACTCAATGTAAATGGGTATTATAAGCAGCGCGGCGAAAATACACGCCGAAAGGTCAAACACCTGTGTCGCCGAGCCGATGTACATAGCTACGCACGATAAGGCGCATATGATGCCGCATGTGGCAACAGCTTTTGTTTTTTTCATTTCGCTAACCTGTGGAAAGGTGCAGCACGATGAGTGCAGCACTGAAAGTTTAGCACTGAAAGTTTAGCACTACTATAATGTAGTACTTAAAGTGCTGTAAAATCAGCAGCAGGGAATCAGATCGCCGCCCATACATTCACAGCAACAGTCAGCACAGAGAAGGGTTGAGCATATGTCGCATACATCATGGTTTGATACGCCCCTTTGACGTGCATAACCACGGCCGTAGGCAGCGGCGTTCATCTGAAGATTATCACGGGCAGCAGCGTATTCCGCATTGTCCGGATCCATCGTGCAAGCCGTTTCAATGTGCCGCACGGCATCGTAGTACTGTCCTCGTCCGAGTAGGACGCATCCTTTGAGAAAATACCACTCCGCACCGCGTGCTTCTCTCTGTATAGCATTTAAAATTGTATCAGCTTCAGCAAAACGGCGCTCGTTTATAAGCCGCCGGATATTGTTATACGACGGCGAGCCACCCTCGTATCCGACACCCGGACCGTAACCGGCACCGCTTGATGTTCTGCCTGTCGCACCGCTTGAGCGCTCCTTTTGGATTTGCTCATATGCCTCGTTGATCTCTTTCATCTTTTCTTCGACGAGGTCGGCGAGAGGGTTGTTTGTATAATTGTCGGGATGGTACTTACGGGCAAGTTCGTAGTATGCTTTTTTTATTTCTTCGTCCGTGGCATCACGCCCGACTCCGAGCACCTCGTAGGGATCCTTCATTCAGTTTTGTTACCTTTCAATTAGGGTTGTTTGGTCATATATGTGGAGTTTTGCACATTTTTATTATAAAAATTCGCTTAGTTGTTTTATTTTTGCGCCCAACGCTTGTTCTTTGCCTTGCCGGACAGCACAGCTTTGGCTGCCGCGGGCATTCCGAGGTAGACAATGTTTTTTACTATTGAAAGCGGCTCAGGCGGCGTGCCGGTTTGTGTGTCGATAAGCTCAACAGCCATCGCTGCCACCGATAAATCAAGCTGAAGTGCTGTCATTATCGCCTCTTTTGCGTGGTCGTCGAACTTTTCCCCGTCGAAATGATCACGCCACAGCGACAAAACCGGATTATATCGTCCGGCGGCTGCATCTTCGGTCGCATCGTCGGCTGCGTCTGCGACGCAAATGAAGCGCCCGGCGCCGCGCCCGATTTCATACGCTATGCGTCGGTCGCGATCGCATGGCAGCCCGTAGGCGAAAATTTCGCCAAGCAGCCTGCCGAAAATATCGGCACACACATCAACTGATTCCGGACGAGAGTTTTCGGTTTCGTTAAGCTCGCTAAGATAACGGCGGATAGTGTCACGAAGGTCATCGCTGCATCCGGCGCGTTTTGATGCGCGGCGGGCGGCAGGGAGCAAAAGACGAGCACGAATCCTTTTTACGCCGCGTTCGTCAAGCCTATCGTCCTTGAGCTTTCCCTCGGTAAGAAGCGCTGCAACACCGGCGCAGTAGTCAAGAACGTCGCTGTTGACTAATGTCAAAGCCGGTTTTCCTCTCACCGGGTACATCGGGCAGCGCATACGCTTAATGTTCCCGCTTGCGCCTGTTATTGCAAGTCGTACGAGAGCCAGAAAAACTATATCATAGCTGAGAGACAGCGTTGAGTTAAATCCACATCGGCTTTTCATTGCACGGCAGAGACCGCAGTAAACAGCGCGGTAATAATCGCTCTCGCGGACTTTAAGCTCAGGTGTGTATGCTTTTACGTATCCGAACACGAAAGGATAACCTCCGCCGCACTAAAACAGCGCGAAACCATATGATAATACATATTAAATAATATAACAAATAACGCATCTTTTCAATAGTTATTTTGTTAAACTCTGCCGCGCCACACCCTGTTTGTAATTTTTTGCCGATAAACAATGATAAAAGCAAAAAAAGCGGCGACGTGCCGGTGGCACATTCGCCGCGCTTTTGTGTATATCAGTTGTCTTTCTTTTTTGGTGTGTTTTGTCTGCGTCTTTGCGCGAAGTTGCTGATTCTGTTGTCGAAATAGCCTTTTTCGTACCCCTCGCGTATGAAGTTGAACACCTCGTTTTCATTCGGGCCGACCATTTTAGGTTCATCGCCGAAAAACATAGCTCCGCGCTGCTCTTTTGCATATGGTTTCCACTCCGGCATGGGCGTGCCGTCTGCGTCAAGACCGTTCGGATCTCCGGACTTTGCGAAATTCGCCCAGTAGTTGCACATCATCCGCGCAAGATCGTAGTGTTTGCCCTTGAAAGGCCGCCAGCATTTGGCAAGTGTTTCAAAGACGAACCACAGCTCAGATGAGTGGAAAGCGCCGGGGTTATCCCAGCCCGGAATTTCAGGATCAAATATGTAGTAGTAAGCGTCGCTTGTTTCAAATTTACTGTTGTTATCAAGGAGAAGAACATCGCCCAGCTCAAAGCCGTTGTATGTTCCCTTGGCTTTCATTTCCTCAAGCGTTGTGGATCCTTTCTTTATGAGGGCAAGATATTCGTCTGCATGCTCACCGAAAGTCCGCTTTGCGTATTCTTCAAGCTCCTCGATTGTGTTGCCCTGTGGAACAATGGGAAACTCATCGGCTGTGTGACCGACCATGAGAGCCACTTTGTTGCGGGTATTGTATTTGAAGTAGTTAACGGGGCAATCCATCAGGAAAGGGTCACCGACGACAGTTCCCCATTGGTACCCGCCCCCGCTTGTAACAGCGGCTTCAAAGACTGTTTTCGCGTCAATCATGCGGGCTTCATCAAGCGATTTTACGCCGAGCTCTTTAAATAAGCGAACACCTTGCTGCTCCGCTTCTCTTATATTCATGGCAAATGATGATGGAGGAAGCATACCGCCGCTGCTTTGCAGTATTGCTTTTTGGAATAGCCCCTTGTTTTGCGGTGAGGCAACCTGCACGAGCACGCTTCCGCCACCGGCAGACTGACCGAAAATAGTGATGTTATCAGGATCTCCACCGAAAGCAGCTATATTGCGCTTTACCCATTGGATACCGGCCTGCTGGTCAAGATGTCCGAAGTTTGCCGGCTTCTCTGGACTCTCGGCGGTGATTTCGGGGTGGCATAGGAATCCGAAAACATTGAGCCGATAGTTGATAGAAACAAGTATGACACCGCGGCGCGCTATGCGCTCGCCGTCGAACTCCATCTCTGACGGATAACCGCACATCAGGCCGCCACCGAAAATCCACACCATGACCGGAAACTTCTCGTCGCCTGTTTTTGCAGGAGTCCAGATGTTGAGATATAGGCAGTCTTCGCTCATCGGATGGTCCGGGTCAACGTGCCATTCGCGGTCATACAGAGCGTTTGGATCAGCCTTTATCGGATATTGCATTGCCATCGGAGCAAATTCATAACATTCAAGCGTGCCGTCCCAGTCACGGGCAGGCATCGGTGCATGCCAGCGTAATTTGCCAACCGGTGGTGCGGCAAAGGGAATGCCCTTGAAGACGGTGATACGAGGGTCAGCGGCAGGGAATCCCCTGACCCAGCCGTTTTCTGTTCTAACTTTTCTGAGCATATTATGTGCCTCTTCTTTTATTTGTTGTTATAGCCAAGTCTTCTAAAAAATTATATCATTATAATTTACCTACTGTCAATCTTAGGAAAAATATTTTGGCTTTACATCGAAATTTTTGTGAACTTTTAAACAAAAATTCTAAAGATGGTACTTGACAATCAATTGACCGTGTGGCATTATAATTCCAGTATTTGAAAGGTGGCTTACGTGATATGCTTAGAATCGAAAACCTGACAAAATCGTACAAAAAGGGAAAGCCTGCTGTAAAGGGGCTGTCTTTGCATGTGGAAGCCGGCGATATTTACGGCTTCATCGGACACAACGGCGCCGGTAAGACCACAACGATACGTGCTGTCATAGGCGCGCTTGACTTTGAAGAAGGCGACATATTCATTGACGGTCATTCAATTAAGGATGATCCTATCTACTGCAAATCGGTAACGGCGTATATACCCGATACACCTGAGCCGTATGAATTTTTGACAGGTGCACAGTATCTTGCCTTTATCGGTGACATTTTCGGCGTTGATCCTGTGAAGCGTGAGGAGCTTGTTGAGGAATACACACGCAGGTTTGAAATTGACAATGTCCTTGACAATCTGATTTCCTCATATTCGCACGGTATGAAGCAAAAGCTCGTTGTAACATCAGCGCTTATTCACAGCCCGAAGCTTCTTGTTCTTGATGAGCCATTCGTCGGGCTTGACCCCAAGGCATCGCATAACTTAAAGCAGATAATGCGCGAAAAATGCGAGGAAGGCTGCGCTGTTTTCTTCTCGACGCACGTTCTTGACGTTGCGGAGAAGCTCTGCAACAAAATAGCTGTCATTAAAAACGGTGAATTACATGCAAGCGGCAGGATGGAGGATGTCATAGGAAGCATTTCGCTCGAAGAATATTTCCTCGAGGTGATAGAAGATGGCGAGTAATTCACTTGCGGCAAAAAGAGGTGTAAAAAACAAAACAAAAAATAAAGTACTCCTCCTTGTCAAGATTCGAATAGCTGGAATTTTCGCCGGTGTGAAAAAATCACTAAAAGGCGAGAGACGCGATAAGATTAAATTAATCGCATTTTCGCTTTTGATGTTATATTCCTTCGGTGTGATGATTTATACAATCGGCAGCTTTACGAAGGCATTTGTCGAGGTCGGCTTTGCTGATGTCGTTTTACCGATGATGGCAACATCCGGCGCCATGTTGATGCTTATATCGACAGTATTCCGGGGCGGGAACTCACTTTTTGCACCGAAAGATTACGACTTTGTATCATCACTTCCCCTGTCAGACTCCGAAATTGTCATCAGCCGGCTTATCACTCAGTATATATATGAATTCTTTTTTGTCATAATAGTTTTCTTACCGGCTGTCAGTGTTTATGCTTACCTCGTATCACCGCCGCTTATTTTCTGGATTTTGATTATACCGACAATACTTCTGCTGCCGTGTATTCCGGCTTTTATAGGCAGCCTTGCGGCAGTTATTATTACTTTCATTGCTTCGCGTTTCCGTCATAAAAACCTCGGAACTATCATCATCGGGCTTTTGTTCGTGTTCGGGGCGATGTATTTTTCATCAATGATGGGCACGTATGCAAACAGTGAGAAGATAGCTGAGATGGGCGAGTTTTTGTCCGCGAAGCTGAAGTATGTATACTTCCCGGCACACCTTTTAGGCCGCGGGCTTACGGGTGAAATACTGCCATGGCTTGCATATTTTGCAATATCGGTCGTTTGTGTAGCCATCCTTATCTTCTTTCTTAATAAAAACCACAGAAAGATGTACGCTTATATAACGTCGATAAAGACAAAAGCGGGGCGGCGGCCTGTTTCAAAGCGTACAACGGCAAGTCTTTCATCGGCAAAAACAGCGGCTGCAAACGTCAGGCGGACATCTCCCACCATGGCGCTTTATAAAAAAGAATTCCGCCGTTATTTCTCATGCCCCACTTATGTGCTCAATACCATCCATCGGGCCGATAATGGTTTTACTAATCGGCGGGGCCGTATCCTTTGTTCCTATGGAAAAGATATTCGGCGTCTCGGATCCCTTCTTCGACTGGATGATTGTCAAGATACTGCCGATAGCGTTCGTGTTTGCTATTATGCTTTCATCAACGACATCGTCGTCAATCTCTCTTGAAGGATCTGAGCGTTACAACATTCTTTCAGCCCCTCTCACAAACGCGCAGATTTATCGCAGTAAAATCCTCGTCAACCTGACGCTTTTGCTTCCCGCTGTCTTTATATCATGGGTACTGATGCTTATTTTCGGTTCAGAGCTCGGGTTCGGCGTGTACGATATTATCCTCACATTAGTTGTTCCGGTTTCGTTTTCAGTCTTTGTGTCATGTTTTGGGCTGTATGTAAACCTCAAGCATCAGAAATTTGACTGGAAAACGGAAGTTGAAGTTGTAAAGCAAAGTGTTGCGACAATGATAACTACTTTCACCGGAATGGGCATATCTATGTCGATGATACTTATCTTTTTCCTCATATCTCAGTATGGTGATATGTGGCTTTTCGTGGAACAGATGGCTTTTTCGGCACTCGTTCTTATTCTCTCGTACATCTGCTGGCGTGCTTCCTTAAAAATTAAAATTGAAGGATGATATTCACCTTGATAACATCCATCAGGCGCTTTCTACCCATAACAAAAAAACCGGAGACATAAAAACTCCGGTTTTTTATTTAACCCATGCCCGAAATGTTTAACGGGGCTACAACTCAATTCTGTGTATCTCCGTATATGTCAGCTTGCCAGCGATGCGCTCGCTTTTATATAAACCAAAATAGGTCACTGTCATCGACGCGGGAACAATGCTTATCGATACAGGCGAGGGTACATTTACCTCGCGCCCGAGCGTGATATGCGGGCGGAAAGCGCGCTCCTCGATTGCAAATCCGGCAGCCGTAAGCTCGCGCTTTACAGCGCCGGCAAGCGAGTGAAGAGCATCGCCCCCCTCGACATTTGCATAATATATGTCGCCACCACTGCGAACAAAGCGCCCGATGCTACCCTCAAGCGTAAGCGTGAAAGGGGTGGCGCTGACTTTGTCAAGTGCGCGCTTAGCATCGGTGACGCGGGGTGTCGGAACCTCGCCGATAAAAGCAAGGGTGAGGTGCAGATTTTCCTCTTTTGTGAAATTGCCTTGTGTGGCAACACAGCGAAGATCGGATATTGCACGCATAAGCGACTTTTTCATATCCGCCGGGAGGGCGATGGCGACAAATAGTCTCATTTATTTATATCTCCGTATAATGATTTTAATTTCTCCGTGAAATCGACGTAAGACCGAAATACCTTGCAACTGCCGTATTTGGCCACGATGAGCTGTTAAAAGAAAGCTCGTCAAACAGGTTATAGCTGCTGTATGGGGAGTCGCTTTTTATAATGTCAACGGTAACATCCGTGTATCCCTGTGAGAGCATATCCTCAATATATTCAACACGGGCGTCATAAGCATTTTTCACCGGCAAAAGGTCACCGACAGCTTTTTTAAAGCCAAAAATGCAAGATATAAAAAGAAGTGCCGATATGGCGACAGTTGCCCATTTGCATATTTGACTTATACGTTGTTTTTTTAGGGGAGAATCAACACTTGTGCTTTTGTCACTATAAAAAACGCGTATTGTTGTTTCGTATATTGATGATAGGGCAATCAGAATGAAGCCGAGGATGGGGCCCCATACCCAGCGTGGGAACTCCGGGCTTCCCGCCATTGAATATAAGCATAAAAGCGAGCCAAGAGTGTAAATAACGGGTGTTATAAAAGTTATGCGGGCGCGGCGTCGTTTAGTGCTGTCGGCACCGCGCAGTTTTATGATGATAACGGCGAGCAATACGATAAGTATTAAAAGAAGCGGCCAGAGATATAAAACGGCATTTTTTGTGATTGACAGCGCGCGCCGCACCATCGTACCGACGCCACCTATACCGCCGGCGCCCTCAAGGCGCTTTTTTTGTGCGGGCGAGAGGAAAAGAAGAAGAGCCCCTGCTATATTGCCAAGAAGGCCTGTGAACATCCAAAGCGGCACGCGGCGGGAAGGATGTCTTTCCCCTTTTCCGCTGCATATAATCATCGCAAAAATGAAAGCGATGACCATAAAAGTCATAGCGATTGATGTGTTTTCGTTTGTCCATCCGGCGACAACACCGCATGGTAAAAATATAATGGCGCGCAGGATATCAGCACCCCGGGAGCTGTGCTTTTTTTCACCTTGTGAAGATATGCTGTCATATGATATAGACTCTGAACTCTCATATAAAGCCACCCTGCGGGAGAGCGCCAATCGGTATGGGATAAGATAAATGAGTATTATCTGCGGCGAATACAGGTAATTTGCGGCCCCCATCACCCAAAGGTAGCTGCCGCCAAATGTAGGCGTCAGGAAAAACAGCACCGAGTATAAGAAAATGAGCCTTTTGTAGTTGAGTGAACGCAGCGTGCCGAATGCGTGAAAATAAATTAAAAGGCAAAACGAAAGAAATGCAGCCCCGTTTATATAGTTGAGCACAGGCTTGCCAACCCAGAGAAGAAGCTGTGCCAGTGCGTGGACGACGGAGCGTCCGTTAGTTGATTTATAGTGAACAAGCTGCGAGCGGTATATATCATAAAATGAGGAAATCGGCAGCTTCGTTTCAAACGAAACGCTGTATGAAAAATCGTCGGCAAAAAGAGGTGTGAGGTAGTTGAGCACGACAGCAGATGTGAAAATTAAAACTGCCGTTATGGCTGTCAGGATAAAAACGGAGGTTTGCCTTGACTTTTTTTGCGCCGGATTTTTCATTGTTGCCCGATTCCTTTTGTTATTTTGCATCTTTATTCTTTCCACATGTGTTTATAACCATATATCTAATGATAAAAACCGTGGGAAAAAGCAGAAAAATATGCTTTATTTTATGAAAAATTATATCAGAGAGGGTAGCAGCAGTCAACAATACGGGCAAGAAGCATTGTTACAGGAACATGAATAATATCCGGCAGGTGACAAAACAGGCGAAAAAATGTTTGCAGGTTTGATTGCGTCGGGCTATTTTTGATGATATAATGGTAGTGGAGTATAGACGAACCAAGAACAAGCAAAGCCGCAGCAAAAGCGGCTTTATATTACCTATTATAGAAATAACACCCGAAAAGGTATGATCATAAAATGACAGAGCACGAGATGATGGCAGAGGCTCTTTTCCGCAGAGGCTACAACTGCGCGCAGGCAGTTTTTACAGCTTTTTGCGATGTAACAGGCATGGATCGTGACACAGCGCTGCGTATTTCATCGTCCTTCGGCGGTGGAATGGGGCGCATGCGCGAGGTGTGCGGCGCAGTTTCGGCTATGTTTATGGTAGCAGGGATGCTGTATGGATACACAGACCCAAAATCGCATGACAAAGCACGTCATTATGAGCGTATTCGCGAGCTTGCCGACAGCTTTCGCTGCGAAAACGGCTCAATTATCTGCCGCGAGCTTCTTTCTGCGTCCGGTGAAAACGTCACTGCGGGCGGGGACCCGTCGCCGCGGACACGCGAGTACTATAAAAAACGCCCATGTGCTGAATATGTAAAACTGTGTGCGCGTATACTCGATGAATACATCGGCAAAAACCAGGTTATGAGCGATAAGGAAGACGCAAGGGCGGACGTAGCGCGCGCTACATAAACACAAGATAGATATAGAAAAGAAATCAGGAAAACAACAGGAAAACAATATGAGAATTTGCGGACTAAATAAGCTCACGCTTCTTGACTATCCGGGTAAAGTGGCGTGCACAGTCTTTACCCCCGGGTGTAACATGCGCTGCCCGTTTTGTCAGAACGCATCGCTTGTTAAAGCTTTGCCAACTTTACCCGCAATTGACGAGGAGGAGTTTTTTTTATTCCTTTCTAAGCGGCAGGGGATTCTTGACGGCGTTGCTATAACGGGTGGTGAGCCAATTTTGCAGCCTGATATCACTCAATTTGCGAAAAAAATAAAGGAAATGGGTTTTTCCATAAAACTTGATACAAATGGCGCCGACCCGCACAGGCTCAGGGAAGTTATATCCTCCGGCTTTATCGATTACGTTGCAATGGATATAAAAAATTCCCCATTAAAGTACAAAGAAACGTGCGGGCTCACGTACGACCCCGTGCCCGATATAAAAGAAAGCGTTGCTTTTATTATGTCGATGGCTGATGAGGGCAAAATAGACTATGAATTTCGCACAACAGCAGTATCTGAGTTTCATACGCCGGGTGACTTCGCAGAAATCGGACGGTGGCTGAAGGGCGCCCGCCGGTATTTCATCCAGCGCTTTGAGGATTCGGGCGATATTTTAACTGAGGGGCTTCATGCACCAAGCGATGATGATATGAAAGCATTCCTTGATGCTGTTTTGCCATATATACCAAATGCACAGCTTCGTGGTGTGACAGTTTAGTATTAAGAATCACAGGATTATTTAAATCGCATATTTTTGATCAATACGGAGCTTTTGTTCATAACTTACAAATCGAAGCGTAATACTACAGATTGATTATTTTTCGATTGACAATACTATATATAGTGTGCTATAATCATTTCACTCGAATTCTTGGTATTGCATTACATATTGAATTCCATATAATAACATGAAAATAAAAGGGGTGGGGGTATGTATCAAGTTATTAAGCGCGACGGAAAGGTCGTCGATTTCGATATATCGAAGATAGCTTCAGCAATTACAAAAGCATTCATTGCACAGGGCGTCAATTACAATCAAAGCGTAATTGATTTTATGGCGCTGAAGGTTACATCCGATTTTCAGCCAAAAATTAAGGACGACAAAATAGCTGTTGAAGATATACAGGACAGCGTTGAAAGAGTTCTTGTACAGGCCGGATATGCAGAGGTTGCAAAGGCTTATATACTCTATCGCCGTCAGCGTGAGAAGATACGCAACATGAAGTCGACAATTCTCGACTACAAAGAGCTTGTCGAGAAGTATGTTAATGCCAGCGACTGGCGCGTCAAGGAAAACAGCACCGTTACGTATTCCGTCGGCGGACTTATACTCTCAAACTCCGGTGCAATTACAGAACATTACTGGCTCTCTGAGTTCTATGATCAGGAGATTTCAAATGCCCACCGCAACGGAGATTTACACCTGCATGATCTGCAGATGCTAACGGGCTACTGTGCCGGTTGGTCTCTCAAACAGCTCATAAAGGAAGGGCTTGGTGGTGTTCCCGGACGTATAACATCAGCTCCGGCAAGCCATCTCTCCACCCTCTGCAATCAGATGGTAAACTTCCTCGGTATCATGCAGAACGAATGGGCAGGCGCGCAAGCGTTTTCGTCATTTGATACCTACCTTGCTCCGTTTGTTAAGGTTGATAATCTCTCCTATAAAGAAGTTAAACAGTGCATACAGAGCTTCATCTTCGGCGTAAACACACCGAGCCGCTGGGGCACACAGGCGCCGTTCTCGAACATCACACTTGACTGGACGGTTCCTGAAGACCTTGCCAACTTGCCGGCTATTGTCGGCGGACGTGAGATGGACTTCACGTACGGCGACTGCCAGGCCGAGATGGATTTGATAAATCGCGCCTTCATTGAGGTAATGATAGAAGGCGACGCTAACGGACGCGGTTTCCAGTATCCGATACCGACATATTCGATAACCCGCGACTTCGACTGGTCTGACAAGGAAAACAACCGCCTGTTGTTCGAAATGACTGCAAAATACGGCACGCCGTATTTCTCAAACTATGTCAACAGCGACATGAAGCCGTCCGATATCCGCAGTATGTGCTGCCGTCTGCGTCTTGACCTGCGCGAACTGCGCAAGAAATCAGGTGGATACTTCGGAAGCGGCGAATCAACCGGTTCAATCGGCGTTGTAACGTTAAATATGCCGCGGTTGGCTTATCTTGCGAAAGACGAGGCTGACTTCTATGCGCGGCTCGACCATATGCTTGATGTTGCTGCGCGTTCACTAAAGACAAAGCGTACAGTAATTACAAAACTGCTTGAAGCCGGTCTTTATCCATATACTAAGCGATATCTTGGCACTTTCGACAACCACTTCTCGACGATTGGCCTTGTCGGAATGAACGAGGCTTCACTTAACGCTAAGTGGATACGCTGCGACCTGACGCACAAAGAAGCTCAGGAGTTTACAAAGCAGGTACTCATTCATATGCGCAATCGCCTCTCCGATTATCAGGAGATGTACGGCGACCTTTACAATCTTGAAGCAACACCGGCGGAATCAACATCATACCGTCTGGCAAGGCTTGATAAGGAACGTTACCCCGATATTATCACGGCAAACGAAAAGGGTGGCACTCCGTATTATACAAACAGCTCGCACCTGCCCGTCGGGTTTACGGACGATATCTTCACAGCGCTCGACATTCAGGATGAGCTGCAGACGCTGTATACTTCAGGCACCGTATTCCACGCTTTCCTTGGTGAGCGTATGCCTGACTGGCGCTCAACGGCTGCCCTTGTACGTAAAATAGCCGAAAATTATAAGCTTCCTTATTACACTATTTCTCCGACTTATTCCATTTGCCCGAACGACGGTTATATCAGCGGCGAACATACAAAGTGCGATAAATGTGGTTCTGATACAGAGGTTTACAGCCGCATTACGGGTTATTACCGTCCGGTTAGCAACTGGAACGACGGAAAAGTTCAGGAATTCAAGGACCGCCGTGTATACGACGTCGTTGGTCATGGCGCTTATAAGGATGTGCTGGAGAACATGTCAAAAAACACAAAGGATAATATAAGCACATCAAGCGATAAGAATAATGAGGGTGTTCCGTCGTCAGCACATGACGTGATAAACGCAGCGGCGAGCACAGCGACAAGCGCGGCACAAAGTGCGACGGGCATTGCAAGCGAAACGGTTCGCAACTCAAGCATCCCGTATCTTTTTACGACGGCAACATGCCCGAACTGCAAGGTAGCAACAGCGCTTCTTGACCGTGCCGGCATAAAGTATGTCAAAGTATTGGCTGAAGAAAATGTACAGCTTGCTCTTGACCTCGGTATTCGTCAGGCACCGACTCTCTATGTAGGAAACGGCGCTGAATCACAGAAATTCACCGGCGTGTCCGGCATTAAGCATTATATTGATGAAGTAAATGCCGTGGCCGCTGTTCGGTAATACGGCAAGAATAGCGATTAAAAAAGCAGTAATAAAACTTAAAATCACAATAATCCGGCAGCGCCCACCGCCAAAAGCGGCGGGCGCCGTCGTACTGTTGTTAATTAAAGTCGTTTTATACATTTAAACACATAAGCAAAGGCAGAAAAACGCATGTACGATATTATTATCATTGGTGCTGGTCCTGCGGGATTGACAGCTGCTATTTACGCAAGGCGTGCGCAAAAATCAGTGCTTTTAATTGAAAAATCAACCTTTGGCGGGCAGATGACATTTTCTCCGAAAATCGAAAATTACCCCGGGATATCAAAAATAAGCGGCAGCGAACTTGCGGATGGAATGGTTTCACAAGCCATTGAGCAGGGAGCGGAGCTTGAGCTTGATGAGGTTGTTGAAGTAACTGTGGGCGGTGCGCCTGATTATATTAAAACGGTAAAATGCACAGGCGGTGTCTATACGGGACGAGCCCTTATTATAGCTGCCGGTGCGCGTCACAGAATGCTCGGTGTACCGAACGAGGAAAAATTCATAGGAGACGGTATCTCATACTGTGCTGTTTGTGATGGCGCGTTTTATATAGGAAAAACGGTTGCTGTCATTGGCGGAGGGAACTCTGCTTTGCAGGAAGCCCTTCTTTTGTCCGATACATGCAAAAAAGTTATTGTCGTACAGAACCTCAGCTGCCTGACGGGAGAGGTAAAGCTCCAGCAGCAGCTATATCAACGTGATAATATAGAAGTAATAACTGAGACGGTTGTAAAATCTATTATTGGTGACGACAAATTTGAGGGAATCGTCACCGAGCGGGTGAGCGACGGCACAACAAAAGAGCATTTTGTTGACGGAATGTTTGTAGCAATAGGACTTGTCCCGGAGAATGACCCCTATAAAAATGTTGCGCGCCTTGACGAACGCGGCTATATTGTTGCCGACGAGACATGCGCGACAGGCACCCCGGGCGTGTTTGCTGCAGGTGACTGCCGCACAAAAGGCGTGCGCCAGATAACGACAGCGACAGCGGACGGCGCCGTTGCGGCCCTTGCCGCCTGCCGGTTTATTGACGAACTTTCAGCAGTTTCTGTTTAATTTATTTGTTATACGGACTATATAATGGAGAATAGCAATAAAAACAGTAATAGTACAAAACTTGCAAGAACCGTATCGGCAAACGGTCTTGTGCTGCCGGTTATCGGTCAGGGATGCTGGAATATAGGCGATGATCCTGCAAAGAGCACCGACGAAGAAGCATCACTTCGCCTTGGCGTGTCGCTTGGGATGAACCTCATCGACACCGCGGAAATGTACGGCGACGGTGCGTCGGAGGAGCTTGTCGGGCGCGCAATGCGTGGCATACCGCGGAGCGAGTACATGATTTGCACAAAAGTACTGCCGCACAATGCGGGTAAAGAGCGTATATTTAAAAGTTGTGATGCGTCCCTGCGTCGCCTTCGTACAGATTATATTGACCTATATCTTCTCCACTGGCGCGGCGATATACCGCTTGAGGAGACGGTCTTTTGCATGGAGGAGCTTGTCCGGACGGGTAAAATCAGGCGATGGGGCGTTTCAAATTTCGACGTCGCCGACATGGAGGAGCTTATGGCCGTGCCGGGCGGTGAAAATTGTGCCGTCGACCAGGTTTTATACAATCTTGGCTCCCGCGGAATTGAATTTGACCTGCTCCCGTGGCTTAAAAGCCGCGGTATTGCTGTGATGGCATACTGCCCGCTTGCGCAAAAGGGAACACTGCGGCGAATGAGCTATGATTTTGAGAAAAACGATGTGCTCCGCAAAGTCGCTGATAAATACGGCGTGACTATCTGGCAGATAATGCTTGCATTTACGATACGAGGGGGCGGTGTCATGGCGATACCGAAAGCTGCAAATCCGGCTCACGTGCGCGAAAACAGGGCAGCCGCTGATATTGTTATATCAGCGGAGGATTGGGCCTTGCTTGACAGTGTTTTTTGGCCTCCGACATCAAAAATGCACCTTGATATAGAATAAAATAATCGGACGTAATATTTGACGTTTAATTATTTAATTAAAATGCGTGTCCCCGCCCTGCTTGCGCCGGGCGGGGACGCGTGGTATTATAATAATTGTGAAAAATACTATCTGTGAGGGCGCGATGCTAAAAATTCTTCATACGGGGGACATACATCTTGACAGCCCCTTTTCGGGGCTTGATGCGCGGCGGTCGGAGATCCGACGGGCAGAGCTTCGCCATACTTTTTCATCGCTTATGACGTATGTCCGCGATAATTCAATAGATCTTTTGCTTATTGCCGGCGACTTTTTTGACACGGGCTTCGTTACGAAAGAGACTGTCTCAATTGTCCTGCGTGAGTTTTCACGTGTTCCCGACTGCAAAATTGTAATAAGCCCCGGCAACCACGATCCTTACACGCCCGACAGTGTTTATGCAAAGGTAAAGTTTCCGGAGAACGTTTACATATTCAAATCAAGCGAAGAGACAAGCTTTTCTTTTCCTGAGCTTGGCTGTGAGGTGTATGGTTACGCCTTTACAGGCGAAACAATGCGGAAAAGCCCGCTGCGTCCCGCGGAGAAAAGTGAACTTTTCAAAATTTTGTGCGCGCATGCGCACCTGAACTCGCCCTTGTCGCCATACTGCCCCATATCGACAGCGGAGCTTGAGGTGTGCGGGTTCAATTATGCAGCACTCGGACACGTACATAATGCACCGGATGCAGGTGTGGCCGGCGGCTGTGTCTATGCTTACTGCGGCTGTCTTGAGGGGCGCGGTTATGATGAAACAGGACCAAAAGGCGCCATTTATGCCGAAGTGTCGGATGACGGTAAAATAAAACTTCAAAGACTTATTTTTTCAAGCAGAAAATACGAGGTCAGGCGTCTTAATGTAACAGGCGTTGCTTCTTGTGCGGAGATAACGGAGAAAATTAAAGCGCTAATTCGCGATGAAAATATGGACGATACGACGCTTCTTCGCGTTATCCTTGAAGGCGCCGTACCGCCGACGCTTGTAAT
>LFTK01000108.1 GCA_001513385.1 Clostridiales bacterium DTU064
CGGGATTTTGCACCGCTGTAATATTGCCGCTTTTATCATCGCAAAGGCGTGCGAGAAGCGATATTGCATCCGTGCGAAGCGTGTTCACACGAAGTGTCACAGGCGGGCGTGAATTGACGGATGTACAAAGTGGGCGGTAGTCATCGGGATAATCGCGCATCCATTCTTCGATTATCCATTCGGGCAGCGAATGAAGAAGAGACAGTTCTCTGACAGAGGTGGTGTCATCGGTACCGTTTGCGGTAAAATCAGGCTTACCTTCACGCACAGCGCGCCGAAGGGCAGCATTGACAAGCGTGCGTGAGCGGTGTGGTGCCACGGCAACGGTTTCGTTGACAGCAGCATATGGCGGCACACGGTCGAGATAATATAGCTGATAAAGCCCTACTTCAAGTGACGTGAGCGTCGCTTTGTCAAGGGAGTCGACGGGGCGTCCTGTCAGGTGTTCAATCTGAGCGTCAAGCGTTATCCCACGCTCAACGACGCCATATACAAGAGCGGCAAAAAGCGCCCTGTCATCATCATGACCTGTGAAGCGGCGAAGAGCGGCGTCAAGGCTGATGTTTATATATTTACCCCCACACTTCCATTCTGAAAGAACCGAAACTGCGGCCGCGCGGGGGTTATTGTTTGCTTTTTTGAGACTTGCCTTGTCATTATTTTTCATATTAATTTTAATATATCGCCCTCTTGTATGCGGCGGCCGTTTATTAGGTCAGCGGCTGTCATGCGGCGGCTGCCTTCAAGCTGCGCCTCAATTATGTTGAGTGTGCCATCGCCGCAGGCGACGGATATCACGCCGCGGGCGGCTTTTATGACAGTCCCCGGGGCAACGTCAGGTTTATTCGTGCTGCCATCGTCACTGTTTACGCTTGATGCGTATATTTTAATAAGCTTAGGCTTGTCCTTTGCCACATAAGCATACGCACCGGGTACAGGTGAGAGGGCGCGGATGATGTTGTGAAGCTTCACAGCCGGAAGTGAAAAGTCAAGCTTCATATCATCGTCTGTTATTTTAGCTGCATACGTTGCCAAGCCATGGTCCTGAGGTGTCCTCGGTGCGCAGCCCTTTTTAATGAGGACGAGCGCGTCAAGTATGGCGGCAGCGCCTGACTCTGCAAGCTTATCGTGAACGGTGCCAAAGTTATCGTCGGGCGAGATTGACACCTTATGCTGAAGAATCATGTCGCCGGTGTCAAGCCCCTCGTCCATATACATGGCGGTAACGCCGGTTTCGGTCTCCCCCTCCATGATGGCACGCTGTATCGGTGCTGCCCCGCGATATTTGGGCAGAAGGGAAGCGTGAGCGTTGACGCATCCGAGCGGCGGGAAATTTATTATATACGGTGGCAATATTTTGCCGTAAGCAGCGACAATTATAAGGTCCGGGGAAAGCTCATGAAGCGTTTTTTCAAATGCGCCGTCTTTGAGCGTGTACGGTTGAAAAACAGGGAGCCCATGTTCAAGAGCAAGCTTTTTTACAGGAGGTGGGGTTAAAACATACCCGCGCCCCTGAGGCTTGTCCGCCTGTGTGACGACGCCAACAATATTCTCGCCGGCTTCTATGAGCGAAAAAAGCATTCGCGCGGCAAAATCGGGTGTGCCCATGTATAAAATTTTCATCTTATTTGCTTTTGCTTCCGCGCTCCTTTTCAGACATTGTTTAATTGTTTTATCTGCATCCTTTATGATTTTATATCAGCGTGGCTTTTAACGATATCGTCCTTATCTTCATCGTCAATAAGCTCATCCTCTGTGACATATCGGACAAGAGTGCCCGGATCTGTGAAGAGTTTGCCGTTGAGATGGTCTATCTCGTGGCAGAAAGCACGAGCCAGAAGCCCTGTGCCTGTGTATTCCTTCATATTTCCCTCACGGTCGAGGGCGCGTACGGTCACCGTCATGGGGCGGTTCGTTATTCCCCATTTTCCCGGGATTGAAAGGCATCCTTCGGCTTCGTTCTGGCAGCCTTCACTTGAGATAATTTCAGGATTTATCAGCTCGATAAGTCCGTATTCCTCGCTATCGATTATGACGACGCGGCGCAGAACGCCCACCTGCGGCGCTGCAAGACCAACCCCGTTTGCTTCGCAAAGTGTGTCCCGCATATCGTCAAGCAGAGTTAATATACGAGGAGTTGTTTTGTCGACGGGGCGGCTGATTTTGCGTAAAATTGCGTCGTTGTCTGTTCTAATTTTTAGTATAGCCAATTTATTTCACCTCGATGGTTCACTTTTTATAAGCATATGATATGCGCACAAAAAGTAAACCACATTTTTTATTCTTTATTATATTATATCGTATTCGGGTTAAAGTCTAACGACACTGTGACACTGCGCCCGAGTTTTGAGCCATATCCTCTTAAAATATCATCAAAGAACTGGCGCGTGCGGCGGGATAGTTTGCATTTTATGACAACGCGCATACGGTATTTGCCGTTTATGCGATATATGGGCGCTTCAAACGGCCCGAACATGACGATTGAAACATCTTTATATTCACCCTCGCACGATGCGCGTATGTATTTATCGAGTCGGACGGTAGCGGCGGCAAGCGCGGCTTCGTCCTCGCTTGTCAGCGTAATCTGTGCGATGTCGCAAAATGGCGGGAAGACGTAGCGGCGCCGCAGCTCGATTTCGCTTTTGTAAAATGCTTCATAATCCTGCGCACATGCAAGGCGCAGATTTTCGTTTTCTGGTGTGTATGTCTGTATAATTGCCCGGCCGGGAAGCGATGAGCGCCCGGCTCGTCCGATAACCTGTGTAATGAGCGAAAATGTGCGTTCCCCGGCGCGGTAATCATCAAGATATAGGGAAGATTCGGCAAGAAGCACGCCTACAAGGGTAACAAGTGGGAAATCATGCCCTTTTGTCACCATCTGCGTGCCAAGCAAAATATCGGCTTCATGCCGTTTAAATGCGCCGATTAAATTATCGTAGGCTGATTTTGTCCGCGTCGTATCGGCGTCCATTCGGAGAATACGAGCGCCGGGCACAAGCTCTACAAGTTCCTGTTCAATGCGCTGCGTACCGTAGCCCATGTAATAAAGATTCTCCCCGCCGCAAGAGGGGCACTTTTCCGGTACCTGTACCGTGTACCCGCAGTAGTGGCATACAAGACGCCCGGCGGCGCCATGTTCGGCTCTGTACTCCTCGGGAGTTGATGTGTCGGCAAGACGCCTGTGAACATGGTATGTCAACGCAACGCTGCATCTCGGACACTGTACAGCCTCGCCGCATGAACGGCAGGAAAGAAAATTATTATAACCGCGGCGGTTTAAAAAAAGTATTGCCTGCTCACCCCGCGAAATAGTTTCCGCAAGAGCGGATGCAAGGTGTGAGCTTATCGGCGAGGTGGCACCCGCAGCTTTTTCACGGCGCATATCGACGACGGTAACCTCAGGCAACACAGCGTCGCCATATCGTTCGCTTAATGTTACAAGAGTGTATGTTCCGCCGACAGCTTTATGATAGCTTTGCAGCGACGGCGTTGCGCTTGACAGCAGCATAAGAGCGTTTGATGTCGCGCAGCGGTATCTGGCAACATCGTGCGCTGAGTATTTCGGCGGCATGTCAGATTTATATGTGTGCTCCTGCTCCTCATCAATAACAATCATGCCGAGGTTTGCAATGGGCGCGAAAACAGCGCTTCGCGTACCGACGACGATGTCTGCTTCACCTGCGCGGACGCGCCGCCAGGCGTCGGCCCGCTCGCCGGCTGAAAGGGAAGAGTGTATGACAGCAACGCGCTGTCCGTAACGGGAGCAGTATATAGAAACTGTTTGCGGCGTGAGGGCGATTTCCGGCACAAGGATTATAACACCTCGCCCGTCGGCGATCACTTCGTCTATCATTGAAATGATAACCTGCGTTTTGCCGCTCCCGGTTACACCGTGAAGGAGAGCAGCTTTCGCTTCGCCGCTTTTGTAAAGAGAAAGTATTGTGTTAAACGCGCGCTTCTGCGTGTTCGACAAAATAACGGGGCTATGCTCGACGCACTTGATGTCGGCGTACGGATTTCTCCAGCGCTCGCGCTTTGTGAGCGTCACAAGATTTGCGTCGGCAAGCATTTTAAGCTGTGTGCCGACAGGGCCGAGAGAATCTTCAAGCATATCCTCGGTTATAAATGCCCCCTCCCCTGCGTCTGCAAGGTAGGCGAGTATCTCACGTGCGCGCTTTGAGCGGAGCTTTACCTTAGCACCGACGCCACCAGATGCAATCTCGCGGGCTTCGTCGGCTGTTACGGCAAGGGCAACGTCAACATCATACATTACGTTTGTTGATTCGCAGACATCAAGCTCACGCTTGATGTAGCCATGACGTACAAGAGCCGATGTCAGCTCCGCCGTGGCGGTTGCATCCCCGAATTCACTTCGAAGCTTCGCGTCGGATACACGGCCATGAGCTTTTATAAAACTGTAAACATAAAGAGCTTTTGTGCTAAGAGAGTTTGATTTGTTTTCGTTTGGTTCCTTATCAGTGACGGTATAGTATTCCCTGATTTTTGAAAGGGCGGCCGACGGTACAACTGTGCGTACGGCTTCACCGTATGTCGAAAGCGTTTGCTGGCTAAGAAAAGAGCAAAGGCCGAGCAAATCAGGGGTAAG
>LFTK01000103.1:0-10943 GCA_001513385.1 Clostridiales bacterium DTU064
AGCTATAACTTCTCTTAGCAATTCATTATTCTGGGGATGCACAAGCCTTATATCCATTACTATCCCCGCCTCTGTAACTTCTATTGGCAGTTATGCTTTTTACGACTGCACAAGCCTTACATCCATTTATTTCAAAGGTGATGCGCCGACGTTTGAAAGAAACGCCTTACCGGAAACTGAACTGATAACTCTACACTATTCAGACAAGAAAAACTGGACTGTAACCGGTGGAAAATTCTGGGCGAATGAATATGATTTTAATTATTATAATGCAGTGGCAGACATGCCGGCTGTTATCTTCAACAGCAATGGCGGCACGGATGTTCCTTTACAGGTGCTCATGCACGGTGAGAAAGCCGTCCGGCCAACAAATCCGACAAAAGAAGGCCTTACCTTCGTCGCATGGTATAGGGACGCCGATTTTAATACACTGTGGGATTTTGATAACGACACAATAGGGGACACCGATATAACCCTCTATGCCATGTGGATGTTGAGCGATGAAGTATTCGCTGTTGGCGATCCGCTTCATCTGAGAAGTCAGTTCATGAATCTCACGCAAATCCAACCTTATCACATATCCGTCGATTGCCATCTTGCGAAGATAGGCGCTCATATTCTCCGTACCGTATAGCGCCATTTTCTGATTGATCAGATCAAGCTCCTGGTCGTTCACATAGAAATGAAGCTGTGTCGGTCGTAATCCCTTTTTCTTTTCCGCCATAAGCATACACCATCCATGTTTATGTTTTTAAACTATTTAACTATCAGACGGAACAGACATTCCCAACCAGTGCACTCGTACTGTTTTGCCTCTTCGATATAGGCACCTTGTTCATTGACGACAATCCCCAAATAATACTCACCCGCTTCCAGTGTCGCTAGGTCAGCAAAATCGAAAAGATTACCCAGCAATTCAAATGCAGTGTTATATAAATTAATCGAACGGAATGTGACGTTTTCTGCATATGTAACTGCGAAATCATCTGAATAAGGAACTGCTGGAAGTAAGTCTTCTGCTAAAAATTCTGATAATGTCATTCCGACAGGAACACCGTCAGCACACAGAAAACCTTCGCCCGTCCAATCTTCACTGTATTTGAAGTGTGGATATGGATATATGCTGCTTTCGCCCGATGTAATCTTAATCGGATAATTCTCATCCATTACAGCAGAAGTCGATCCTGTGTTTTTTAGATTGACTATTATTGTATCATCTCGTGAAATTACATTTCCCATCTGGATTTCAAGGAACAAATGCCATTCAGCCATATCATCTGTTCCACACTCAGGAAGAATCCGATCAATAGTAATGACCCATTCTCCTTTATCATTTCGGCGCACATCCGTGATTTCGTGGCGGTTTGAACCGCTGGGCTCTTCAAGTAAAATCAGCACAAGATTCCGTTCTTCGTCAAAATACTCCTTGTCATACCTGTCGCAGGCATCGAGGAAACCAATCGTCTGGTCTGAATAAACTGCATCGTGACGTTCCAGATCATACCTGTCCCTGTTTGCTTCGTAATACGCATCAAGTTCCTCTTTTGATTCAATCAGCGTAACAACAGGGTAGGACGCCCCGTCAACGTATCCGTTGGTGCGAATATACTGTGCTTCAAAATAGTACGACGATGGTTCCGGAACATCGTTATTAGAAGTGGACAGACTTTCTTCGGTTTCCGGAGGTGTACCTTTATCGGGAAGCTCCGTCAGAAAACTGTTGCCGAAAGCATTCAATGCTTCGCTTGGTTCATATTCTGCCCGATAGCAAATGTCGTTATAGAATATATACGATCCATAAGCTCCGACCGAAGCCGTGCTGCCGTCTGCCCTCGTGACTGTCACGGTCACCAATTGACCTTCCGCCTGACGTCCGGCATCATCCTGCTCAAACAGAATAATATCATTAAGCAAGGCAACGAGCTGTTCAAGATTTGCCGGGTCAGAAATGGTGATGGTTGTGTTTGGCGGCATCAGTGTGATATCTGCCGATACAACGTCATCCACTTTCAGCTCTGTCAGAGGCTTTGTCCCTGTTTTGCTGCAGCCCGAAAGAATACTGCAGAGAACAATCAATGTGATTAAAAAAGATATGATTCTTTTCATATATGCACCTCCGTATAAAAGCGAATATTTATTAGACGCAGCAGCGATATTAAAGTTCCATTGAGCATGTGCTTTCATGGTTTTCAAAAGCAGACAGTCGACTGTGTGTACACACTTAATTTCATAAAAAACTTGAGTTTTTCAACATGCGATTTGTAACTTTTTTGCAAAATGCGTACGCACGACGATGTTCAGAGAAAGCAAAACACACGACACCCAACCATCGTTGAATATCGTGTGTTCTTTACCCAATCCTGTACGACAGATGCCGTAATTCGTTAATTCCTTTGAATTACTGTCTTACGAGCACCCGCCGAATGAGGTACTCCCTCTTTTTTGTTCGTTAAAAACAAGCTTTCCCTTTGATGAAATTATTTTAAAAAATAACATATCAAAAGTATAAAACATCCGAATTGTATGGAACTGCACTGCAGTTTTAAGCGTCTATTAATTGTAATTTTACAATGAAAAATCGGCATAGCCTGTACTACAATAAATACCAACTATGCCGGCATTATTCCGAGATAATTAATCCTTAATACACATCCTTATAATGGACGATTTTTTTATTTATATAACGCAAAAACCCCTATATCATTTTTTTACATAATACATTATAATTATATCATAATAATTTAATTTCCCATATTTACATATCGGGTGATTATGAAAAAATTTAATGCTACTTTGGTTATTGCTGTTGTTTTGCTGTCGGTTCTTATAACGCTCGGATGCAACATTTATTCACAAGCAAACAGAGGGAGCCAGGACAGCTCACTTCTGTCGTCATCCCCTCTTACCCCCGACAGTGCAACAGATGCTGTTGACCTCACGACAGGCACCTCCGATGACATCACATCAGATTTTGCTACCACAACAAAACCCGAGGGAAAAGATAACGAATCTTACAGCTCTGATACATATGAAGATACAAAAACAAATATAGACACAACAACCACAACAGCGACACCCGACACCGACACTTTACCCGTTACTGATACTGCCCCTGCCACTGACCTTACAACAGAGACTGAAAAAGAAACAAAAATCCCTGAATCTTCAGAATCTTCTGACACAAAGCAAGAGGAGAGCAGGCCCACCGATACAACGGACATAAAACCGCCCAAAGAGACCGGAACCGGTACGGATACAACCCGGGATGATATGCCAAAATATGCCCGGAGTGTCCCGATTATTATTTACCATCATGTATTGCCGGACGCCGAAAGACAAAAATACCTGCCGAACAATGAGTACACAACGCCCCTCAGCCTGTTTTCAAAACACATGGAGTTTTTATATAGCGAAGGCTATACAGTCGTCAATATACACGACGTCGTAGCTTTTGTCCGCGGCGAAATAAGTTTGCCTGAGAAGAGCGTTTGCATTACATTTGACGACGGATACCTGAGTAACGCCATTTATGCGGCGCCTGTGCTGCGTAAATACGGATTTCGTGCGTCTGTTTTCGCTGTAATGGGCAATTTGTCAAAAACTAAAATAAGCGAATCTGAGTTCGACTTCACAAAACTTCAACGGCTTTCACTTGACGATTTCGCCGAAAACAGCGACGTCTTCAATATCATGTGCCATACATATAAGCTTCATATAAACCTTACGAAAATTCCGCTTGACGATATAAAAAATGACCTTTCGCTTGCAAATGATTTTTGTAAAACGCCATATTTCGCCTACCCCGGCGGAAGATATAATGATGAAATAAAACAAATTGTAAAAGACGCTGGGTTTTTAGCTGCGTTTACGACAGAGGCACGCGCATGCAAGCCGGGGGATGACGTTTACGCGATACCAAGAATCGGTACATATTCGTATACGACCGTAAATAAGCTCAAAGCTATGCTTAATAAGAAGTAATCAGCTAAAAACAAAAAGAACAAACCGGGCTAAAAAAAGCTCGGTTTTATTCTTTGAAAAAACTTTTATTAAGCCGAAATTTACTAATATTTTGCCCCGCACGGGCAAATAATGCTATATATGTTGACGCTGTTATAAAACCGGGAATGCTTTACAACGTGGCACAGCGTAATATCACAAAAATCCGTATCTTTGAAGCTCGCTTCTTATGCGTGCTTCATTTTCGGGTGCAGGCTCGCACAGCGGCAGCCTTATGTCAGGGCGGCATAACCCCATCATAGCGCACGCCGCTTTCACAGGTATCGGATTTACTTCGCAAAACATCGCGTCAATAAGTCCGGCGAGATGTTTTTGAATCGCCGCGGCTCCGCTTTTATCACCATTAAAGTGGCGATCGCATATGAGCCTTGTCTCAACAGGAGCTACGTTTGATATAACTGATATTACGCCCTCCCCGCCCGCTGCAAGCGTTTCGGCGATAAGCTGGTCACAGCCTGTATAGACAGCATACTTATCGCCAAGTTCGTTTATTATGTCGATGGCAGCCGATAAACGCCCCGACGCTTCCTTTACAGCAACGATTTTCGGATGGTCGGCCAGCGCCCTGTAAACGCTCATCGGTATGTCTACGCACGTGCGCCCCGGCACGTTATACAGTATCGTCGGAACGCTGACAGCGTCGGCTATTGCAGTAAAATTGCGTATTAGTCCTGTCGGTGTAGCTCTGTTGTAGTATGGCGTGACAAGAAGTAAAGCGTCTGCGCCCACATCCTCCGCCATTTTTGATTGTGTTACGGCATGGTCGGTGTCGTTTGAGCCCGTACCGGCAATGACAGGTATGCGTCCGCCTACGATTTCAACCATCTGCCGGATGCACTCGATATGTTCGTCATGTTTCAGCGTCGGTGCTTCGCCTGTAGTACCGCAGACGACGATAGCGGAGATCCCCGCTTCAATCTGCCTCTCCGTCATCTCCCGCATTGCGCCAAAGTCAACATCCCGCCCTGAAAACGGCGTTATAATTGCCGTTGCAACGCCGCGAAAGATTATCGGCTTCCCCGACGGCAGTGACATATTAAACTTATAATTACCCACTTTTTTATTTAACGCCCCGGTATGTCACACAAAATCGCACGTGCAGTTGAATGTTGCGCCGCGATGTATTATAATACCGTAGAATTGCTTTATTAAAAATATAATACCAGGGCGCACCTCCCCTTTCCATATTATGAATGGGGGCAAACGTACGTCACACATAAGCACGAAGGGATAAATAATGAACAAACCAATAACAAACCCGCTTCCGAAAACAAACTTAAAGAAAAGTGATTTTTACTACGAGTTGCCGCCCGAACTTATAGCCAACACTCCCGTAACCCCCCGCGACGCATCCCGCCTTATGTACCTTAACCGCAAAACGGGAGAAGTCAGCCATTCTATTTTCCATAACATAGGGGAGTTTTTACGTCCGGACGACACGCTCGTCATAAATGAATCAAAGGTTGTACCCGCAAGAATAAACGGCACATCTTCACGCGGTGGCGACATTGAGCTCTTGCTGCTGCGCCGCTCACAGGACGACCCTGACACGTGGGAATGCCTTGCAGGCCCGGGTAAGCATGCAAAACCCGGTGACACACTGACGTTTGGCAACGGTTCGCTCATCGGCAGCGTCAAGAGTATAACTGACGGAGGATGCCGCATTGTCTCTTTCTCATACGATAAAAATAAGTACCATGACATTCTTGCAATCCTTGACGAGGTTGGAGTAATACCGCTTCCCCCATATATAAAAGAAAAGCTTACTGATAAAAACCGCTATCAGACCGTATACGCAACAGTTGAAGGCTCGGCTGCGGCACCGACGGCAGGGCTTCACTTTACCCCCGAGCTGATGAAATCGCTTGAAGCAACGGGAATTGTGTTTGCCCGCGTTCTGCTTCATATAGGACTTGGCACTTTCCGCCCGGTACGCGAGGAAAACATCGCCGACCACGTCATGCACACCGAATATTTTAGCGTATCCCCTGAGACAGCGGAGCTGATAAACAGCCGCCGTCGTGCCGGCGGGCGTATCATATGCGTCGGTACGACATCCTGCCGCGTGCTTGAAACTGTCGCTGATGAAAATGGCATTGTGCATCCGATGTCAGGTGAAACAGGTATATTCATATACCCCGGTTATCAGTTTAAGATAACGGACGGCCTTATAACAAACTTCCACCTGCCGGAAAGCACCCTCATCATGCTTGTATCAGCCTTCGCTGGACGGGAAAACACGCTGCATGCATACGACATTGCCGTACGTGAAAAGTATAGATTCTATTCCTTTGGCGACGCAATGATTATTCTTTAATCAACGCTTATTTAAACAATTCATAGCAGCAGATAAGCCGCAAAAATGCGGCTTATCTATTATGATTATTTAAAAGTGTTATCTATGTTTAAAAGCAAAAAAGTTCCCTTTAATACGTACCGACCTTCGCAGAGTGCTTAACATCGAAGCACAAAAAGTAAGTCAGCTACTTCAAAGACGCTGTTTTGTCCCTCACTGCTTGATAATAACAGAGGAGTAATGTATAATTATCTTTATAAAAAATTGATATTTTTCAGCCGGACGGGGACATCTAAAATCACATTGTTATACCGTAATTTGTCCGCTTATCATTTGATACATGCGCTTTTTTGCAGCCATAATAAACCCACCGTTCGGGAGCACCACTTCACATGAACGAAAAAAACAGAGATGTTGTCACCATAGCCATAACCGGTGCGACGGCAACAGGGAAAACAGCTCTCGCCATCGCGCTTGCCAGCCGTCATGATGGTGAGATTATATCATGCGATTCTATGCAGATTTACCGCGGCATGGACATTGGCACAGCAAAGCCGACGAAAGATGAGATGTCCTGCGTGCCGCATCATATGATAGACATTTTAGACCCCGGCGAGCCTTATTCATGCGCCCGGTATGTCAAAGAAGCGAGAGCTATAATAAACGACATAATATCACGCGGGCGTCTGCCTATAATCTGCGGTGGAACGGGGCTTTACCTTGATGCTCTCATTTCAGGCAACGTATTCTCTGAGGAGCCGGATGAAAGCACTACAAATGACATACGCTCGTCGCTCTTACAGTTTGCACAGGAGCATGGCGCTGATGCTTTACACCGCCGCCTGCGCGACGTTGACCCTGAAGCTGCCGCGTCCATTCACCCGAACAATATCCGGCGCGTTGCCCGCGCGCTTGAAATATACCTAAAAACAGGCATGACAAAGACAAGCTGGGATGCAAAATCGCGCTCAGGTGAAAACGCTCTCCCCGCTCTTGTAATCGGGCTTCGGTTTGCCGACAGAAACCTTCACCGCCACATTATCATGAAACGCTGCGAGAAGATGTTTGACACCGGCCTTGTCGATGAAGTCCGCCGTTTATATGAAGAAGGTAAGCTTGCCACCGGTACGGCGTCGCAGGCGATAGGCTACAAGGAGATTATCCCCTACATCCTGGGGCAATCTTCACGCGAGGAGGTGCTCACCTCCCTTTACACAGCCACATGCCAATATGCAAAGCGGCAGGAAACGTGGTTCCGCCGGCGCGATTACGTTCACTGGATTGATGTTGACGATTACGCAACGGGCATAAAACCTTTTGCCGATCTTATTCATCTTGCGGAGGATATTTGCTTCGGCAATTCATAAGTTCATTTGCGAAAAGAGGTGGTAATACGAATAAAGATTATCTGAAAAGTGTGCTTTCCTACGCTGTGTCCTCACTTATAGCTATCGCCATGATAATCTATATCGGATATCACCTTATAAGCAGGCTCGGGCAGGATATAACAACGGTCGCTGCCAAAATCGACACATATATCGAGTCGATTACGTTTAATGCCTACATCATGCGCGATGAAGAAACGCTTTACACCAAATCTAACGGCACGCTCAACAGGCTTGTCGCAGACGGCGAAAAAGTCGCCGCAGGAAGTGCTGTTGCCGACCTTTATTCAATGGGTGACACTAACCTTCGCGCAGAAATTGAAGAAATAGATGAAAAAATCGAGGCTCTCGAAGCTGTCACAAAAAGCGCTTCATACTCGCTTCTCTCAGATATTCATAAAATAGACGCGCAAATATCGGAAATTCTCCGAAGAATTCACAAAGATACGGCGGAGCGCAACATCGGCGACACACTGCTCGTGTCAAAGGAGCTTTTAGCCGTCATAAACCGCCGCCAGCTTATCACAGGCGAGTCTGACGGTTTTGATGATGAAATTGCAGCTTTATCCCGTCGCCGCGCTGATCTTATATCGCGGATGTCGGGGCTTGCAACGACTGTAAAAACGTCAAAACATGGGTTTTACTTTTACGAAACCGACGGTTATGAGGAAATTTTCAACGCGGGAAAAATTCCTGATTTAACGGTAGATGAGTTTTATGAGCTTATAAATGCGCAGCCGGAGCAAAATCCGAGCGAAAAAGGCTATGCGGCCGGTAAAATGGTCTATGACTACATCTGGTACGCAGCCATACCGACGGAAAGAAGCCTTTTAGAGTATTTTACGGAGGGGCAGTCATATAATGTGACGTTTACGGGAAGCGGCACGTCACTGCTCATGAAGCTTGATTCTATAATTCTCCCAGAATCCGATGATGATCCGCGTTCCGTTTTAATTTTCAGCAGCACCGTCATGCCCCGTGGCTTTGATTACACGCGGATGCAGCAGGTATCTGTTGACGTTGCTTCTTATACAGGCCTGCGCGTCCCGCTTTCTGCCGTCAGAATTGAGAACGGCGTGCGCGGTGTCTACATTCTCTACGGTAACACTGTTTATTACCGCCGCATAAATATCATCCTGACGCGCGAGGGTTATGTTCTATCATCAGAGGAAGACCCGCTGTCAGGAGATGACGAACAAAAAGAAGCTTCAGACGAAGCTAAAATCCCGTACCTGAAGCTTTTTGATACAATAATAACTCAGGGGAAAAACCTTTACGATGGCAAAATAATAAAGTAATCCGTTATATTTTAAACGGAGGAATATAGTTCCTAATGATTATTAAAGGTTACGATACTGATGAAATAAAAGAAAATTTTGATAAAGTTCGTTCTTTGATTTCCGAAGCAGCGGCAAAATCACCGAACGGCAAGCCGCCTATTCTCCTTGCGGCGACAAAAACTGTTCCTGTCGAGGTCATAAATTACGCTGCAGAGCACTTTGGCCTTACGGATATCGGCGAAAACCGCGTTCAGGAGCTGATGGAAAAGTATGACTCGCTCGACCCGCGCTTGCGCGTCCATTTCATCGGCAATCTTCAGAAAAACAAAGTCAAATATTTAATCGGACGCACGGTTTTAATACATTCCGTCGACAACACAGCACTTGCAGCCGAGATAAGCAGGCGTTCACTTGCCGCCGGCATCGTGACAGATGTGCTTGTCGAGGTCAACATTGCTGAGGAAGCATCAAAGAGTGGTGTTTCACCAAATGAAGCGCTTGCTTTTGCAGAATCCCTTTCGCAGTTTGAAGGCATACGCGTTCGCGGCTTTATGACAATGGCTCCCGCGGGGTCGTCAGACGAGGAATACCACAAATATTTTAAGAAAACTTATCGTATTTTTATTGACTTTTCGGCAAAAAAATCAGATAATATAATAGAGCCTGTATTATCAATGGGTATGAGCGACAGTTTTATTGCCGCAACGGAAGAAGGCTCAACAATTGTGCGTATCGGTACGGCTCTTTTTGGCAAGCGCCGATACGACATTTAAATTAATACCGGACAAACATCCGGAAGAGTTATTGTTTTAAAATAGCCGGCCGCGGATGGCGCATGAAATATAAAAACGCCAGTATTTTTACACTGACGAGCAAAAGCTATCATGCGTTATAATTGAGCCGCATGTACGGCGAAAATTACAGCATGAAAATTAAGTAACCGTGACGCAGGACGGCGGATTAATAAAGAACGGGAGAACATCCGGGAGGATAATAATATGGGACTAATGGATAAGATAAAGAAAATAGCGGGTGGTAACGAGTACGACAACAACGATTACGATGATGACGGCTACTATGATGACCTCGGCGATGACTCGTACGATGCCGATCCACAGGAACAGCCTCAGAATATCCCGCAGCAGCCTGTCCAGCCTACCCCTCCTCCGCAGATGGGTGGTTACAGCAGCAGCGGTTCCATTAACAGCGGAATAAATCTTGGCGGTCCTGCACTTCAAATGAAGGTCGTGCGTCCAGAAAGCTTTGCAAGCGTTTCGCAGATTGCCGATCACCTTTTAAGTCAGAGAACAGTCGTTCTTAACCTTGAGGCTACAAATAAAGAAACGGCTCGCCGTTTAATCGACTTCTTGTCCGGCGTTGCTTATTCAATCGACGGTCAGCTCAAGCGCATCGCCAATAATGCATATGTTATCACACCCAGCAACGTTGATGTGTCGGGTGATCAGCTTCGCGAGCAGCGCAAGAACGCGCAGTCACAACAGCCTGAGGAGCCAAACGACCCGTATTCATATTGATAATTCATTTCTTGGTGATGTATAAATAAGTACATCGTTCACAAAAACACATACCCGATCCGGTAAATCTGCCGTATCCGCGCAAAAGAGTACTGGCGGATACGGCATTTTTACTGTATGGAAAAGCCTTTTTAAAGGAAAGGTGATAGTTTGACCGAGATTGTCGAAATCCTCAGAGCAACTATTTTACTGCTTGTACAGGCTTATATGATTATAATGCTTTTACAAGCTATCATGTCGTGGATGCCGATTGACGAGGAAAACACTCTTTACCGCTTCGTTACGACTATAACCGAACCGCTCGTTGCGCCAATACGGCAACTGCTCTCCCGCATACCGGCTCTGGCAAGAATACCGTTTGATTTGTCTTTTATAGTAGCGTATTTTTTAATATATTTGATTTACATCATACTCACAGCCGTCTGGC
>LFTK01000103.1:10978-12608 GCA_001513385.1 Clostridiales bacterium DTU064
CACAAAGCCGACACACGCTATGAAATCACACATGGCGATTTTTATAATCCCCGCGAGGCATACGATGCGGCGGCAGCGCTTTCCTCCGCGGGTTATCGCGGGCGTTTCGTTTTATGGGGCGGTTATCCGGATGCAGAACGCCGCCGTGCTTTTATCTTACCGGAATATATGTCACAGGAGGTCGAAACCGACCCTGCTGTCACAGGACTTTTTCCCGGAGTTTTAGGCGGCTCTCCCTTGCCCGAGCAGTATACAGAAGCGGCCGCTTTTGCTATAACATCGCTTCGCGTTGACGGAAGCGGTTACCGGACGCTTTCCCACCGCGACTTTCTTGGTTCCATACTTGCCCTTGGGACAAAACGCGCCGTCTTAGGCGATATAATAGTAGGTTCGGACGGGGCCGGTGCTGTTATTATAGCAGACACAAAGATTGCGCCTTTTCTATCCTCTGAGCTCGTGCGTGTCGGCTCTGACACCGTAAAAACGTACATTTCTCCGCTGCCGGACGGCTTTTCCGGCGGGCGCAGAACAGAACGAATAACAGCTCCCGTCGCTTCCCTGCGCGCTGACTGTGTCGCCGCAGCTATTGCAAATTTATCGCGGGAGCGGGCAAAGGAACTTATCATATCAGGCGCCGCGGAGCTTAATTATGAAACAATAACAAAGCCGGATATAATAGTTGAAGCCGGCGACATACTGACAATACGCGGATACGGAAAATTTATCATAGGAAATATTGACGGCACAACGCGTCGCGGACGGCTCCGGATGTGTGCCGACAGATATATATAGCATATAACTTAATATATAAAAGCGGGGGTGACTTCTTTGCTTCTACCTCACGAGATAAATATACGCAATAAAACATTTTCGCGTGCCCTGAACGGATATTCACAAAGCGAAGTCAATGCCTTCCTCGATTATATTGCGGGAAAGTATGAGGAGCTGTACAGCGAAAACATTGAGCTTTCAGGCAAGCTTGAAGCTGTACAAAAGGAGCTTGACAAATATCAAAAGGATGAGGAAAAACAAGAAGCGGAGATAAGAAAGTTACTTTTTGACGCACAGCGTGTCGCCGCTGCTATGATAGCCGAAGCTGAAGGAAAAGCGCAGAAAATAATAGCCGATGCGGAAAACACGGCTAAGGAAAAGCTTTCCGCTTCGGTGAAAGATCAAGCGATAAACGAAAGCACACTGTCCCGTCTATACAGCGAAGCCGAAGCTTTCCGTGCGCAGCTTATTTCCATGTATGAAGCGCGGCTCCGTGAATTAAAATCAGAAACCTTTACTCCTCTTGATTCAGATGCTATAAATAATATAACGGCGGTGAGCGTAAACGCCGATTCCGGCAGCGATACGGACGATAATATTGATGATATCGATGTTAACGATGATAACAATGTTGCTGACACGCCGGAGTATGATGCACCGGAGGAAGATATTGAGATTGATGAAGATATAGAGACAACCGAAAGTGCATCTGACAATGTAGTCGCTGAGTATGACGAAGATAACGCAGAGCGCAGCTTTGCTGAGAATAGCTCTGTCGAGCCAAGCTCTGCCGAGCAAAGCGCTGCTGAGCAACCCCCAGAAGAAATCTCTGAGGAGCCCATCTCTGATGAACCATTGT
>LFTK01000103.1:12670-30224 GCA_001513385.1 Clostridiales bacterium DTU064
AGAACCCGAGCCTGCCGAAGATAATGATGTGCCCGCAACCGACGCCCTCGGCGCTGATTTTGCCGGCAGTGAAGACGGGGCTGAAATTGAAGAAATACTCTGCATCAACGGCAGTGCTGATACCGATTATTCAGAGCTGACGCCATCACCGTATGAACGTCCCGAAGGGGATGTGTCGGCGTATGATCTTTACTCCGCCGATTCAATCGATGATGAGGTAGATGAGGTTGTAGATAACCCGCCGGATAATACGGTCGTAGCCGACGATAGCGAGCCGGATGGCACTGACATTGAAGGCGACTCTTCGCTTAAAGATACAGACAGCTTTGAGTTTGTTATTGTGGACGATACCTCACACACTGTCCCCCCTGTTCCGACAGCACAAGTCGATGTTAAAGCCGGGGTTGACACCCCCGATATCAAAAATATAACAACAGCGTCTGCGTCTGACACATCCGACGACGCAAACGAAAACGCCAGCGTAGATAAAGACATAAGCGATGTTGTTTCTTCTGACGGCCGCTTTATAAGCGACGAGGATCTTAAAATCGACAGCGGCGAAGGAGATACAGATACCCCATTTGATGATTTTACCCTTGATTTTCTGTCTCAAGGCGCTGATGACGACCTCGCAGTTGATGACGAATATAGTGATGACGAAATCGAGGACGAAAAAAGCAGCGCTGCCGAAGAAAAAGATATCAACACAACTGATAATGAAGCTACCGATAATGCCACCATCATTAACGAGAATAATATAAGCGATCTTGGTGAGGCTGGCAATATCGAAAATAACAATGAAGCGGACGATACTGATGTAAAAAGCGAAATTAATGGAATCAAGAGCCAGTTAAATGGCGAAAATGATTCTAATAAGGAAGCATCAAGCAGCACGCCACAAGCGACGGACATATCAAATGCAAGACGCGTTTACCGCATAAGACGTTCGTTTAAATATCCGCGTCGTTATATTGATGCTGCAAATTTGAACAGCAAAAATACCGCTGATAATAAATCAGCCGGCAGCAACACAAGCTGTTGACGATGATGACCTTATCGAACAGCTAAAACAGCGTTACCCTGAGTCGAAGCGCCCGGCAGATTCTTCTGTTTCAATAAATAAAAGCTTTGACGAGTATGATTTACTGTTCGGTAAGAAATAATACTATAATTTTTTAAGCAGAAAACCCATATAAAAAGACAATTTTCAACAATAAGAAAATTTTAAATATAGGATTTGTTTTAAGGAGACAGCATTTATAATGGCAAAGGATTACACAAATACGCTAAACCTGCCTAAAACAGAATTTTCCATGCGGGCAAACCTTCCCACAAGGGAACCTGAAACAATAAAATACTGGGATAAAATCGGGCTTTATCAAAGAATGCTCGATGTAGCCGAAGGCCGCCCCAATTTCATCCTTCACGACGGCCCGCCGTTCTCAAACGGCAATATCCACATGGGCACAGCGCTCAACAAAATTTTAAAGGACTTCATAAACAAGTCGAAGCTGATGTCCGGATACCGTACGCCGTATATTCCGGGCTGGGATAACCACGGAATGCCCATTGAGTCGGCTATCATTCGTCAGAACAAGCTTGACCGCAAAAAAATGAGCATACCGGAGTTCCGTTCCGCATGCCAGAAATTCGCCGAAAAATACGTGGACCTTCAGCGCGATTCCTTCATTCGCCTTGGCGTGACTGGCGACTGGGAACATCCGTATCTCACGATGTCGCCGGAGTTTGAAGCGCGCGAAGTGCTCGTCTTTGGCGAAATGTTCAAAAAAGGCTACATTTATAAAGGGCTGAAGCCTGTTTATTGGTGTCCGCATGACGAAACGGCGCTTGCTGAGGCTGAAATTGAATATCAGGACGACAAATGTGAGTCTATATACGTAAAATTCAGATTAATTGATGATGGCGGCAAGCTTTCGGACGTTGTCGGCAGCGCTCCCGCTTACTTTATAATCTGGACGACGACAACATGGACACTTCCCGGCAACCTTGCTATTGCTCTGCACCCGGATGAAGAATACGCCGTCATAAAGGCGCCGGGCGGGGAGTTTTATATAACCGCTCTTGCACTTGCCTCTCGCACAATGAAGGCAGGCGGTATAGCCGAAGGTGAATTTGAAGTTGTAAAAACAATGCCGGGGCGCGAATTTGAATTCATGCGTGCCCGCCATCCGTTCCTTGATCGCGACAGTGTCGTCGTAAATGCTGATTACGTCACAATGGAAAGCGGAACAGGATGCGTCCACATAGCACCCGGATTTGGTGCCGACGACTACATCACATGCCGCAAGTATAATATTGATGTAATTGTGCCGGTTGACGACCGCGGATACCAGACCGAAGGCGCCGGCAAGTTCGCCGGAATGTATTATGAGGATTCAAACAAGGCTATTCTTGAAGATATGCGTGAATCCGGTGCTCTCTTTGCCGCTGAAACAGTCACGCACAGCTACCCGCACTGCTGGCGCTGCAAGCAGCCGATTATATTCCGCGCGACGCCGCAGTGGTTCTGCTCCGTTGAGGCGTTCAAAGAAGATGCTGTTAAGGCTGCTTCACACGTAACATGGCTTCCAGCCTGGGGCGCTGACCGCATAGTTGCTATGATACGCGAGCGCTCCGACTGGTGTATATCCCGTCAGCGTCACTGGGGCCTTCCTATCCCTGTCTTTTACTGCGACGACTGCAAGCAACCCATCTGCACAGATGAGTCGATAGCTGCAGTATCCAATCTCTTTGCAAAATCTGGCTCAAACGCATGGTATGAAGTTCCGGTTGAAGAAATACTGCCGCAAGGCTTTGTATGCCCGCACTGCGGCGGCACCCACTTTACAAAAGAAACGGACACACTCGACGGTTGGTTCGATTCCGGCTCAAGCCATTTCTCAGTGCTTGAGAACAAAGAGGGACTCGATTGGCCTGCTGATCTTTACCTTGAGGGTGCCGACCAATACAGAGGCTGGTTCCAGTCATCACTTCTGACCGCCGTCGGTGCAAAGGGACAGGGCGCGCCGTATAAGACTGTTCTCACACATGGCTGGACAGTCGACGGTGAAGGTAAAGCTATGCATAAATCTCTCGGCAACGTCATCTCCCCTGATGATATGATAAAGAAGTACGGTGCCGACCTTGTTCGCCTTTGGGCTGCATCAAGCGATTACCGCGTCGATGTACGCGTTTCAGATGCTATATTTGCACAGCTTTCGGAAACATACCGCAAGATTCGCAACACAGCTCGTATATTAATAGCTAATATAAATGATTTTGACCCGAATAAAGACCTTGTACCTGTTGATGAGCTTTATGACATTGATAAATGGGCTCTCTCCGAGCTTAATAAGCTAACCGCAACCGTGCGCCACGCTTATGACGAGTATGAATTCCACATTGTCTACCACTCGATAAACAACTTCTGCACAGTTGAGATGTCGAAGCTTTATATCGATATCACAAAGGATCGCCTGTATGTCGAGCCTGCCGCAAGCCTGGCACGCCGTAGCGCACAAACGGCCATGTACCTGATTCTCAGCTCACTTACGCGCCTTGTAGCGCCACTGCTTGCCTTCACGGCTGAAGAAATATGGCTTGCTATGCCGCACCTCGCAACGGACGAGCGCGAAAGCGTATTTTTAAATCTCATGCCATCTTACAAGCCTGAATGGGAGTTTGACAGCATTGCTTCGCGTTACAACTCTCTCTTTGATTTACGCGACACGGTAATGAAAGCGCTTGAAATCGCGCGCGCCAGCAAAAAGATCGGCAAATCACTCGACGCAAAGGTCGATATTTACACGACTGATAAGGAAACATATGACCTTCTTGCTTCGTTCAGCGAAGGCGACCTTGAAGATGTTTTCATAACATCCGGCGTCAGCATTCACAATCACGCAGCACCGGCTGACACCTCTGCATACACCGATGACACATCAGCACTTTCCGTCGTTGTATCTGAGGCTGATGGCGAGCGCTGTGACCGCTGCTGGAAGTATGCGACAGAGATAACACACGACGGTGATGGAATACTCTGCTCACGTTGTGCATCAATATGCTTAAAATAAAGCACCAGCAGGCGCAAATGAACAAGTACAGTAGTATCAACACAAGACTAATTAATAAAGCGCCGCGCCGCCGTTACGATGCGCGGCGCTTTATGCAAACGGAGGACAAGCATATCAGTATATTTTATTATATTCTCATAACAGCCGCCGTCATTTTTCTCGATCAGTTTACAAAATACCTCGCCATCGAGTTCCTTGAGCCGGTCGGCACATATCCGATTATTGAAAATGTCCTGCACCTCACTTACGTTGAGAATACAGGCGCCGCCTTTGGCATGCTTAAGGATGCAAGGTGGATGTTCATGATAATTTCATCCGTCGCTATCGTCGCGTTAGCTGTTTACATCGCCCTTCAATATAAGCGCGAACCGTATATCTGCGTTTGTCTTGCTCTTGTTGTCGGTGGCGGTATCGGAAACATGATTGACCGCATAGCATACGGCTTTGTCGTCGATTTTGTTGATTTCCGCTTAATTAATTTTGCCGTTTTCAATGGGGCGGACTCGTTTATAACAGTCGGCTCCGCTATGCTTATTATCTATTTCTTTATCGAAACAATAAAAGACGAACGTGCTAAAAAAGCATCTGGTGCCACATCTGACACAGCCGGAAGCGCTGATAAGAGCGATGAAAAGTTATCCACACCCCTTGACAATATATCTGATTCTGATAGCAAAGCAGTTGCCGCCAAAGGTAAAGCAAGCGGTGATAGCGGTAAAAAAAGCAGCAGCGTTGATGGAGGAGCTGAGCTGTGATGCGCCGGTTTATCCTTACGGTATCAGAAGATGATGCCGGTGAACGGCTTGATGTTTTTGCTGCTGCCGGCGCCGGTATATCGCGCAGCGCTGTTCAGCGTCTGATTGAAGCCAGCAGCGTCACTGTCAACGGTATGGTGGTACCAAAGCGGTATGAGCTGCGTGACGGGGACACAGTTGAGGTTGAAGTGCCTGAAGCGCGAGAGTGCGAAGCTGTCCCGCAGAATATACCGCTTGATATTATTTATGAGGACGATGACATCATTATTGTCAACAAGCCCTCCGGTATGGTCGTACATCCCGCCGCCGGAAATGAGGATGGCACGCTTGTAAATGCACTGCTTTTTCATTGCGGCACCTCGCTTTCCGGCATAGGCGGCGTTCTTCGACCCGGCATTGTTCACCGGATCGACAAAGATACGAGCGGCCTTTTAGCTGTCGCCAAAAACGATACGGCACATATTAAGTTGTCAGAGCAGCTGAAAACTCATGAAATGCACCGTATTTACTACGCCATTGTCGTCGGACGTGTCCGCGACGACGCGGGAACCGTCAATGCGCCAATAGGTCGCCATCCGAAAGACAGAAAGCGCATGGCAGTCGTAAACGGGCCTAACTCACGTGAAGCTATAACCGATTATGTGACGCTCGGACGTTATACAATAGGCGCCGAGAGCTTTTCATACCTGAAACTGTCACTTCACACAGGCAGGACACACCAAATCCGCGTTCATATGTCGTATATCGGGCATCCTGTCGCCGGTGATGCTGTTTATGGTGCCTGCAAGACTAATTTTGAGCGGCGCAACGCTGCTCTTTTCTGTGGCCAGTGCCTTCATGCAGCCGAACTAACACTCCGGCGCCCGAGCACAAACGAAATTATGACCTTTACCTGCCCGCTCCCGCAAAATTTCGAAGCTATTTTATCAAAGCTCAAAGGATAAAAGCCGGCTGTGCATCGAGCAGATGACTGCTGTGCTATTTATTGCGCTGCACGAGTAGCAAATTTATAGTAAAACAAACAAAAAGTCAAGCTTTAATTTAGCTTGACTTTATATTTTGAAACTCTTATTATTAAATATTTAATAACATTCCAGATGCAACAGCTTGCGATTGCAAAGTCACGATTCTGTATTATGGTTTACTGAAACATCACAATGTTATTTTCGCCATACACTACATAGCCGGCGACACCTGATTCCTCAAGGCGGGCAAGCTGTTTTCCAAATTTCTTCGCGCGAAGGGCGAGGGAAACGTCATATTCACCGCGCAATGTATCGGCATAGATATAAGCATCAGCAAATGTGTCAGGCTCACAAATGACGGCGATTTTTTTACGCTCCGAGCTCTCTTTAACATTTGCATATCTTTCGCGGAGTATGCTGAAAATCCGCTCAAAGCCGATTGAGAAGCCAACGGCTGGCACGTGCTCGCCTGTAAACTTTTCAATTAAGTTATCATAGCGTCCGCCGCCGCCAATAGCACCGCTGAACTCAGTGCTTTCGGCCTCAAAAACAGTACCGGTATAATAACCTTGACCGCGGACAAGTGATACGTCGAAATCGACACTATACGCGCCGCCTGATATTTTTTCAACAGCAGTTTTTATAGTTTTTATACGCTCGACAGCATCGAGATCACCGCCGAATGATACTATATCATCAAGCGAAACGGGGCATGCATCAAGGAAACTGCGGAAGGCGTCAATTGTTGCTGCGTCAAAGCCTTTTTCGGTAAGCTCGGCTGTTACACCGGCAACACCGATTTTATCAAGTTTATCAAATGTTACGCATACGGAATCAAAATCCTTCGGATCAAAACCTGTCTTTGCAAGCACACCGCGGAGGATAGCTCTGTCGTTTATGCGTATGCGGAAATTTCCGATGTTGATTGCCCTGAGAGCCTTTGCTGTCGTTGCAATAAGCTCAATTTCGCAGCAAATGGAATCGGAACCGATTATGTCAATATCGCACTGGACGAATTCTCTGTCGCGCCCCTTTTGCGGCCTTTCGGCACGGTAAACGCGGTCAATCTGTATAAGCTTTGCGGGCGTTGGCAGCTTGCTTCTATGTGCAGCGTAGAAACGGCAGAGAGGTAGTGTCAGATCGTAACGAAGCCCGATGTCCGAAAGTTCATCAAATCGCCCCTCACTTAATGCATTTGCAAGCTTGTCCCCGCGCTTCATTATTCTGAAGATGAGGTTTAAGTTTTCACCGCCTTCGCTTTTATCGAGGTTTTCGCCATCCTCAAGCGCCGGTGTGATTATGTGTTCAAAACCGCAATTTGTATATGTGCGAAGGATAGTTGCCTGGAGTCTGTCTCGCAGCGCAGCTTCCTCCGGAAGATAATCATTCGTTCCCTTAACACTTGTAATCTTCATTTAGAACCGCCTTTGTTTTATTTTTTAATAATATCAATCATCCTCATATATTTTATATTATATTTTCGTATATCGTCTTTGTCAAACAACACTTTTATTTTCGCGGGAAATAGTGTTTTTTCTTATCTGTTTATGCCTTTTTCACGCCTTTACTGATGCGAAATATGTAAAAGTTAATATAAAATTAAAAAGCCAAGTGTTCGCTTGGCTTTTTATATGCTTATTTTGTGTCACCGCTCTGCCGGGCACGCTCAAGTATAATAATCAGTAAAGCCCTTTAGGGAACACGTAACTATAATAGTTGTTTTCAAGAATACGGAACGAAAACTTACGCTTTTTCGCGACGACAGAGTTCATATACGCTATATAATCTTTAAGCGTATCCTCGTTGACTGTAACTCCTTCAGCAGGCGTAAATTTCTTTGTGCTTGTATTATAGCTTCCGTATGAGTTTATCCAGTTCCACTCCGCATATCCGCTGTCACAGTTGAGAATGACGACAGGATCAGTGTCAGAGTTGACATCGGTACCCATGAGAAGGCGCGAGTCATAATCTACACCGAAAAGGTTGAGTACAGTCGGTATTATATCAAGGCTGGAAGCCGGTTTTTTAATGTGTACCGGCTCTTTCATCGATGAAGACCATATTACGCAACCGTTGCGGAACAAATCGAAGTTACCGTGTATGCCGTTCACATCAAGCCCGTAAAGCTGGGCAAGGTCCTCGTCGGCGAGCGCATAAGGATAATGGTCGGTGCTCATTACAAACACCGTATCATCGAGTATGCCGGCTTCGTCGAGCTTTTGAACAAGATACTCAAGCATATATTCAACCTCAAGCTGGCAGGCGATATATGCCTTAACATTATCGCTGTAATTAAGATGCTCAACTTCAGCCCTGTGGCGCTTCGCCATTGCATTGCCGGCAAACGTATAGTTTGCGTGGCCGCTGACCGTCATGTAATAAACATGGAAAGGAGTTTTATCAATATAATAATCGATTGTTTTCTCCGCCATTTCACGGTCAGAACGCGGCCAGTAATATGTCATGTCATCAAGCCCGTTGCCGACAGCAATATACTTATAACCCATATTCGGATGCGACAAATTGCGCCCGTAATACGTGTAATCGTGGTTGTGAAATGCGTAGGTAGTATAATTAAGGCTGTTAAACACATTTCCGAGGGCAAACGGCAGGTAAATGTTGGCGCTCATCTTAAGGCAGTTAGCCGAATTGTAGAAAAGCCCCGTCATTGACGTATACTCGCCAGTCGCCGTACTACCGCCCCAAAGCGATGTATAGAAGTTTTCAAAGACAAAACCTTCGTTCATCATCATATAAAGCGTCGGGAACAGCTCTTTGCTGACTGCTTTATATGAAAACCCCTCAAGGGTCATGTATATTAAGTTTTTGCCCTTGAATAAGCCTGTGTATTTATTCTTTTTCGTCGGTTTCAGGCTTTTGAAATACTCGTGCATCTCCTTAATTGTTGCCGATGACTCGTTTTCAATAAGAGAATCGAAATCAATGTCAAGTACATTGTCGCCATATTCGACAGGTTCAGGTGTCGTTTCGGCATCGCTTGTATTTGAATCATCGGTGTCGGTGCCGTCGGAGCTGCCGGGCGTGCCTTTTGTCGTGTCGGAGCTGCTCGAATCAATTGAAAACGGATTATCAACAGTATCTTTATCGATTACATCCGGTAAATCGTCATCACTTGGCGGCCCGAACATCAAATACTTAATATCAAGCCTTGTCGTAGTCATGACCCCGAAGTATCCCATTGAACGCGAAACTGAAAATGTTTTTCTGTAGTAAAAATCAGCTTCTTCGTCAAGAGCGACGGCAGCTACACCTGTAAGGTGGAAAAGTATTGAGAGCACAAGAAGTATCACCTTAACGCGCAAAGGCGTGCCAAGCGCCGGCGCGCGCTTTTGCCCCCATATGGCATAAACGATAAGAGGTATAAGAAAAAGAATAACCTGAAACCAGTTATTGATTATGCGATAAAGAGCCTCACGCCAGAAATCTGTTACGTCATTTGCAAGTCCAATCGTCGACCATTTGAAAAAGTCGCGGAAACTGCGGAAATAAATGAGCTGAACTTCAAAAAGAAGCGTTATGAATATAATAAAACCGAAGACGATAAATTTGTTTATTTTATTAATGAATATAGTGGATAAAATCGTTAAAAAGCAGCCGGTGGCAAGGGAGAACATTATCACATAAAAGAATGAAGCTCCCTTCATCTCGCCGAATGAGTCCCCGATCGCAAGGTGCATGACAAGCTCCATGTACAATACGAAAGCGGGAAACCAGAGAAGAAAAAGCCGGTTGCGGTGAAAAATACTCGTTTTCTTCCTTCTCGGATTTTTTAGTGTTCTCGTTTGATTATATCTATAATTATAATTTCTATCAAAAGTACGATCCACAAATAATACTCCTTTGCGAAAGGCCGGTACATATGTCACGACGACATAAGTACAAACGAAATTACAAACGATATAATATTAGGTATTATTATATCATACATTCGGCATGCTATCGACAACAATCTATTATTTTTACATTTATATGACGCTACATGCCATATATTATGTGAAGCAAAACACATCAGGCAAAAAATGTCTAAAATATCAGCTTTCCGACTTTAATGTTTGACGTATCACGGGGTGTTTTGTTCCACCAAAGAGTTTTTTATTGAAAATTTATGCGAGAACCACAAATATACTACTATAACTAATTATATGGCAACTGCACTTGTACATAACAGTATTATATTTAAATAATTTTGTTTTGTATTGTAAATAACAAGAGCGGTACATTTTTACAGCTTAAACGCTGTAACCGCTCCGCGCCGGCATTTTATTATTTTTTACATTTAAGCTCCCCGTTGGGGTTGATTTTCACAGTTTTTAGTATTAAAATGTTATCATAATATTAAATGTTAACTTGTTTTCCTTTTGGGCATGCTTGTAAAACGCGGGCAAAGCCTTAGTTTTGTTATATAAAGAGCAAGTAAAGTATTCAATATAACAAAAAATAATAAAATTATTATAAATTAGGAGCAGGACAAAGGACATGGCACTTGTTACGACAAAGGAAATGTTCCGCCGTGCATACGAGGGTGGTTATGCTATCGGCGCTTTCAACATCAATAACATGGAGATAATCCAGGCTATCACCGAAGCCGCCGAGGAAGCAAAGTCCCCTGTTATTCTTCAGGTTTCTGCCGGCGCACGTAAATATGCAAAGCATGCCTACCTCATGGCTCTTGCAAAGGCTGCTGTTGAGGATACCGGTATTGACTTTGCTCTTCACCTTGACCATGGCGATAGCTTTGAAATCTGCAAAGCTTGCATTGATGGCGGATTTACTTCTGTCATGATTGACGGTTCAAAGTATCCCTTTGAGGAAAATATCGCCCTTACCAAAAAGGTCGTTGAATATGCACACGCCCACGGCGTAGTAGTTGAGGGCGAACTTGGCCAGCTCGCAGGCATTGAGGATGACGTCAACGTCTCCGAAGATGATGCCCATTTCACAAATCCCGATCAGGTTGAGGAGTTTGTCAGCCGCACAGGCGTCGACTCTCTTGCCATTGCCATTGGCACAAGCCATGGCGCATATAAATTCAAGCCCGGTCAAAAGCCGCAGCTTCGCTTCGACATTCTTGAAGAGATCGAAAAGCGTCTGCCTGGCTTCCCGATCGTTCTACACGGTGCTTCCTCAGTCATGCAGGATGCCGTCGCTATTATAAATGAAAACGGCGGCCGTATGCCTAACGCTATCGGAATCCCTGAGGAAATGCTCCGTCAAGCAGCAAAGATGGCAGTCTGCAAGATAAACATTGACTCCGACATACGTCTCGCTATGACCGCTGCAATACGCAAGTATTTAAACGATCATCCCGACGTATTCGACCCGAGAGGTTATCTTGCTGCAGCACGTACTGCTGTCAAAGACATGGTTCTTCACAAGATCAACCACGTTCTTGGCTCTGCAGGCACTCTATAATTCGCAGTACAATGAAAAGGCGGGGCGTAACATCGCCCCGCTTCGATATATAATTATAATTTTATAAATACAATAATAAATGCTGTTTACGGTCACGGCATAACCGAGGATCAACTGACAGATGAAGACGAGATGGACTGAAAAATACAAAATATACGCGCACGATACAGACAAGGCCGGATATGCACGGGTCGCCTCTCTTATGCGTTATATGCAGGAGACGGCTTTTTGCCATATGGCGGCCATACGCCCCTCTGCGCCCGAATTGCGCGCACAGGGACGCGCCTTTATTTTAACCCGCATAGGAATAAGCATATATGCACCTCTTCGTCACGGCGACGAAATTGAACTTTCGACATGGGCATCGGATAATTCCGGGGTAAGCTACGGACGCTGCTTTTCTATTTCAAAGAATGGGAGAACAGTAGCAGAGGCGGCTTCCATTTGGGCGCTTTACGATTTCCGCGCAAAGAAAATTTTACGTGTAAATGATGTACGTCTTGATTACGGTTATGATGATATGCTTGACCTTGATCTCCCGCGGCGTATCGACTTTCCTGAAGACGTACCTCTCACCCTTCGCGGCGAATATACTGCCGGATATGCTGATACAGACGAAAACTGTCATATGAACAATACGGCCTACGCCGACTTGTTCTGCAATTACATTCCTGAGATAAAAAACGGTATCGCCCGCCCATCGTCTGTTCATATCTGTTATATGCGAGAGCTTCATGAAGACAGTACCGTCAAAATTTATGGCTGCTCCTCAGATGATATTTATTATTTCCGCACCGTTTTAAGCGACGGCAAGACGAACGCCGAAGCTAAAATAATAACGGAGACGGACTAAAATGGCTGCTAATAAAAACACAAAATCACACGCACATAATGTTGCGATTGTGACAAATGACACAGCGCTGAGGGGAATGCTAACAGTATGGCTTGAGGACGCCGGGTATAGTATTGTACATCCTCAGTCACGCCTTGATGCCAATTCCGGTTCTGTCATTTATGTCACCGACACAACTCCGGATTCAACATCTGCACCGCACACGCACCCTTTCAGCCTTCTTATTACGCATGGCACAGCCCCTTCGTTTTATCTGCCGCGTCCGGTGTCGCGGGCTGATTTTATAGCTGCTCTCGCATCGTTTAACGGCGCGCCGACTGCTGTCATCAGACTTGATTCACGCCGTAAAAGCATATACGTCGGCGGCGCATCAATCCCGCTCACAAGCAAAGAATACGCCGTTATGTCGTTTCTTTTTTCGCGGCGTGGCGAGCCTGTTTCACGCGAGGAAATATCAAAGGCTGCTAATCTTGATTCATCAGGGGCAAATACCGCAGATGTTTACGTGTGCCGCCTGAGGAAAAAGCTTTATCCTATGCTTGGCAGCGAGACAATTGTCACAGTCCGGGGAAAGGGATATACGCTTGTCATTTAGTGCGCTTGAGTTCAGTCGTTTTCGTTTTAATTCTGTTTGCCTTTTGAAATAAAGTATTAAATTTATTGTTATACATCGTAGAACAAAGCCAAACACCCCGCACGAAGTTCCGCGCGGGGTGTTTTAATGCTTTTAAGATTCTTCTTAATTTTTCAGTTACTCAATAATTGCAAAGTGTTCATGCAAGGCTTACTTATAAAATGCCGCCCCATGAATGTCCGGCATTCAGCCAGTTCAGCTGTCAATATTTCACTTCACTTATTCTGCGCCTGCTTCTGAATCTGATACAGCCTCTGTATCGGTAACAACATCTGTTTCTGTCTCTGTATCTTTATCTGTGTCGGTGTCTGATTCGGTATTGCTTTCGGTTGTCTGTGTGTTATCGGGTCTTGCCGCTACATAGTCATCCTGAACAACGTATATAGCAAGTACCAATACAGCGAAGATAACAGCAACGATAGCTGTAAGCTTTGAAAGCTTCTTATCAATAGCTGCTCCCTTTTGTTTGCCGAAAAACGTTTCTGCTCCACCGGAGATCACACCGGACAGATTATGTGATTTTCCATGCTGTAACAATACGGCTATAATTAGAAACAGAGCCGTGACTAAAAGCAGAACTCCTACTACTATCTGAAAGGTATCCATAATTATGTGAATCCTCCGGTATATCAATAAAAAAACATGTTATCTGGCATAAGCATTTGTTATTCTATCATGTATAAAATAAAAATGCAATACTTTTTTCATAGCAACTGCTATAATTCACGCAATTAATTGAAAATAATAGTAATCCTTTGTTTACTTTTCAGAATCAAGAAACTTTGAATATGCCAAAAGGTAGTTGAGTCCGCTCCAGATCGTCATTGTTGTCATTGCGGCAAGCGTAAGATACGACAGCGGCCGATATTTTGAGAAAAATTCAATAGCGCCGAAAAACACAGGCTCAAGTAAAACAGTGAGAACAGCTACAATCTGCGTAACCGTCTTGATTTTACCTAAAATATTTGCCGCTAAATTTGACGCTGTTGTTTTTGATGAAACGACAAGGCGCATGGACGTCACGGCAAGCTCGCGTAAAAATACGATTAAGGCAACCCAAATCATCACCGGGCGCAACATTTCAAAGTCATCGGCAGCTACAAGCGCAAGCATCGCGCCGAATATCATGAATTTATCGGCAAGCGGATCCATAAACTTACCAAAATCAGTTATCAGGTTGTATTTACGCGCAATCTTACCGTCAAGCATATCTGTCAGCGCTGTTATGCCAAAAACTGCCGCCGCTGATAAATTAGACCACGGAAACGGTATTCCAACAACTATTAAAATCATGAATACGGGTACGAGAATCACTCTTGCAAGCGTAAGCTTATTAGGTAGATTCATATTCTGTTGTCATCCCCTTTGTTTATGCAAGCTCGCCGATAAGGTCATAATCAGCCATATCAGTTATGCGCACACGGGCAAATGTTCCCGCCTTCGGACGTTCGTCCTGTGCGCAATTGATATAAACCCTGCCGTCTATATCGGGCGCATCTGCTTTACTTCTGCCGTAGTATGCATTGGCTTCTTTATCAAAGCCCTCAACTAAAACGTCAATCGTCTTCCCGATCATAGCAGCATTATTTTCTTCAACAATGTCGAGCTGTATTCCCATAAGTTCATCGCATCGATCCTGCTTTGTCTGCTCGTCTATCTGATCGTCGAAATCATATGCTGGAGTTCCCTCCTCGCGGGAATATGTGAAAGCGCCGAGACGATCGAAGCGTGTTTTTTCGACAAAATCACAAAGCTCAGCGAAATCTTCTTCCGTCTCCCCCGGAAATCCGACAATAACAGTCGAGCGGATAACGATATCCGGTATTGCATCGCGCAGGCGGCGAATAGCGTCGCGTACGGCAAGGCTGCCGCCGTGGCGGTTCATGCGGGCAAGGACGTTTTCGCTTATGTGCTGAACGGGAAGGTCAATATACTTTAGTATTTTATCATTATCGCGAATCTCGGCTATCAGCTCATCTGTAATCATGTCGGGATAGCAATACATCAAGCGAACCCACGGTATGTCGGCAGCTTCCGTTATCTTCCGGAGAAGAGATGGAAGACGTGCTTCACCATAAAGATCAATTCCGTATCGCGTGATGTCCTGTGCGACAATAATTAGCTCCTTTATTCCTCCGGAAGCAAGAGCCTTTGCTTCCTCAACAAGCTCCTCCTCAGGACGGCTGCGATAACGCCCGCGGATTGACGGAATTGCGCAGTATGTGCATCTGTTGTTACAGCCTTCTGCAATTTTAAGATATGCATACCCTTCCGTCGTCACGACGCGCTCACCGCCAAGAGGTGACGAGTTTTTATCGCCGAAACTCTCAAACCGCTCGCCCTTTACAACAGAATCAATAGCAGCTACGATGTCTCTTACGCTTCCAACACCAATCGCGGCGTCAATCTCCGGAAGCTCACGAAACAATTCTTTTTGATAGCGTTCTGCCATGCATCCGGCTGCTATTATTCCGCGAAGCGATTTGTTTTCCTTTAACAAAGCAAGGTCAAGGATAGTATCTATTGATTCACGCTTTGCGCTGTCAATAAAGGCGCATGTGTTTACAACGACAATATCAGCTTTTGTTTCGTCTGTCGTTATGCTATAGCCGGCATCCGTGATCAGCTTAATCATAACCTCCGTATCTGCAAGATTTTTAGAGCATCCAAGCGACACGAAGCCGACTTTAATGTTTTTCTTCATATAATTTTAAATACCGTGCCTTAAGCGTTTAGTAAAAATCAAAGTTAAATTAATTATTCTATATTGCGTCATTAGTTTTATCCTATGATGCTCAATTTACTTGAGCATTTTTCTCATATGTCGTCAGTTGTGTCATCACAAGTATCATCATAAGTGATGTCGCACCCATCATCGTTACCATCGCAACTGTCATCGCCCCGCTCGGCTATATAGCGTACAGCTTCTCTAATGTCGTCAGACGAGAACCCGCGCCGATATAAGTATGACAAAAGTTTTCTTTTACCCGCAGTATCATTTTTAGGCGGCAGCCCGCCCCGGCGGGCGATGAGCTTTGCACATATAGCAGCAAAATCAAGCTCAAGTGATTCACTATTGCGCCAATGATTAATATTTTCGGGTGAGTAGCCGCGGCGATAAAGTTCCTCTATTATCCGCCGCCTGCCATAAAGCCTGCGTTCCGCCAAAATCGACGCTATGCGCGATATTTGCTCCGGTTCGTTTATGTAACCCGCAATACAAAGCTCGCGAGCGGCAGCTTCTGCATCGCTTTGGGCAAAACCGCGCTCACGCAGTTTGCGTACAAGCGAGCGCTTGGAATTGTCGGCGGCACTCAGAAGTATAAATGCGCGGGAAAGTGCATTCACGGCACGACCGGACGACTCAAATGTTGCTATCGTCTCGGCTGTTACAGTGTCGCCAGTCGAGATGCCGCTGCTTTCCCACACGGAGCGCAATACCAAGAGTTTAACATCCTCCGGTGAATCATTATACCGCAGAGTCAGCTCGACGGCAAGCGGTATGTCGGCAGCACGTGCCGACATTACCGTCGCACAAGCCCCGCCGACGCCTGAATTTGCCGCGGGGGCTATATCACGTGCAGTGTTTTTGCTGTTATCTCCTATTATTGCTATCTACCTCGTCTCCACATCAATTCTTGACATTTGCACCGTATTAATTACTCGTCAATGTCAAGAAGCCTTATGTCAAGCTCGTCATCAAGCGAATCCGGATCGACATCCGCCACAGCTTTATCGTGCCCTGATTCAAACTCAGCTTTTATCTTTGCTTCAAGCTCTTTTGCAAGCTCGGCATCCGTTTCAATAACGCGGCGCGCGGCGTCACGCCCCTGTGCGAGACGCGTTGAACCGTAGGAGAACCATGAACCGCTCTTTGTTATAATGCCAAGGTCTACGCCAAGGTCAAGTATCTCACCGGCCTTTGATATGCCCTTGCCATAAAGAATATCAAACTCTGCCGTACGGAAGGGTGGCGCTACTTTATTTTTGACGACTTTAACACGTGTTCTGTTCCCGTACATATCGGAGCCAGATTTGAGCGATTCAACTTTTCTGACATCAAGGCGGACGGACGCATAGAACTTAAGCGCGCGGCCGCCCGTCGTCGTCTCGGGGTTACCGTAAGCGACGTTAATCTTATCGCGAAGCTGGTTTATGAATATAACTATGCAGTTTGTCTTTGCTATGGAGCCCGACAGCTTGCGCAACGCCTGCGACATTAGGCGAGCCTGAAGGCCAACTGTCACAGAGCCCATATCGCCTTCAATTTCCTGCTGCGGAACGAGAGCGGCGACTGAGTCTATAACGATAATATCAATAGCACCGGACAGAACAAGCGCTTCTGCAATTGCAAGCGCCTGCTCGCCACTATCAGGCTGCGATACAAGAAGCGTGTCCGTATTTACGCCGAGAGCAGCGGCGTAAACGGGGTCAAGGGCGTGCTCAGCGTCAATAAATGCTGCCTCGCCGCCGGCGCGCTGAACCTCCGCAATTGCATGGAGGGCAACTGTCGTTTTACCCGATGATTCAGGGCCGAATATTTCAATTATACGCCCCCTCGGGTAACCGCCAATGCCGAGTGCCAAGTCAAGCGTGAGCGAACCGGAGGACACAGCGCTTACATTCATTGCCGTCGTTTCACCCAGCTTCATTATTGAGCCTGTGCCGTAGTCTTTTTCAATCTTAGATATTGCTGCTTCAAGGGCTTTTTTCTTGTCAGCATCGTTTTCCGCAGCCGGTCTTGCCGACGTGCGCGCTTTATTTTTTGCCGTCGCCATGTTGATACCTCTTTTTTTATTTCAACGTATTTTTATAACTAAAAGTCATTGTGCCACGCAAGG
>LFTK01000103.1:30239-35455 GCA_001513385.1 Clostridiales bacterium DTU064
GCTATCATGTGCAATAGTTTTTTCACTTCGTGTCGTTTTTTGACATGACCGACAAAATAGATAAAAATATAATTAAAAGCAGCCGTGAATTTCAGATGTTAAAATGATAGTTTTTATCTATATTGTTTTACCACAAGGTAAAGCAAAAAGCTAACAGATAATTTTTAAATTATATTCCACCAAAGGCAAATACCGAGCATTTCAACGCCGCGGCAATTAATAATCTGTAACCGTATTGTGAATACATAAAAAATCTTTTATAATACTGTTGAGCATAAAAACATACATCCCATATAAGCGAGCATAAAATAAAGCGCCCGGCGGCGCTCTTTACGGAGTGATAGTTATGAGCGACATGAAAAAGAATAGTGCAGAAAACACGGAAATTAAAAAAGGAGCATTTTATACTGGAGAGTACCCCAACTTACTTGCCAAGGCAGGCTTTACGGAAGATGAGATAAACAGCCGCATTAACGAGTGGTTTTATCAGATGTTCACACCGGGCGAGCCCCAGTGCATATACGGTGAAGACGGCGAGGGTGGCGGCTTTTTAATCGACACCGGAAATGACGACGTACGCACCGAGGGGCAGTCGTACGGCATGATGATGGCCGTTCAGATGGACAGGCAGGATATTTTTAATAAAATCTGGCGCTGGACGAAGCGTTATATGTGGCATGCTGATGGCAAATACGAGGGCTATTTCGCATGGTCGTGCAACCTTGACGGCACCCGTCGCGCACAGGGCCCGGCGCCGGATGGTGAAGAATATTTTGCTGCTGCTCTCTTTTTAGCATCGGCAAGATGGGGCGACGGCGAGCCGCCTTTTGACTATTCGGTTCAGGCTCGCGACATACTCCGCCACTGCGTCCATCAGCACACGCTGACGGGCGGTGCCGGTGAGCCTATGTGGGATCCGGACAACTACCTTATCCGTTTCGTGCCCGAGACAAAATGGACGGACCCGTCATATCATCTGCCGCACTTTTATGAAATATTCGCACGCCGTGCGGACGAATGTGACCACGAGTTCTGGCACAGGGCAGCCGACGCAAGCCGTGCTTTCATACCAAAGGCCGCTCATCCGGAAACGGGTCTTTGCCCTGAATATTCCGAGTACGACGGACGCCCGAAGCGCGCGCAGTGGGGCGGTGGCAGCTCGTTTTACAGCGACGCTTACCGGGTTGCTATTAATATTGGCCTTGACTCTATTTGGTTCGGCCCGCGCCCTGAGTATGCGCAAATAGCGCGGAACATACAGCGATTCTTTGATAGTGTCGGACGCGACATAACAAAATGGATGGATTATGAAATCGACGGCACGCCGAAATCCCGTCCGGCTCTGCACCCTGTGGGGCTTTTAGCAACAGTTGCGGCGGCGTCTGCTGCAATTCTGACATACGACGGCACACAAGACAGCGAGGTTGAAAAATTGTGCCTTGACTGGATGCGCCTTTTCTTTGAAACACCGCTGCGCACCGATAAAAGACGGTATTTTGACTCCGATCTTTGTTTCTTCACCCTCCTTCTCCTCTCGGGCCGCTATCGTATATGGTGATAAACAAAATGCGATTTTAAATAAAAAGACACATTTAAAAGCAAACATAAACAGCTCGGGTTCATGTATCCGCATAAACCCAAGCTGTTTTTTTACGTATTATTGCTTAATTATAACCTCACAACGGCAAAAGAATTTGCGGGAAGTGTAATTCCTTTTTCTATATCGCCACTTACTGTGTAAGGCTTTACATTATCGGGATTTTCAATGCTGTTTTCAGCGTGAATATCAGTGTGAGTCAAGATGTCTGCTGTATAATGAGCCTTTTTACCGAAAGCATCATCAAGATTTAGCCCGACCGTGACTTCTTTATCGTTTCTGTTTACAATCTTGACGATTATGGTGTCGCTTTCCTCTTTGTAAGAGAGGGAATAATAGATACCTTCCTTAGCAGCTTCCTTTTCCTCGCCGTTTGTGAGAAGGGTTACGTCACCGAGGTTTGTAGCATAAAGCTTCTGAACGTAGTAGCTTGGTGAACCGTATGACGTCTTTTCATCAAACCAAATTAAATCCGGCGCCCACTGTTCGTAACCCACTCTTGCAAATAAGGGAGCATATGACGCAAGGATGACAACATCGGAGTTGCGCTCGATACCCGTTAAAAACGCGGCTTCAGCAAGAGCGCCTTCAAGCGTGTTTCTCCAACCTTCCGGATGGGCTGCATATTCGCCTGCGAAAACCTTTATTTTCCTCGAGTAATTATCATAGAAATCTACATGGTCGTATAGCCACTGAGGTCTGACATAATAGTGCTCGTCAACAGCATAGGCAAATCCAGCTTCATCCTCATGCTTACGGTAGAAGTCCCATGCCATTTTGTATCTGTTTGAAAAGACATCAGGCCCCGCAGAGCCGATAATGAGTATGTTTTTATCGTATTCGTGAATGGCCTTTTCGAAAATTGCGTATCTTTCAAAGAAATCTGCTCGCTCTGTCTGCCACTGCTCGTTGCCTATGCCTATCATTTTCAGCCCGAACGGCGCCGGATGACCGAGTCTCGCACGGACAGCGCCCCATTTTGTTGTAACATCGCCGTTTGCAAACTCGATGAGGTCAATAGCGTCGGAAACAAACTGTTTAAATTCCTCGCTTTCGATTTCAACCTGCTCAAGCGACTGATACTGACAGGCTAATCCGACATTTAAAACAGGCAAAGGTTCCGCACCTATAAGCTCACAAAGGAGGAAATACTCATAGAAACCAAGTCCGAGCGTCTGATTGTAGTGAGAGAAGATTGTTTCAAAGTTGTTTTCGGGAGATGTTCCGTGAACAGCCCATCTGTTCCAGTTATTGCGGCGGCGCCACGGCTCGGTGAGTGTGTCTTTGTAGCGATAACGGTTGTAAAGAGTGTTTCCTTCGACGATGCAGCCGCCGGGGAAGCGTATAAAGCCGGGACGAATGTCACGAAGAAGCTCAAAAAGGTCGCGACGGAAGATTCCTGCGACAGCATCAGCGGGGAACATGGAAATAAAATCGAATTCCGCTATTCCTTCACCCGAAAGTGTAATTGAGAAAACGCCGCCCCTGATATCGCCATTTGATTTTAGCGTCAGCTCGTATTTTCTGAAGAAATTATATGTCTCAGATTTATAATCGGCGGAGGAAATCGTCGTTTCCGCATATGTTTTCCCGTCCTTTGTCACGGAAACGGTAAAATCGCCATCAAAGCGGACACAGCGGGCAAAAAATGTTACCTTATATTCCTTGCCACACTCAAGAGCTATGCCGCTGTATGCCTTGTTGGCAAAGCCTGTCCTCGCTTCTTTTACCGTAACTCTCATGTAATGGGGATTTTCTTCACAAAGGGGGCTTCCGGTAACAAAGCGGAGTGACACATCAGCCCCTTCGGGATAAACGCTCCAGCCGTAGCCGCCATCGTATTCGACGTAGTAATCCCCTGCTTCACCGTACGCCTTCATGAATTCAAAGGAACGGTTTTCTATCATCTCAGCGTAAAGACCGCCGTCGGCAGCGTAATTTATGTCCTCAAAGAAAAGGCCGATGAGCCGGTTATTGATTTTATGACCGATCTGCTTTCTTATATTAATATTCATTACATTTAGCTCCTTGGTTTTTTGATGATACTATTTTGTTTTCACAAAGGTCTGCTTTATGCGAAAACCCTACAAAGCACGTCCCTTAACTTCCTCTTCGGTCGGAATTGACGGGATACCGCCGGCACGCTGTGTCGAAAGGGATGCAGCCGTAACAGCAAATGTTGCTATCCCCATCAGCTCATTATGTGACAGTTCACCCGGATGCTTCCCTGTTTTGAGAATCCTCGACACTGCGGCGCCGCCGAAAATATCACCTGCTCCCGTTGTGTCAACAGCTTTTACCGGTGGTGCCGGCACGCTAACACCTGCATTTTTGTTCATGATAAACGCGCCGTCCCGCCCCAGTGTCACCATTGCAAGCGACACGCCATACTGATAAAGAAGTTTTTCAGCCGCATCCCGGGGGGTTTTCACGCCCCACAGAAATTCCACCTCATCAATATTGATTTTCACAATATCGGCAACCGTTATTGCCCACTCCATCGCCGCTTTTGCATCATCAGGGCAGCGCCACAAGGGCAGGCGCAGATTTGGGTCGCATGTAATAAGGCACCCGCATGATTTTGCGTAATCGACAGCTTTTTCCGTTGCCGTTTTAGCAGGCTCATCCGTCAGGCTCAACGTCCCGATATGAAACGCGCGGGACGCTGCAATTATGTCGTACCTTACATCTGATTCTGTCAGCTTTGTGTCCGCGCCGGGCTTGCGCGAAAAGGAAAACGAGCGCTCTCCGTTTTTATCAATCGTTACAAATGCAAGTGTTGTGAAGGTTTCTTTGTCGAAAATCAACCCTTTTGTCAAAACGCCGTTCTCCCGAAGCGTGTCGGCAAGCATATGCCCAAAGGCATCATCGCCAACCTTGCCTATAAAAGCCGTGCGGCAGCCGTATTTTGCAAGGGTACAAAGGAAATTAGCAGGAGCGCCGCCGGGATTTGCAGCCATTATAGGCGCACCCGTATCTGTCCGCCCGAGGGGCGTAAAGTCTATCAGCGCCTCGCCAAGCACAGTTACGTCAAATTCACGCTCCATTTGTCCACAATCTGTGTTTTCGCAACCATAAGACGACAGCGCGGCATCGTGATTTTTCCTCACATTAACCTCCATCCCCGCAGAGCGCTGTATTTACCTTGCTTTTTTATTCGCACCCCGTTTTTTGAACCTGCATTTATATTTACAATGCTCCTCGCCTTTTTCACAATCAAAGCGCGCATACAGCACGACCGGCAAAGGGGGGCATATCCCCCTCCCCTTTGCTGCCGTGCCTTTTTTATGCCTATAAATTATGCTTCTACCGTTACTTCAATTTCAACGGCGGCAAGAGACGGGGATAGATCCCTCTCCTCTGTCAGACCAAGAACCGGGTCGCCGTCAATGTCAAAGTGCACGCGGCGGATACCGGAGCTTCTCGGCATGTTTATGCCCGGTCTCGCGTGGTAGAAGTTCCAGATATCGCCCTCGTCATCGATAACGTATGAGTTATGTCCCGGACCATACTCACCACGGCGCGTATATGATGACATAAGCGGGTAGTTAATCTTCGTCCACGACTTCGGGTCGTGAAGGTCGGAGCCATATTCCGCAGTGAGCATGGCGACAACATA
>LFTK01000050.1 GCA_001513385.1 Clostridiales bacterium DTU064
CTCAGGAAGCTCGTCAAGAAACAAAACACCGTTGTGTGCAAGTGATATTTCTCCCGGCATCGGATTTTTGCCGCCGCCGACAAGGCTTGGTGCCGACATCGTATGATGGGGCGAGCGGAACGGACGCTCCCAAATAAGCCCGCTCCCTGCCGGCAACAGCCCCGACACAGAGAATATTTTTGTCACCTCAAGCGCTTCTTCAAACGAAAGCGGCGGTAAAATTGACGGCAGACGCTTTGCAAGCATTGATTTTCCCGTCCCTGGCGGGCCTATCAAAAGTACATTATGCCCGCCTGCTGCCGCAATTTCAAGTGCTCGCTTTGCTTTGGCTTGTCCTTTGACGTCAGCAAAGTCGGGGGCGAATGTCGATACAACCGGCTCCGTGCTCCCTCTTTCCGCCGGCGACAACTTTTCCTCGCCCCGCAAATGGGAAATGAGCGATGTAACATCCTTAACGCCATATACATTAATGCCGGATACGACGGCAGCTTCGCTTGCGTTTTCTTCAGCCGTGTAAAATTCGCGGATACCGGCATCGCGCGCCGCTATGCACATCGATAAAACACCGCGCACGGGTCTTACGCGCCCTGTCAAGGATAGCTCGCCGACAAAGCATTTATCTTCCGTTGTAATCTGCGGGATTACACCGGCACATAAAAGAATTCCCGTCAGTATCGCAAGGTCAAAGGCAGAACCTTCTTTTTTGCGGTCGGCAGGAGCAAGGTTTACTGTAATCGATAGCTCCGGAAAGCGTATGCCGCTGTTTTCAGCAGCAGCGCGGACGCGCTCCTTCGCTTCGCGTACGGCGGCATCGGGAAGCCCGACAATCTCAAATTGCGGCAGCATTTTTACAGCGCTGCATTCAGCTGTTACAATAAAGCCGTTTATTCCATAAAGACCGGCGCAATATACGCTTGATATCACAACAGGCTCCCCTCCTCGCAAAATGTTTAATACCGCCTTCGGTATCATATTATTTATAGTATTTTAACACAACATTAACTTTACTACAACGATGTTGATAAATAATTCAAACATTGTTATACTTTTCGAAAATTAGCGGTGGTGTTCGGTGAAATCTTCTATTATTTCTATAATTCTATTGTGGTTTCGGTGTTTACATTCTTCGTAAAAAGTGATATTATAATATGACGGTTGAAGATAGTCACTTTAACATATTATAAAAAGTATTTTTGTCTAACATATAATCATGGGAGGAAATCCAAAGAATGTCAGTTAAAAGATTAAAAGAGTCAATGGATGGCAACCAGGCTGCCGCGCACGTAAGCTACGCTTTTACGGAAATCGCAGGCATTTATCCGATTACGCCGTCCAGCCCAATGGCCGACTTCGTTGATACATGGAGCGCTACTGGGCGTAAGAATATTTTCGGCAACACTGTAAAGGTTATCGAGATGCAGTCTGAAGCAGGTGCTGCCGGCACAGTACATGGTTCTCTTAACGCCGGTGCGCTTACAACTACTTATACAGCTTCGCAGGGGCTTCTTCTCATGATCCCGAACATGTATAAGATAGCTGGTGAGCTCCTGCCGGGTGTATTCCATGTATCCGCACGTACAGTTGCTTCACATGCGCTTAATATTTTTGGTGACCACAGTGACGTTTACGCTTGCCGTCAGACAGGTTTTGCAATGCTTGCATCATCAAACCCGCAGGAAGTAATGGATCTTGGTGCTGTCGCTCACCTGTCCGCTATAAAGGGCCGCGTTCCGTTCCTTCATTTCTTCGATGGCTTCCGCACAAGCCATGAAATTCAGAAGATAGAAGTTTGGGATAACGAACAGCTCGCCCAGCTCGTTGATTTTGACGCTGTCAAGGCATTCCGTGACCGTGCTCTCAATCCTGAGCATCCGGTTCTTCGTGGTTCAGCCGAAAACGGCGATATCTTCTTCCAGCACAGAGAAGCTGCCAATAAGTATTACAATGCTCTCCCTGCTATCGTTGAAGATTACATGAACCGCATAAACGAAATGATCGGCACCGATTATAAACTCTTCAACTATTACGGTGCTCCCGATGCAGACCGCGTCATCATTGCTATGGGTTCTGTCTGTGACGTTGCAGAGGAAGTCATTGATTACATGATGGCACGTGGCGAGAAAGTCGGTCTTATAAAGGTTCGTCTCTATCGTCCGTTCTGCGCTGACAAGCTCATCTCCGTACTGCCCTCTACAGTTAAGAAGATAGCTGTTCTTGACCGTACGAAGGAACCGGGTTCACTTGGCGAACCGCTTTATCTCGACGTTGTAACAGCTCTTGCTCAGAGCGGCTCCGATGTAAAGACAGTCGGCGGACGCTACGGTCTCGGAAGCAAAGATACACCGCCTTCAAGCATCTTTGCAGTATATGAAAGCCTCGCATCTGATGAGCCGAAAAACGGCTTTACAATCGGTATCGTCGACGACGTTACAGGCACATCCCTCGAGGAGAAGCCCGCGCCCGACACAACACCCAAAGGAACAATTTCCTGCAAGTTCTGGGGTCTTGGCGGTGACGGTACTGTCAGTGCTAACAAAAACTCGATTAAAATCATCGGTGACCACACCGATAAATATATCCAGGCTTACTTCCAGTACGACTCAAAGAAGACAGGCGGCGTAACTATATCCCACCTGCGCTTCGGCGATCGTCCGATCAAAGCGCCTTACTATGTGACAAAGGCTGACTTCGTCGCCTGCCACAACAGCGCTTACCTCCACCTTTATGACATGGTTGAGGACATCAAACCGGGCGGAACATTCCTTCTTGACTGCCCGTGGAAACCGGAAGAGCTTGACGCTCACATTCCCGCAAAGGTTAAGAAGTATATAGCTGAAAACAACATCAACTTCTACATCATCGACGGAACCGGCATTTCCACAAACCGCATCGGCAACCCGAAGGTTAAGAATACCGTTCTCCAGTCTGCTTTCTTCTCGCTTGCAAACATACTTCCGAAGGAAGAAGCAATTGAATACATGAAGAAGATGGCTTACAAGTCCTACATAAAGAAGGGCGAAGCCATGGTCGAGCTTAACTACAAGGCTATCGACGCCGGCAGCGACGCATACATCAAGGTTGATGTTCCCGAATCATGGAAGAATGCGACACCCGACGCACCGAAACCTGCCTTCAAGAGCGCACGTCCTGAGCTTGATGAGTTTGTCAACAAGATCGTCAAGCCGACAAACTCCATGAAGGGTGACTCGCTCCCCGTCTCTGCATTCGAAAAGTATGTTGACGGTACATTCCCGCAGGGTTCTGCCGCATCCGAGAAACGCGGCGTCGCCGTAAATGTTCCTGAATGGAACAATGAAAAGTGCATCCAGTGCAACCAGTGCGCCTTCGTCTGCCCGCATGCAACGATTCGTCCGTTTGCAATGACTGAGGAAGAAGCTGCTGCTGCACCTGCACAGACAAGATTTGTCAAGAAGATGACAGGCAAGGGATGCGAAAACCTCAAGTTTACAATAGCTATCAGCCCGCTTGATTGTATGGGCTGCGCTCTCTGCGTAAAACAGTGCCCTGTCGGCGCACTCGAAATGAAGCCGCGTGAAAGCCAGTTGGATCAGCAGCCTGTTTTCGATTACGCTGTTGCCAACGTCAAGGAAAAGGAACTTCCCTTTGCTCCGACAACGGTCAAGGGCAGCCAGTTCAAGCAGCCGCTGCTTGAGTTCCCCGGTTCATGCGCAGGATGCGCCGAGACATCGTACGCCCGCCTGATTACACAGCTCTTCGGCGAGAGAATGTATATCTCGAACGCAACGGGATGCTCATCCATCTGGGGTGGCAGCGCACCGGCAACACCTTACACAGTAAACAAAGAAACAGGCCGCGGTCCCGCTTGGGCAAACTCCCTGTTTGAAGATAATGCCGAGCACGGTTACGGTATATTCCTTGCACAGCGTTACCGTCGTGAAGCTCTTGCGGAGAAGATTAAGAAACTTTCCGCTATCGATTATGCAACAGAAGAGCTGAAGGCCGCTTGCCTTGAATGGCTCGAAGTTAAGGAAGACGCGAAGAAGTGCGTAGCAGCTTCCGAAAAGCTGCTTGCAGCTTGCCGCGATGGCATCGACGTTGACCTTACAGGCACGCAGTGGGAAGCCGAATGGATTAAGAACGGCAAGAAGTGCCCGTGCGAAGCCTGCACGCTCGCTCGTGAGATAATTGACAATGCCGATATGCTCAATAAGAAGTCCGTCTGGATCTTCGGCGGCGACGGTTGGGCTTACGACATTGGCTTCGGTGGCCTTGACCATGTCATCGCTTCCGGCGAGAACGTCAACATCATGGTATTTGACACCGAAGTTTACTCCAACACAGGCGGACAGGCGTCCAAAGCTTCTCAGATGGGTCAGGTCGCACAGTTCGCAGCAGCTGGTAAAGCAATAGGCAAGAAGAATCTTGCTGAAATCGCCATGACCTACGGTTACGTCTATGTCGCACAGATTGCCATGGGCGCCGATATGAACCAGACAATTAAGGCTCTTGTCGAGGCTGAGGCTTACGACGGCCCGTCCCTCATAATCGGCTACGCACCTTGCGAAATGCACGGCATCAAGGGCGGCATGACAAACTGCCAGCTCGAGATGAAGCGTGCCGTTGAATGTGGCTACTGGCAGCTCTTCCGCTTCAATCCTGCTCTTAAGGCTGAAGGCAAGAATCCGCTCATTATTGATAGCAAGGAGCCGACCGGCGACTATATCGAATTCATCAAGAGCGAAACCCGATACAGCCGCTTGCTCCAGAGCTTCCCGGAACGCGCAGAAAAGCTCTTCACAGAAGCTCAGCGCATCTCCCGCGAGAAGTACGAACATCTCAAGCGTCTTGCCGAGCTTTATAAGGTTGAATAAGAAGCACATCAGTGCTGCAGCACATTAAATACCGCTTCGGTTTTATACCCCGCCAGGATGGACAAACCCCTCCCGGCGGGGTTTTTATAGTAACAGGCAACAATAAAAGTGGAGCTTACAGGTAAGCCCCACTTTTATTGTTTTACCGCTTCTCTCTTTTAAAACGTTCCCTAAGTTATGAGTTTTTTACATTACGGCAGTTTTTCTTTACCATAACATCGCTGCCGTAGCGGGAATCAAAGGAAATTAAAATGTTTTATTATCGCTTCAGATATGTTATCTGCAGATAACATTGACGTTATCGATATAATACTGGGTCAATCCCTCAAAACCGGACTCTGTGCCGATTATAAGATATGCGCAGCCGTTTTCATCAGTTGTCGCAGTAAATGTCAGGCTGAAATATTTCCACGAATAGCTGTCGTCCTCCTTGCCATCCGTGCGACCCATATCTCCGACGACTACAGCATCTCTGCCGTCCGTCGCCTGCTCGCCTTTATCAATGTTTGCAAACCTGAATGTTCCCTTATAAATTTCCTCAACTATCGGTTCGACAGAAGCGACACCGGCTTTTACGTAAACAGAACCTGCCGGGCTTCCGCCAATGCCGAAGCTGCCAGCAATAGCATTTGTTCCAATACGGAACGATATGCAGAATTTATATTCCGTGTCAGGCGTCAGCCCCTCAAGCTTTTTCCAGTAGCCCATAAATATGTCGTCACTGCGATTCATTGAACCGATAAAGAGAGCGTTGCTTTCTTCCCCTTCAACCGGCGCCATCTTATGCTTATGCTCCATCTGGTATGTCTCATAATTATTGCTGTCGTCATTATAATCAGCGAAAACGGGTACGAAGCCATCATCACCGCCTTCGAAATCAAAGAAAAATCTTGCCTTTGTGTATGTTTCCTCGAAGCGCTTGACAATAGCCGCAAGCTGTGCGCGCGTTACGTTGCTCTTCGGATTGAAATTTCCTTTATCATCACCGAGCATAATCCCCTTTTCCGTCAACCACGCAACGGCAGCTTTTGCACCGGTATAAATTTCATCAGCGTCATTATAGTCAAGAGTATATTCATCGCCCCAGACATACCCCTCACCGAATGATTGCGCATAGCGGTATATTATCATCGCTATCTGCTCTCTTGTCAGGTTGTCATTCGGCCCGAACTTATCGTAATCATACACATATATAAGCCCTGTCTCAAAAGCCCACGAAACTGCGTCTTTATAGTATGCGTCCTCTGCAACATCGGAAAACGGGTTATACCCTTTCGCTCTTGTGCCACCAAGCCGGTATATGATCTCCGCCGCCATACCGCGGAGCACAGCTTCGTCCGGATGGAAAGCGCCGTTTTCAGCTGTCATATAGCCACGCTCAGTTACAAAAACTACGCTGTCATAATACCAATCATCTTCACTGACATCAAAAAATGCGTCTTTTACTTCTGTTGTGGAGGGAAGATCGTCCTCTACGCTGTTGTCATCATCTACGACGGCGAGCGCACTCGTCGCAAACACCAAAGAAGCTAAAACGACAAGGCTGATAAGTGCTGATAACAGTCTCACTCTTGTTTTCATGATGTGTCTTTCACTCCTCGTTTAGATTCATATTACGTACGTACATTTTCCCGTGCTGTAATATAGATGCATAAAAGAGGCCGTTTTGCTTGAGGTTTTAAGAAATTTTTATTTCAAATTTTCACTATGCGGGTCTTATTCATAAGCACTTATTTCTTTTTGGCGTGTTTTGCGCGACTTTACTGCTTTTATGATATAAAAGCATAGAATAACGAGCGATATTATGAAGACAGCGCCCAGCACAATCGACGCAGCGCTAACGCTGGCCGATGTCTCGCCTGTAATAATGACTTCATCATCGTCAATTGATAAATCAGAATAAAGCTTGTATGCAAACGAGACGCCGAGCAAGGCTGAAATAATAGCCGAAACACATATTTTCGTGCGAAGCTTTACAATTGCCGAGCTATAAAGCCATCTGACGGTTCCGGCTTTCATACCAAGCTCATCGGCTATTTCCCGGAATGTTAATCCTGCCACAAACCGTAGCGTCACAATTTCCCGCTGACGTTCACCTAACCCGGATATGACCGAGTAAAAATGCTCCATATCAACAAAATCATCTATTTCCGTGTGCTGCACCGGTATATCGAAATTTTCCGGGAACGGCTCTTCGTTTTTCTCCCTCCGCAAAAACTGAAGGGCTTCATTTTTTGTCACAGTATAAAGCCATGACATCCCGCCCGACGACGGCAGTCTGTCAGAAGGAAGCGTATATAAACGCATCATTACGTTATGTACGATATCCTTGCTTTTTTCACTGTCGCGGCAAACGGATAAAGCAATTCCGTAAACAGCTTTATAATATGTCCTGTATAGCTCCTCAATTGCGTCGTTTTTCGAAAAACGCAACTCCCTCAATATTTCATCGATGTTTTTAACATTTGATTTCGTCATACAAACCTCATGGTACAAACAAAGTGCTTACAGCTTACTTATTTCCATTATAACATGACTTTGGCCGCAGTACCATAAAACCAATTATGACCACAAAAAACGGGCTGATAACCGCTATTCTGCCATCAGTCCGTTTTTTGCTTAATCTCTATGTAATACAAGTGTTAGTTTAAAAAACTCATGCACCTGTGGTTGTGCTATCAGCTTCGTTAGCTTCATCCGCCGCTTTTGATTCGCCCTCGGCTGCAGCTTTTGCCGCAGCTTCGGCTTCTGCTGCAGCTTTTGCAAGTTCTATGCCTTTTTTAGAATCAATGCACGGCTCAACAAGCTGAGCAAAATAATTGCCGGCTTTTGATTTATTGTATAAAGCCTGTATAACAAGAGCAATGATAATGCCAGCAATAGGGATAAGTATGAAGTATGTAAGCCCGTTAAGTCCTGTTTTAAGGTCTTGTACACCAACGGAATAATATACGCTCGAAGCGACTGCGTAACCAGCAAACGGAATCCACCCTGCCAGCTTCCACCCCATAAAGACAAGGGCAGCAGCCATTGCAACAGGATATATCCATTTTGCAGCTACTTCGCCAAGAACAACAAGGAAAGGAACGCTTGAAAACTCGGCCGCTACCGTTCCCGCTTTCGGTATTGATGTTTGTGTCGATGCGATGACAGATTTTTTGTCAATTATCATGCCAATGGCATTGTTAAGCAGCAGCCGGACAAGAGTAAATACGACAGCCCATATAACAAACTTCAATAATCTTGATTTCACAGTATCCCTGTAAAGGGCATTTGATTCGCTCATACAATGCTCCCTGTCTTAAATAATTATGATAGTACAATGTTATTTTACAGATAATATCTGCAAAAGGCAATACCTATCATGCGAGAGGGAGTAAATTATTCACTACATCCCTGAAACGCTGCCCGCGTTCCTCAAAGTTCCGGAACGCATCAAAGCTGGCGCAGGCAGGCGAAAGAAGAACTGTGTCAGCATCTTTTTCGCGCGCCACAGTTGACGCTTTTTGAACAGCAGCGTCAAAATCTGGCTCATAGATAATCTCCGGTACCGGAAGCCCCCGCTCTTTTGCTTCTTTAAATGCACTATTTATCAGCGGTGCTGACGCGCCTGTCAGCACGACAGCCACGACACCTTTGTGTGCCGCGACAGCTTCTGTGAGAGGGGTGTACGGCACATGTTTATCATAACCGCCGCAGATAAGTACAATTTTAGAGTCAGGCAGGGCGGAAAGCGCCGCTGCTGTTCGGCTTGGCGTTGAATCAATGCTACTGTTATAATAACGGATGCTTTTCTCAATGCCGCTAATTTCGATTTTCTCCTCCCGCACAAGCTCAAGCCTGTGTGCAACACCACCAAAGCTGCGTGCTACTTTATCGGCGCAGGCGACAAGGCATTCGGTCGGGAAGCGGCCATATAACGCAGCGAGCGCCGCCATGTAATGCTCCATATTATGGCGGCCAGGTATTTTTATCGCGCTGCGCTTCAGCAAAAATGTCTCCTTACCTCCGCGGCGCAGAACAATATCATCACCGGAGAGACATACGATATTGTCAACCCCGTCATAAGGTCCGCCCGTTACATCCTCTCCGATAAACCAGAATACCTCCGCATTTGTTTTGTCGGCAAGCGCCCTCGTTGTCTCGTCGCCTATGTTTAAAATTGCCCTCTTACACACCGGACCGAGGATTTTTGCCTTTGCCGCTATATACTCATCCATATCTTTGTGCCAGTTTAAGTGGTTCGGCGATATGTTGACGATTATCGCTGTCTCCGGCGCACGTGAAAACGTCATAAGCTGAAAGCTTGACAGCTCCGTGACGGCATAATCACCCGCTCCAAGCTCCTCAAGGCGGGGCAAAAGCGGCGTTCCTATGTTACCGCCAAGTGCAACTGTATTTTCAGGTGGCAGAATAGCACGCAGCAGCTCATAAACAAGCGTTGTAGTAGTTGTTTTGCCGTCGCTTCCTGTAATGCCGATTTTATAAGCAGGGCACAGCTCATAAAAAAGCTCCATCTCGCTTGTAAGGATGGCACCGTGCGACAGTGCTTCCTTTATTTCCGGCAAATCCGGACGCATCCCGGGCGTGCGGAAAAGAACAGTACCCCCCTGGGAGATGTTTGCGTCAACAAGCTTTTTCAGGTAATCCTCACCAAAAATAAAGCGCACACCGCGCTTTTCATATGAATCGATATCTGTTGTTTGCTCTTCGCGTTTTTTTGAATCATACACACATACGTTTATGCCATGCTTTAGTAAAAAATCAGTAAGAGGTACGTTTGATATACCAAAGCCGAGAACGGATGCGCCCTTTTGCGCCGCCGCTGCAAGAATTTCGTCACCGGTCATAAAATGCAATTTACACCGCGCCATAATAAATCAGCGCGGCTCCCCCTTTTTTTATATCAGTTTTGCATACGAACGCTTTTATACTCGTCGTACTTTCTGTAATATGGGCAAACATAACGATCGTTTGACAACAGCCGCCAATATTCATCCTCATCAAGCATCATGCGGCAACTGTACTCCTCACATTCTTCATCAAAATCATAAAAAAGACAATCCGTACAGTCAACAACAGTTTTTTTGACCGCTTTTAACGCTGTTTTTTTGGGTTTTCTTGCTTCTGCAGTATTGCTTTTATTTAAATTTTCGTTTGCACCTTCGCTTTTTTTCTCGTTCACTTTCATTATACGGTCACCTCCTCATTCCGACAGTGAAAATTTTGCGGCAAATGTATTTTTATATATTCTCTACGCTTATTTTCACCGTTTTGACCATACTATATGCTTTTTTTTATTTAACAAGCTCCCCGTGTCTATTATATACAATGCCCATTCGCTTCTCTTTTGAGTATATAACAAACCATCGCACGATAAGATATACAGAAGCTGCGGTAAAAAGGGCGCTGATAACTGAACATGAGTAATAAAAAGCTCTATCAGGCTCATCAAAGAAAACGCAGTGACCGTAAACAGGCAAGAGGATGTTGTCAAATACCGATATAATGCCTTTATTTGCTGCTTCCGATGAGTTGGCGGAAGATAAAGAGAAGGTTACATTTGCGATATATGCAGCACCGACCGAGCAAATGCCCCAGTATAAAAGCGAAATAAAAAGCGGAATCAACTGAGAACGTGATTTATAAAGCATAAAAGCCCATGCGGCAAAAAATATAAATGTCGGCGCTGCGTGCTTAAATGTTGCAACACCAAGCTTATAATCGACAACAGTACCGATATTGATAATTCCCACGATAAAAGGCAATATCAGCATGACTATTGTGATTGTAAATGTTTTTCCAAGATCAAATGCTGTCCGCCGCAAAATGAACCTCCCCTGATGTAAAACACATCACTTTATATTTTAATTATACCACTCTGTTAGCTCTGCGTCGAGTGGGATAAAAATATACGGTGCCGCGCTATATTCATAAAAAAAGGCAGCCCCAGAGGATGCTTCCGTCACCCTCTGAGACTGCTGTTTACTTAAATTAAATTATATTTAAACCGTAGCTTTGATTCTTCTCAGCTTTGCATAACGTGGCAGGCCATCGTCCGTCGGGATGTTGACCGTACCTTTTATGAGCGGAAGAGCGTAGTCGATGAATTTTTCATTTACGCCGTCACCGGTTACGTTTATCCAGTCGACAGGTAAAAACTTCTCCTTATTTGCAACTTTTTCAAGATCAATGAGCTTTATATCACAGCGGTATTGACCGTCGTGGCTGTAAATACGCTGGAATCCGACCATTTTATCCGTGAAGCCTTCAACAGCATATTCAACGGCCGCACGCCCTGCATGAAAGCTCTCGTCAATATCAGTTTGCGATGCGCAGTGAGCAGCGCAGCGCTGGAGAAGCGACAGCTCTATGCCGCGAACTTTAGCGCCTGTATGCTTTTTGACGAGGTCTGCTATATATGCAGCAAGTCCTCCCAACTGCGCGTGGCCGAAGCTATCCTTCTGCTGCGCAAGCGTTGAGGCATATTCTGCTATATAACGCCCGTCTTTATCGCGTATGCCTTCTGAAACAACTACAACGCAGTTGTGATTTCTTTTGTAGCAATAATCAAGCCTTTCGTAGAATCTGTCGAAGTCAAACGGTACTTCAGGCAGGTATATTAAGTCGGGACCGCAACCTTTGAGTGCAGCAAGCGCCGAGGCTGCAGCGAGCCACCCGGCGTTGCGCCCCATAACCTCAAATACCGTTATCGTACCGATGTCATATACATGAGTGTCCTTGTAAACCTCCATAATTGAGGTGGCTATGTACTTTGCAGCGGAACCGTAGCCAGGACAATGGTCGGTTTCAGCAAGGTCATTATCTATTGTTTTAGGTATTCCCATAACACGGCATTCATAGCCGTGCTCAAGACAATATTTCGATATTTTATTGCATGTGTCCATGCTATCGTTTCCGCCATTATAGAAGAAATAGCGGACATCATATTTCATGAAAATTTCAAGGATGCGCTTATAATCAGAATCGTCCTCGGCCGGATCCTTCAGCTTATAACGGCATGAGCCGAGGGCACTTGAGGGAGTATACTTTAAAAGCTCAAGCTCGTATGGCTCTTCTTTGTCGAGGTCGATCAAATTATCGTCAAGAATTCCACGAATACCGTTCTGAGCTCCTAATACCCGCGTTATCTCCCTGCGCTTCATTGCGGTTATTATGGCGCCATACGTACTCGCGTTGATTACTGCGGTCGGCCCGCCAGACTGTGCTATTATACATGCTCCGCGAAGTGTCGACATAAATTCCGATTATTCTCCTTGCATTTTATTCACTATGATACCAATATAACATATCTTGCAGCACAATTCAATATATTGCCAAGATAATTATTTATGCCCGTAGTGCCTAATTTATCCGTTTAATTCTAATTTTTTCATTTATATATTTTTCTTGTATATCATGAAAGCTCGCTGAAACCGTAACCCATGACTTCTCTCGCATCAGATAAAATCATAAACGCCGAAGGATCAGCTTTTTTAACAATATTTTTTAAAATATAAAGTTCCTGACGCTTGACGACACACATGATGACGTTTTTATTCATGCGAGAATACCATCCGATTCCATTCAGAATCGTAACGCCGCGGTCAAGCTCACGGAAAATAGCATCCGATATTACGTCATATTTATCCGAAATGATAAGCGTCAACTTTGCCGTCCTGCTACCGTCGAGAACAAGGTCTAAGGCAAATGAGTATGATGATGCTGCAATCAGTGAATACAGAATTGCCGTGTAATTATGAAGCGCAATAGCCGAACCGACAATAATAAAAAAGTCAATTATCAATATCATCCGCCCTGTTGAAAACCGCTTGTATTTATGGCTCAGCATCACACCAGCGAGATCACTGCCGCCGGTATTATATCCGCGTGTCATCATAACACCTGTGCCAACGCCCATAACGGCACCACCCATAAGGGCACAGAGTAGCGGATCATTAAGCGTGACAGGCAAAAATGTTAAAAGATCCGTTGCGGCTGATGAAATTATTATAGTAATAATAGTTTTGGAAAGGAAGCGGAACCCGAACATTTTCAGCGCACAAAGCACAAGAGGTACGTTAAGCGCAAGGATGACCATACCTACGTCAGTCCCATACAAAATATTAAGGGTTGTCGCTATACCGGCAATACCTCCCATTACCGTGTGCGAGGGCAAAAGAAAGACGGTCAGCGATGAGGCATATAGTGCGCTGCCCGCCAAAAGCGTTCCTATCTCGTAAAATAAATGTTGTATGTTTTTCCTGTTAAAAAATTTTTGTTTTAATACTTCCTTTGCTGACATCTATGTCACTCCAAATATTTTCCATTACTTTTCTTAATACAATTATATATTATAATGAGCATTTTATCAACAACAAGGTGCACCGGGCACAATATTTATTGTATTCCTTATTTTATATTGTGCCCAGCGCTCATTTCTATGCATTATTTAACTTTTTTGTGTATTAACTTTTAAAACCAAACGCGCAGCGTTTTTATCTCAAACGGACGAAGCGCAAGCTCGATTTTTTCACCAGCGGTAACATCACCGAGCGGCTCCTCAAGTATGTTACATTCGACATATTGCTTTATGTTAAAATCAGATGTCAGGCTGACTCTGCGGTGCCCGCCGCCTGCTTCATGCAGCCGGATTATATAACCATCGCCATCCTCAGCGAGCTTAACAGCGTCAACGCACACACGATCCGAGCTGATTTTTACAAGATGTGCCGTATTTTTTGCTCCATTGCATAATAAAGGCTCCCCTTCTTTCACAAATGGAGAAGTATTTAAAGCCATTGCTTCTTCAATGACACCGGCACTTTCTGATGTAACGCTCCCCGTGTGCGGAAGGAGTGAATAGGTAAACTCATGCACGCCCATATCCGCCACAGGATCCGGGTGTTTGCTTGAGCGCAGAAGCGACAGCGTCATTTTGTTTCCGCATATGCCGTAACCGTATTTACAATCGTTTAAAAGAGCGACGCCGTACCCATCCTCGGAAACATCCGCCCACTTATGCCCGACAACCTCATAGCGTGCGACATCCCAGCTTGTGTTTTTATGTGTCGGACGACGCACATGTCCGTACTGGATGTCATACGTTGCATCAGTCGCGCGGATATCTACACAAAACGCTGCTTTGAGAAGGCGGTGTTCCTCATGCCAGTCAACGCGGGTTTTAAAGTCAATCGTGCGGCTGTCTTTGTAGACTTTCATGTCCTGTGTGATTGTTGATTTCCCGCTATCCGAGGTGCTTTCAAAACGAACGACGGCATAAAGCTCACCAGATGACACAATGCGCGGCTTTTTTGTTGCTATTGCTTCTTTTTTCTTCTCGGAGTAGAACACGTCAATATTCCATGCGTCATATTGAAGCGGCTTATCCTCGTATATTTCAAGAATATTTCCGCGCTCGCCCGGCGCTAATACTTCTCTTTCATTGTCACGGTCGTAAATGGAGACAAGAGCGTTGTTTTCATCCCATTTTATGATATAGTGCGGTGTTACAAGTGTTTTTGAGTCGCTGTCGAAAGAAAAAGTAGATATGACACCTTGCTCAATTACGTTATTTTGTGTGTCGGCGGGGGCTTTTGTGACGCACGAGAGCGAAAGCGGCTCTGTTTTTACTAAAACATCGGCATACATCCCGTCATCCGTCACCTGCACCGGAAGTGGCGAGCCGTCTGCGCTGAAATATGTGTCGCCGCTGTTATACGGCAGTCGAATTATGCGCTCCGCGCAGTACGGGGATGGCTCAAATATCGTATATGTGCCTGCCTTTTGATTTGTAAGCACCTCTGTTACTTCCCCTTCAACTGCGTCAAGTGTGTCAAAGACTTCTTTATATTCCTTCTCCGAATCCTCGTACACCTCACGGATTGACGAGCCGGGGAGTATGTCGTGGAATTGATTGCGAAGCGTCGTCTCCCAGCAAAGGTCAATTTTATCCTTCGGGTATTTAAAGTCCGGTTTTATAATTGATGCAAGCGACGATATCGCCTCTGCGCGAAAAAGCTGAAACTCAGCTTTTCTGTTGTTTTTCTTATTCTTTGCCTGTGTTGTGTATGTTCCGCGGTGGAACTCAAGATATAGCTCGCCATCCCAGACGGCAACGCGATCGCCCGCTGCCTTTGCATCACGGTGAATATACTCGAAAAATTCGCCTGCTTTCTCCGTTTTAACATTCGGCAAGCCCGGCATCATATCCATTGCCCTGCGCAGCATAAGCATATCGCGGTTGACGCCTCCGCCGCCATCGCCATAGCCGTATGATATAAGCACGCGGTTCGTTATTTCCTTATCGCGGAAACACTCCCACGCGCCGACGGCTGAATACGGATCCATATAGCCGTTATATGTAGCCGTTTCATAAGACCCTCTCGTCGGCGTTGTAATAAAATACGTTAAAACTTCCGTGCCGTCTATGCCGCGCCAGCGGAAGATGTTGTGTGGCATCCTGTTGACCTCATTCCAGCTTATCTTTGTCGTCATAAACGTCTTTATTCCGCACTGTTTCATAAGCTGCGGCAGCGCCCAGCTGTAACCGAAAGCGTCAGGCAGCCAAAGATGACGGCAGCGAACACCAAACTCCTCTTCAAAAAACCGTATGCCGTATAAAAACTGCCTTGCGAGCGCTTCTCCCGATGAAATATTGCAGTCAGCTTCAAGCCACATGGCGCCGTCCGCTTCCCATCTTCCCTCACTCACGCGCTTTTTTATTTTTTCGTATATGTAAGGGCAGTCGTTTTTGATATATTTATAAAGCTGCGGCTGGCTTTGCAGGAAAATAAACTCGGGGAATTCTTCCATTAAGCGGAGGGCTGTTGCAAAGGAGCGGATAGCCTTTTCACGTGTATGCTTTAAGCGCCAGAGCCACGCAACGTCGATATGCGTATGCCCGACACCAGCTATTGTGACAGCACTATGCTTCTCCATCCGTGAAAGCGAAACTTTCAGGGATGCAAGCGCCGCTTTCACAGACGCATAAAACTCGTCTTCATTATCGCTCCAGTCAACAAGCAACATTGACTCGTCGAGTGCGCGAAGTGTCGCGTAGCGCTCGGCGCTTCCGTGTGGCATCACATCAGCGGATTCGCATATAGTGCGAGCAAGATAATAGTACTCATCTGTATCAACCGACAAATAACCGATGTGAGCGCTGTTTACCTTTTGCCTGCGCGGAGTTTTGTCGCCGCTGCCGTTAACACCGCTCCAAAGAAGAATGGTAAGCTCAATTTCTTGTCCGGCAAATTCATCAAGGAGCACCTCCGTGTGGTTTGAATCAATCCCCTGATATGGCTTACCGTCTACGTATAAAACCCCCTCAAATCCGCCGCCGTCGTTAAAATTAAAAATTCCAATCGGGCGGCATCCGTCCTTCCTCTGCGGCACGGCGATCTTTTTCTTCATCCATATGTATCTGTCGTACCCTGTGATGACGTCATATAGCGACAGCGCCATTGTTTTATCTGCATTAACCTCGCCACTCGGCGGGTCGGCATAAACATCGTCACTGTCAAGCCCGCCCTCCAAAGCAACAAGCGGCGTTATCGGCACAAGGCCCACATACCGGCGGTGTCTCAGTTCCGCTGTCCTTGCCTTTAGTTTATCAAGTGTGCTGTAAACCAACTCTATTCCCCTCCGACTTTCATTTTTATATTTCTATATCGCCAAGATAATTCTCCTGTATCTATTATATCAATAAGGACTAATAAAAAAAGCGTCTGACGAAAAGTCAACGCTTCTTTTGCTATTATTTTTTCATCAGCCGGTTTTTACAAGATATGCCGCTGGTCATTTAATTGTCGCTTAATGTTTTTCTCGCACTTCTTTTGTGTCAATGTACGCGCAAAACCGGTGTGGACAGAAAATTCAACGTATGCTATAATAAATGTAATAGTTTTCATCAAAAGCCAGAGGTACCCGGCGCATAAACAAATTATTATACTGCAATATTGCCCCGCTGTCCCTGATGGCAAAATACAGCTTCAAACGACGAGCATATAACAGCGTCGATTATCGAATACCCCTTTTCCGTCGGGTGGATTCCGTCACGGGAAAGAAGCGATGAAAACTCATGTGAGCGGAGATATGGCGTCCTTATGTCAAGGAGCAACGAGCCTGTTTCGTTCGCTACCCGCTCAGTCATAGCATTATAATATTCATGCCAGCGGTAGAGCATAGATATGTCGCCAAGCCAGTTAAGTATACGCCCGCTGTCTTTATCCTTGCTTATATGATTGAAAAAGCGATTTGCGTCAATCGGCACAAGGTTAGTAACAGCAACATCTGCTCCGCGCTCGCGGATGCTCTCAATAAGCGATGAATAAGTCATCTCATATTCGTCGTCCGGTGTCTTTGGTGAATAGACGCCCTCTTTGCCGTGCTCCGATACGCAGGACCAGTCAAAATCGCAGTCGTTTCCGCCAAATCCGAGGATAACAACAGCGCCATCCATATCGGATGCCGGTATCTCTTTTATCCTCTCAAGGCCGTCGCGAAGCGTAAAACCCATTCTTGCTTTGTTGACAACATCAAAGCCAAGCTGTGAGAGCGGCTCAAGGCCTGCTCTGCGGCTGATTACATACCGCCCGCGTTCCTCCGAAAAGGTGACGCCGCGCATAATAGAATCTCCGATAATAAAAAGCTTGCTCATATACTCATCCTTCTTGTATTCTTATATAATAACTATTTTTAAATGCCACTGTTTTACAGCTTTTTATAATCTGGGGCAAATAGATCATTGTTTATTATTGCCCGCCGCGGTGGTAATTAGTCCGGACTTCATATATCATTATTACCATGATGTGGTGTTTTAACTCAACCCACACCTGTGTTTTGTATCTCTAAACCCAATGTCACCGGGCATAGAGATAAAAAAAGCAACTCTACTGCCGCCACTTACCTCTCTACCGTCAGAAGAATAGCCGTTTTTATGATAAAATAGGGTGTCTTATGGATCAGATCAAACAAAATGTTGCGAAGAATATCGCACGGCTGAGAACGTCCGCTCACTTGACGCAAGCAGAACTCGCACAGCGTCTTTGCTATTCGGACAAAGCCGTCTCAAAATGGGAACGTGGTGAAAGCATTCCCGATATATCTGTTCTCAAGCAGATTGCCGACCTTTTTGGTGTCACCGTTGATTATCTGATAACAGATACAACGGATGAGAGCATTCCTCTGCCGCCTGCCAACAGACGCCGTAACCATATCATCATCACTCTTTTGTCGCTCGCCGGCGTATGGTTCATCGCCTTACTCATTTTCACCGTCTTTTATACAATGAACCGCGTCGAGTGGATGACGTTCCTTTTTGCCGTTCCTGTTTCTTTGATTGTAGGGCTTGTCTTTGCCTCAATATGGGGTACACGCATGCAGCGGTTTTGGCTTGTGTCTGCCCTAATATGGGACGTGTTCGCGACTGTATACATACTGACAATTCACCTGAACATATGGCTGCTCTTCGTCGCCGCTGTTCCGTGCCAGATAGCAGCAATTTTGAGCTTTGGCATACGAATCAACAGGTTAAAATAGTGTTATACCGCTCATAAGAAAGTTTTTATAATAGAGAATATAATTGTACTGCTAAAAAAGCAGCGAAATATAAAAAGGCTTGCAAAGAGACGCAAGCCTTTTTTGCTTATATATCATCATTCCTGTTTATATTCAAGCCTGTTTTTTGATGCAATCATTGAAACAAAAAACTGCGGGTAATTTAAAATGCAGAAAAACGCTCACCATCAAGTTCGGTGAGCGTTTTTGTAATCAATCGTTTAATGGTGAGAAACGGAGGGAACCGAGCTACTGTTTGTTATTCGCTTTTCACAAGCTCAATCAGCTCATCAATACTCTTTTTGCCGAACACGACTTTCTCATCGTTTATAATAATAGCAGGAACGCTCATTATCGAGTACTTATCCCGAAACTGCGGAAAACGCATTACATCTATCATCTCGGCACTGACATTCGTGTTCTTGATTGCCATGAGCTGAGTGCCTACAACGACATCGGGGCACATATTGCAGGAGAGCGTAACGCCGACCTTAAAGCTGACGGGCTTATCAATCGAGTCTATTTTCGCCAAAGTATCATCGCTAATTGCCTGTCCCGGTCCTGCCGTATTGTAAAGCGTTATGATAAATGAATTTATCTCGTGCCCGCCGGGGATTCCGTGGAGCTGGACACCGGTTGGTGTTCCGTCAGGCGCAAGTACGGCTATGGTCGGGAAGATTGTTGCGTTAACACGGCGCTCAAACTCCTCGTCTTCCCCTTTTGTGAGCATTTTAAGCTTTATTTTATCCGACAATGATGAAAAATCGGTGAGAAATGAGACAAGCTCTCCATAAGTTTCATGTGTCGGGTCAAGGACAGCGGCAAGCGTGACAGTGTTTTCAAAACGCTCAAGAACTGATGCTATCTGTTCTCTGAGACTGTCGTCAAAATAATGCTGCCCTTCTGCTTTTTTCTCTTGTGGCTTCTTTTGCTCTGCCCCCTGCGTCGCTTTCATTTCTGCTTTGCTCGCCGACGCAACAGCATTGCCTTTTCCGTCTACGTCTACATTTTCGTCTTCTGTCCGGATTCCGAGCCGCTCCTTTATAGCTGTTATATACCTTTCAGCGGATGTCGCTGCTATTGCCCCGTCGGCTGTTGCCGTCACAAGCTGACGCAGAATCTTCGGGCGGACATCGCCAGCGGCGTAAACGCCGTCGATATTTGTCCTCATTTCATCGTCCGTGATGATATAGCCGTACTCATCCGTCTTTACGCTGTCTTTAAACTCTGCGCTCTCCGGTATATACCCGACAAATATAAAGATTCCGAAGGTTGAGTCTTTATCATCAACGTCGTATTGCCACTCTTCGTTTGTTTTGTTGTTTATGAAACGGGCGTATTTTAAAACACTGTCGCCGCCAGCTTCAATAATTTCAGTGTTGAACTTGACTTCGATTTTCGGGTGTGCCAGTACCTTTTCGGCAATAGATTTTGAGCAGGTGAACTCAGGCTCGCGTGCTATGACGGTGACTTTCCGCGCGTAACGCGTAAGGTATATTGCCTCTTCCGCAGCAGCAAACCCCGCGCCAATGACAAACACATCTTTCCCCGCGAAAAATCCGCCGTCGCATGTTGCACAGTAGCCTATGCCGCGTCCTCTGTATTCAGCCTCGCCTTTGAAACCGAGCGTACGCGGTTTCGCGCCGGTGGCGATTATTACGGAAAGTGCTTCATAATCGCCCACCGTTGTGTGGATTTTTTTAATATCCCCGCTGAAATCGGCAGATAAAACAGTCGCCTTTGTAAATTCAACACCAAAGTTTTCAGCCTGTCGGCGCATTGTGGCGCTCAGCTCTTCGCCTGACGTCAGCATAATACCGGGGTAATTGACGACCTCCGATGTTATTTTAATCTGCCCGCCGGGTGCATCTTTTTCAAGGATGAGTGTTTTCAGCTTTGAGCGCCCGGCGTAAATACCGGCCGTCATTCCCGCACTGCCGGAGCCGATTATTATCAGGTCATATAGCTTCCCCATAGTATATTCCTTATAGTTTATAGTTTGCCTATTAAATCAAGAGATGGTTTGAGCGTTTCGGCGCCCGGCTTCCACTTTGCAGGGCAAACCTGATCGCCGTGTGCGGCAACAAACTGTGCTGCCTGAACTTTTCTTAAAAGTTCCGAAGCTTCGCGTCCGATGTTGTTTGAGTTGACCTCGTAAGCAACTATCTTGCCCTCCGGATTTACGACAAAGCTTCCGCGAAGCGCAAGACCTTCTTCGGGAATATATACCTCAAAGTCCTCTGCAAGCTGCGCTGTCGGGTCAGCAAGCATCGGGAACTTGATTTTCTTGATTGTATCTGAAGTATCATGCCATGCTTTGTGTACAAAATGGGTATCCGTCGACACAGAGTAAACTTCGCAACCGATCTTCTGGAACTCATCATAATTGTCCGCAAGGTCGCCAAGCTCTGTGGGGCATACGAATGTGAAATCAGCTGGGTAAAATACAAATACCGACCATTTTCCGAGTATATCTGACTTTGAAACTGTTTTGAAATCGCCATTGTGAAAAGCCTGAACTTTAAAATCGTTTATTTCTTTTCCGATAAGAGACATTTGTTTGTCCTCCTCTGTATACATTTAATTTTTATTAATGATTACTCTTTGCCGGAGTCTTTTTTCATACACTCGCGGCAGATACCGTAGAAAAGCAAGTATCTGCTTTTGACAAAAAGGCCAGTTGACGCTTCGACTGCCCGGTCAAGGTCAGATAATAGCTTTGCGTCAAGCCCCTCTCCGGTGTCGAGTATATGACCACACTCCGTGCAAACTACATGGTAGTGATCTTCTGTGTTAAAGTCGAACCTGTCCGGGGAGTTTGACATCGAAAGACGTAAAATCTCACCGTCTTCAGCCATTTCGCTTAGGTTCCTGTATACAGTGCCAAGGCTGATATTCGGATACTCCTTGCGGATATAATCATAAACATCCGACGCCGTCGGATGATCGAGCTCAAGGAGAGCTTCCCGGATCATGTTTCTTTTAGCACTAAATCTCTTTACCATGTCTAATCCTTAATAGTAATCATTATCGTTATTGTTATAGTATCGCTGAACTTACGAGTTGTCAATAGCTAACTGAAAAATTTTTTGCGTTTTTGCTACTTTTTCATCATCTGCCCGCAAAATAAAGATGACACCTCTTATTATGCACGCAGTTTTGACTAATTCTCTTATATTAAAATGCCCTCATTGCGGCAGAATAATCAGTTTATTTATCATCAACAACAAATTAATTAAAATTTAGTCCCATAATCTTCCTTTATCATCAGTCAGAAGCATCACTTCTGCTTCAACATCAACCTTCTGCGAAAAAAACACCGGTAAAACTATAAAAAAGTCAGGCTTTTTGTTTGCCTGACTTAATTCTTTGTGTTATTTTGATTAAAATCTCCCGCTGTCGACGCTTTACAAAAGCGTGGCATTTCAAATTTAACCACTTACTCAAGCATAAATGTGCCGTCAGCGTTGAAACTCAAAACTTCGGAGAGGATATAATTTGATACAAACATTCCGGCAGGTGTGAAGCTGTATACACCATTCTCAACTTTAACGTATCCGCCGGGAACAAATCTTTCGAGCTTTTTGCCATAGGTACGTGTGAAATCTTTACCGAACAGACGGAAGAACTCGCGCGAATCGACGCCGCTCGTCATTCGCATGCGCAGCATTATATATTCACCGACGCGCTCACGCAGTGGAATGATTTCGTTTTCGTCGGTCATTTCTTCTTTTGATACGTAGTTGACACCACGCATATACGAAGATATGCTCCGTTTAAACGAAAAACGATATCCGTTGAAGTACGAATGCGCACCCGGACCAAATCCGAGGTACTCATCGCAGCGCCAATACTTTATATTATGGCGGCACTCAAATCCGGGACGGGCAAAATTGCTTATCTCATATTGAACATACCCGTTTTTAGCAAGGATGTCGATAGCATCGCGATACATGGCAAACTGCATCTCATCGCTTGGCATGGGGTAAGCTCCGCTTGCCACAGATGCGGCAAGCGGGGTTCCTTGTTCAAGCTTTAGCCCGTATATTGATATATGCTCCGGTTTTAACCGAAGGGTGAATTGCAGAGAATTCATGAATGATCTGTATGTCTGGTACGGGATGCCGTACATCAGATCAATATTTATATTCGTTATCTTCGCCTCGCGTGCGGCACGGAAACTTTCCTCAAAATCAGCGGGCGTGTGTATGCGCCCGAGCGCTTCAAGCTCTGCTTTATTCGCCGACTGAAGCCCCATGCTCAACCTGTTTACGCCAGCACGACGGTAACGCGTAAGCGTTTCAAAGTCAACAGTTTTAGGGTTTGCTTCAACCGTAAACTCAGGGTACTTCTGCAGGTGAAAATTATGTTTAATGGCTTTTATAAGACGCAGAAAATCTTCAGGCGGCAGGACGGTCGGCGTTCCGCCACCGATATAGACGGTGTCAGGGGAATAATCGGCACAAGCCGCCTTGTAACTTTCCATGTGCCGGATAAGTGTGTCGATGTGTTTCGAATATACACCTGCCGATTTCGGTACATATGAATAAAAGTCACAGTACGAGCATTTTGAGGCGCAGAAAGGGATATGAACATATATTCCGAGGCGCTTTCCATGCCTCCGCTTTATCATGAACATAATTATAATCCCTTCCACATTTATAGATTTAAAACTTAATAATATCACACAATATAAGGCATACCTTGCCTTATTATTGTATCAACCGTATTAACTTACCAGCTTAACTTTAAGCTGATTCTTTTATTTGCTTATTCTATTCGTCGTCAAGCTTGAGGACTGCCATAAACGCTTCCGGTGAAACCTCAACAGTACCGAACCGGCGCATTCTCTTCTTGCCTTCTTTCTGCTTTTCAAGAAGCTTCTTCTTTCGCGTTATGTCACCGCCGTAGCATTTTGCAAGAACATCCTTCCTAAGCGCCTTTACAGTCTCACGGGCAATGACACGCGAGCCGATTGCAGCCTGAACAGGAATCTCAAAAAGCTGACGCGGTATGTTTTCCTTTAATTTAACGACTATTTTACGCGCGCGTGCGTATGCTTTCTCCTCGTGGACAATGAATGTCAAAGCATCCACCGGGTCTCCGTTCAAAAGAATGTCGATTTTGACAAGCTTGCTGTCTGCATAGCCTTCCATCTCATAGTCAAGCGACGCATAACCGCGGCTCCGGCTCTTAAGCGCATCGAAAAAGTCATATATAATCTCATTGAGCGGCAGGCTATAATGAAGCTCAACTCGCGTCGCATCAATATACTTCATATCGTGGAAGATACCACGGCGATCGGTGCAAAGATCCATTATCCCGCCAATGTATTCTGTCGGCGTAATTATGCTTGCACGCACAATAGGCTCGCGGGCAACCTCAATTTCATCCGGCGGCGGGTAATTCGTCGGGTTGTCGATTCGGACAATGCTCCCGTCGCGCTTTTTAATCTCATAAATAACGCTTGGCACCGTTGTGATAAGGTCAAGCCCGAACTCGCGCTCAAGCCTTTCCTCTATTATCTCCATATGGAGAAGGCCAAGAAATCCGCAACGGAAGCCGAAGCCAAGAGCAGCCGATGTTTCCGGCTCAAAGTGCAGCGCTGCATCATTGAGCTGCAGCTTTTCAAGCGCATCACGTAAATCGCCATAGCGGGCGCCGTCTGCGGGATAAATTCCGGCGTATACCATCGGCACCGACGCTTTAAAGCCGGGCAACGGTTCTGTTGCCCCTCCTTCTGCTGTCGTTATTGTATCGCCGACGCGAGTATCTGCAACAGCTTTGATGCTCGCTGTTATATAACCGACGTCCCCTGCGGCAAGATATTCAGCCTTAGTAAGCCCCAGCGGCTTCATGTACCCGACTTCTACGACGTCGAACTCCTGCCCCGTGCTCATCATCTTTATGCGATCACCCGGGCGCAGTGTCCCCTCAATTACTCTCACATAAACAACGACGCCGAGGTAACTGTTAAAGTACGAGTCGAATATCAAGCAGCGCAGAGGTGCGTTCTCATCCCCGCCGGGTGGTGGAATATCACGGACGATAGCTTTGAGCACATCGTCTATATTAAGGCCCGTTTTTGCACTGACTGCCGGACACCCTTCGGCCGGGATGCCGATTACATCTTCAATTTCAGCGCGAACACGATCAACGTCGGCAGAAGGAAGGTCGATTTTATTGATAACAGGAACAATCTCAAGGTTGGCGTCGGCCGCAAGATAAGCATTAGCCAGCGTCTGAGCCTGTATTCCTTGTGTCGCGTCGACAACAAGAAGCGCCCCCTCGCAGGCATTCAGCGAGCGGGATACCTCATAGTTAAAGTCAACGTGACCGGGTGTGTCGATAAGGTTAAAAATATATGTCTCCCCGTCATCAGCTTTGTACTCAAGCCTGACAGCGTGAGCTTTTATCGTTATGCCGCGCTCGCGCTCAAGATCCATATTGTCAAGAAGCTGATCTTCCATCTCGCGCTCATCAACGGAATGAGTCGCCTCAATTATGCGGTCGGCAAGCGTGCTCTTTCCGTGGTCAATATGCGCAATTATTGAAAAGTTTCTGATTTTTTTCTGTCTTTCGGTCATATCCGTCTTTTTCTTTTTTAGCGCAAAAAGCGCCGTGTAAGTTTGTTTTCGTTTTAGCTTATATCATTCTTTTACGATAAATCTTTTTATGCTGTAAGCTTATACAACTTATACATAATAGCTCGGCTTGACATCACGAAGCTTAATTTTACTTGTCACATCCGTGTAAACTGTTATCTTATCCGTAACGTCCCCAAGCATTTTCGTGAAAAGATACTCTTTGAGCTTATCTTCAAAGTCAAGGAAGAAATCTGTGTATGCTTTGTCGTTCCACGGCGCTTCATCCATAGCATAACGCTTGATGAAGTGGACGCCGTATTGTGTTTCGACCTTTGTCCATTCGCCGACTTTAATTTTAAATGCCGCTGTGACAACATCTGTTATAAACTTCGTATCAGATGATATATAATAACCCTTTTCATAAGACTTGTCCTCTGAGTATTCTTCCCAAAGTTCCTCAAAGGACGCGCCTGAATTGAGCCCCTCTTCAACAGCGGCAATCGCTTTTTCCTTCTCGGCTATTTCATCGCTTGTCAGGTCTTTTGTCACAACTTTGCCATTTTCGTCATAAGTGTAATTCCCGTTTTCATCGAGAACATATTTATACTTATTGTTTATATAAAGGTGCTGTATGTGAGAATAATTATCGTCAAGGAATTTTTTTCTATCATTATCTGATATCTCAGCTATGCCCGATTCACCGAAAAGATAATTATAGCAATATGAAACCTTTGCATCCATGACGTATATATCGTATAAAATATCGTCATTTATGCCAAATTGCGAAAGATACTCATTAAATGTTCGCTTTTTTCCGTCGGCAAGGTTTTTGCAAAGGTCATCTATTCCTTCCTTGACCTCTTTTTTCATGTCAGATGTAAACTTGAGCCCCATGTAATCGAAAAGCCACGCGCCGGCTACGTTTTTCTTGACATTTTCAAGAAGAACGACCGAAAGGTATTCCTCTGCTGTCATCCCATCCGTTGCTTCAGAATCCCAGAACTCATCCGTATCGGAAATTCCGGCGTATGACCGCATAAACACGGCTTTATAATGAGCAGCCCAGTATTCATACATGCGCGAGGTGACGATGATATCGCCGTATTCAAGCGCCGGCTCCCCTGCGTTACCGCACGCAGAGAGCACAGTAGCAATGGTTGCCGCTGCAACAACCAGCGCCGTGAATTTTATAATCGTGAATTTTTTCAGCATTGATATCAGCACCTCGTTTAAAACACTAAAGCATTTTTTTGATTAACAAATATAATTATATCAATTTCCGGCACCTTATGTCTACATCGCACCGTCTTTGATTTGTATAAATTTCTTTAACAGCGATATGACAACTGCCGACGGGCGCTCGCCCGATGTCAGCCGGACTGTAATATACGGCGGATTTGCCGAAACTATGCGCGGCTGACGGTTTCGCTCGCAGCGCACAGCATCAACAAGCTTCGCCCACACGTCAATTTCAAGCTTATGCGGCTTTATGCTGATTTCACTGTCTCGCTGTTCAATTGCACGTATGCCGGACGCGCGTCCAAGCCCGCGGATAAGAGCGATGTCAAGCAGGGATTTAGCCGCAGCCGGCGGCTCACCGAAGCGGTCGGTAAGCTCATCGTACATATCGCGCACGTCATCCTCATTCTCAATGTTTGCAATCTTCTTATACATTTCCATGCGATGACGGGAACTGTTGATATAAGACTGTGGAAGATAAGCATCCTCGCGCAAGTCAACAGTACATTCGGGCAGCTCGGCAGGCATCGGGGTGCCTTTTTCTTCAAGAACGGCAGCCTCAAGCAGGCGGATATACATATCATAGCCAACAGCATTTAGGTGTCCGTGCTGCTGAGGACCCAAGAGATTGCCCGCCCCGCGTATCTCCATGTCGCGCAGCGCTGCACGGAACCCCGCGCCGAATTCCGTATGCTCGCGGATTGCTTCAAGGCGGTTTGTCGCCTCTTCAGACAATGCTTTTCCACGTTTGAATGTGAAATAGGCATATGCCCGCCGCCCTGAGCGTCCGACGCGCCCGCGTATCTGATGAAGCTGCGCAAGTCCGAGCCTGTCGGCGTCCTCAATTATAAGAGTATTGGCATTCGGCACGTCAACTCCCGTCTCAATTATTGTCGTTGACACGAGTATGTCAATTTCTCCGTCAAGAAGCGACTGCCATATCACCTCAAGCCTATCGCGGTCCATCTGACCATGCGCAACAGCAATCTGCGCATCGGGCAACGAACGGCGCAACCTTTCCGCTACCTGATGTATGCCGTCAATCCTATTGTACAGGTAGAAAACCTGTCCGCCGCGCCGCAGTTCACGGCGTATTGCCTCAAGTATCACAGCATCATCGTGTTCAAGCACGTATGTCTGAACCGGATACCTGTTGCCGGGCGCTTCGTCAAGGATTGACATATCGCGGATGCCGTTCATCGCCATATTAAGCGTGCGCGGAATCGGCGTTGCTGTCAGTGTCAGAACATCAACGCCCCTTGCAAGCTGTTTTAGCTTTTCTTTTTGCGCAACTCCGAAGCGCTGCTCCTCATCGACAATTAAAAGCCCGAGGTCGCGGAATTTTACGTCCTGGGAAATAAGACGGTGTGTTCCGATTATCATATCAATCTCACCGCGGCGCAATTTGCGCAAAATTTCCTCCTGCTGCGCCGGTGAGCGGAAACGTGACAGCATTTCTATTGTAATCGGATACGGACGCATCCGTGCCATAGCAGTCGTGAAATGCTGATACGCAAGAATTGTCGTCGGAACGAGAAAAGCTACCTGTTTACCTGCCAGTATTGCCTTGAAAGCAGCTCTTAGCGCTACTTCAGTTTTGCCATAACCGACGTCTCCGCAAAGAAGCCTGTCCATAGGCCACGGGCTTTCCATATCGCGTTTTATTTCTTCTATCGCCGCAAGCTGAGCTTCCGTTTCCTCATATTCGAATGAAAGCTCAAAGCCGCGCTGAAATTCATCATCCGGAGGGAAGGCAAAACCGTGCTTGCGACGGCGCTCAGCGTAAAGGGTTATAAGCTCCTTCGCCATATCCTTTGCTGCCGCTTTTGCTCGTGACTTTGCTCGTATCCAGTCGGTGCCGCCCATTTTTGAAAGCTTAACAACACCATCGGCATTTGCGCCTATATATTTTGAAACAAGCCCGAGCTGATCTGTCGGCAGGTAAAGAATATCTGTTCCGGCATATTGAATTTTTATATAATCCCGCGACACGCCGGCCGTCGTTAAGTTTTCTATCCCAAGATAACGGCCGATACCGTAAGCCTCATGAACAACGTAGTCGCCGGGCGTAAGATCGTTATATGATAATATTTTCTGCGATGCTGTTCCTGCTCGGCGTCCTGCAGCATCTATCCTTGTGCGCTTTTGTGTGCGCCGTTCTTGTGTTTCGGATGAAAACGACAATAGCACAATTCTTGACACCGGCAGCTCATATCCTTCGGGGTTGGCCGCGGGAACAGCATAAACAACGCCCGGCTCCATATCCTTATATGAAACATCGGACACCGCAACAGCTGACACTCCGGCATCACGCAGGGCGGATGCCGTCACCTCGGCCGCCGCTTCGCTGCCGCAAGCAACGGCAATTTTATATCCCCCTCGCACAAAAGACGCCGCATCTTCGGCAAGCAGGTTCATATTGCCCGAGTAAGCAACACCGCGGCGCGACGAGAAGCCATAAAGCCCTGCAAGAGAGCGCCCCGACATTCCGGCAGGGGAGAAAGTGCTGCAAGCTACATGCGCGTTTTTCTCGCGAAACAAATCAAGTTTATCTTCGTAAAATGAGTACTCGGCAAGCTCAGGCGTTATAAGCCCGTCGGCGAGCATTTCTTTTATGTCCTCGCCAAGCTGCCACATATAGCCGTCAAGGCGTTTTTTAACGCCATTAACGTCCGTTGTAATTATCGCAATGCGCCCTAAAGCATCAAAATAATCAAGAAGGCACACCCCGCCGCCGAAAACAAGCTTCATATATTTATCAATCGACGGAATCGGGAGTCCGTTTGCCGCATAGTCCGCTTCTGATGATAGCTGAGCGCGGACTGTCTCGTTTTCCGCCTTTTTTATAAGCGAGCGCGCCACCTTCTCTATCGCTTCGCGATCCTCACCGCGAGGACAAAGCTCGCGCACCGGTAAAATAGTTATTTTTGTTATCGAATTTATTGTGCGCTGTGTTGTAGGGTCAAATATAGATATACGGTCAACCTCATCCCCGAAAAACTCAAGACGGACTGGCATGGGATTAAGCTGCTCATTGACTGTGCTACCACCTTTATCACTGCCGCTGTCAGCATTCCCCGCGTCGTCAAGCGTCGTCGGGTATATGTCGATAATTCCGCCTCTGACGGAGAAAAGACCGACGCCACCTGCTTCCTCTGCACGCACATATCCCGCGTCTGTCAGGCGGCGAAGCAGCTCCTCCCGCGAAATTTCATCGCCAAGGGACAAAGTTATTATCCGCTCTTCCAATGCAGCAGGCGGCATGGTGAAGCTAAGCGCTGCATCAGGGGTAGCAACAACAGCATCCCACTCCCCCGACATAATTTTAGCCAGCACAAAAAGCCTCTCATGTTCGCTTTCATGGGAGGCTGTCGCGTTATGAAAAAGCAGGTCGCGCGTCGGGTATAAAAGCGTGCGAATACCAGCGTTTGAAAGCCGGCGGAAAAGAGCTGCGGCTTCGGTATCCCCGGGCACAAGAAATAAAGTTCCCGCACCTCCAGCAGCTTTTACATCGGCAGCAAGGCAGGTATAAAACGATGTCGCTGCCCCCTCGCAAAGACCCGATACGACAATCGGGCGAGGACGTGCGCTGTTTTTCAGCTGTGCTATAAGCGTCTCGGAAAATGCACCGTAGTCCCGCTCAGCGCGTATAAATTCAGTTATACCCATATGGATTGCCTACATCGCCGGATGCACCAGATTTTCTGCTACTCTTACTTCTCTTGTATTTTAATTTCAATTTCATCATATATTGTGTTGTTTTTTGTTTTATCTCTTTGTTGCCTTTATCAGCCGTTGTAACGCGACTGAGCAAGCTCAATCTTACCCTCAGCTATGAGTGGCACTGCTTCGGCAACACGCGGGAAGGCTTCAAAGAGCTTTTTCCCGTCCTCCACCGTGAAGTTGCCCGTCACCCAGTCCGCAAGATCCCACTCAGATGAAGGCTTTGTGCCAACGCCGATTCTTATACGCGGGAAAGCATCTGAATTAAGCTGACAAATAATGCTTTTAAGCCCGTTATGGCCGCCGTCGCTTCCGCGCGCCCGGATGCGCACTACTCCCGGCAGGAGGTTTATATCATCGCATATTATAAGGATGCGTTCTGTTGGTATCTTATAAAACTCAGCCGCTTCTCGTATCGCTTCACCGGAGTTGTTCATATACGTCTGCGGCTTCATGACAAGCGCACGCACCCCGCCAAAGAAAGCTTCGCCGCATAGCGACTTAAAGCGCAAGCGCTTGACGGTGAAACCAAGCTCTCCCGCCATGTAATCGATAGCAAGAAAACCTGCATTATGGCGCGTACGCTCATACTTTTGCCCGGGATTGCCAAGCCCGGCGACAATCATTGATATAGGTTGTGTCGACTGCTCATCTTCTTTCTTCGATGTGCGCTTTAATAAATCAAATATGCTTGGCAAAAAGCAGCCCACCTCCTACCTAAAACACAAATCAAGAAAATCTTTTATATTATATACCATTTACGACTTGTTTACAAGCAAAAAATCGTTTGCTTTTTACCCCTTGCCGAACCCCGGACATATAAAAGGAAATTTTATATAGGGTATTGCAAACGATGTCGCTCTATGTTATAATCAAAAACGCCGATTGTAATCAAATATCGGCGTTTAAATACAGGGGTATAGCTCAGCTGGTAGAGTACCGGTCTCCAAAACCGTGGGTCGTGGGTTCGAATCCTTCTGCCCCTGTGAGCAAAAAAGACTGTCGATTCGTTTTCGACAGTCTTTTTTGTTGTCATGTGTTAAGTAAAGCATCTTGCTTGTAAAATACAAACGCATATCCGGCATAGGAGATGTAGAAATATGTTCTGTTTTATATAGCAGTTACAATCAGAGCCTGTTTTTGTAGCCTTTTATGACGCACGAAACTGAAAACACTCTGTTATCATCAAAATCAGATTTATTCGTTATTTTTTTCGGGCTCTTCTTTTTTATTTTTCATACCGAAATCATAAAGGCTTGCAACAACAGGTGTTGCTACAAGGGTTAAAACAAGTTCCGGCAGCATATACGATATGTTGTAAATAAGAGCAAACATCCACGGGCTGAATCTGTTGACTATGTTTGTAGGATCATCAGCATACCACTCAAGCCACAGCGAACGCCAGATAAAAACGCTTGCAAACATATGAATAACTGTGCGCGCAATAACTGTTATCGCTGAACCAAGCGCAACGGCACCATATTTTCCGTACTTACCGGAAAAAGCTTTCATCCTGATAAACATTCCCGCAAAGCCGAGAACTGTAAAGGCAAGAATATAGTCAAAAAGCGCACTTGCTACGATTCCCTGCCACGACGGTATATACGAAAAGTTAGAAAGCCCTAAAAGAAGCTGGATGATTGAATAAACAAAAGCTGCAAAAAGCCCTTTTGTCACGCCATACCGTACGGAAATCATTATTATCGGAACCATCGAAAACAAAGTGAGCGAGCCGCCGTATGGCGCTTTATAGACTACAATGAGCGAAAGTACTGTTGCAAGAGCTATGAGTGATGCGCTCTCTGCAAGATAACGGAGACTAAACTTTTTTTCCTTCATTTTTTCACTACCTTTCTTTTGCAAAAAAAATCCACCCGAAGATAATCTCCGGGTGGAAATGTTATTTATAAAGATAATATCAAAAATGAACTTATCAAATAAATAAACTTCCTACGCCGGAATTACCCGTCTCAGGTTCTGGGGTTCGGCATTCGCCATCTCAGCCGCTTTTCGCAGCACCCCCGTTTATTTTGACATATTATATACCCAATATTCATGTTTGTCAAGAGAAAAAGGATAATATAGCAGGGCTTTAAAGAAAATACCAATGCCAATACTTTATATTTTCGATCGGATTTATTTGACACAATCGTTTTTCCACGGTATAATTAATATTTAAAAATTACTTGAATTTGAAAGGATGATCCCCATATGATACCCTTATGTGAAAATGAAGCATACGGCGATAAATTCGTAAAAGAAGGCCTTACCTTCGACGATGTGCTGCTGATACCGGCAAAAAGCAGCGTTTTGCCTTCTCAAGTATCGCTCGAAACACGACTGACAAAAAAGATAAAACTGAATATCCCCCTCATGAGCGCGGCTATGGACACAGTAACCGAGTCTGCTCTTGCTATTGCTATTGCTCGCGAGGGCGGTGTCGGTACGATACACAAAAATATGTCGATAGACAAGCAAGCTGACGAGGTTGAGCGTGTCAAACGCAGCGAAAACGGCGTCATTACAAACCCGTTTTTCCTCTCAGAGGAAAATTACGTCTATGAAGCAGCCGAACTCATGGCGAAATACAAGATTTCCGGCGTTCCGATATGTGATGATTCGCATAAGCTCATCGGCATAATTACAAACCGCGACATCCGCTTCCTGACAACATACAATATAAAAATCAAGGAAGTGATGACAAAGGAAAACCTTGTCACGGCAAAGCCCGGAACTACGCTTGCAGAAGCACAGGAAATTCTTCGCAAGCATAAAATTGAAAAGCTGCCCATCGTCGACGACGAATTTAAACTTCAGGGGCTCATCACAATTAAAGACATAGAAAAAGCAAACCGCTATCCTAATTCCGCAAGAGATGAAGCCGGTCGCCTTCTTTGCGGCGCTGCCGTCGGTGTCAGCGCCGACCTGAAAGAGCGTGCTTCACGTCTTCTTGCCGCCGGCGCTGACTTTCTTGTTGTTGACTCGGCGCACGGCCACTCAGAGGGCATATTAAACGCTGTTTATATGCTTAAAAATATGTTCCCCGACGCGCAGATAATAGCAGGAAACATTGCAACTGCCGAAGGGGCGGAAGACTTAATTGCTGCCGGTGCTGATGCTGTCAAGGTCGGTATCGGGCCGGGTTCCATCTGCACAACGCGCGTTATCGCCGGTATTGGCATGCCGCAGATAACAGCTATATACGATGCAGCTCTTGTCGCAGCAAAGCATGGAATTCCCGTAATCGCAGACGGCGGAATCAAGTATTCCGGCGACATAACGAAGGCTATTGCTGCCGGTGCTGACGTCGTTATGATAGGCTCGCTATTTGCCGGCTGCGAGGAAAGCCCCGGCGAGAGCGAAATTTACCAGGGCCGCCGTTTCAAGGTCTACCGTGGTATGGGTTCTATTGCCGCAATGGAAAAGGGTAGCCGCGACCGCTACTTCCAGGAGAAAAATTCAAAGCTTGTTCCCGAAGGCGTTGAGGGAAGAGTTCCGTACAAGGGGCCGCTTACCGACACTGTATATCAGCTCATGGGTGGTCTCCGCTCCGGTATGGGCTACTGCGGTGCGCCTGATATCCCGACGCTGCAGAAAAACGGGCGTTTTGTCCGCATCTCAAGCGCAGGATTGCGCGAATCACATCCGCACGACATAAGCATTACAAAGGAAGCACCAAATTACAGCGTCTCGCTGTCATAAAAGGAGGATAAATTGAACACAAGAAGCTACGTCGATAAAACAAAAAAACGGCCGAATATCGTTGGTTTGATTTTTTTAGCCATCGGCTTGATTTTCTTGTTTGCCCTTATCGGAACTTGCTGGTATACGGTTGATGAGCAAGAAACAGCCGTTGTCACGACATTTGGGCGCGTTACGGCGACAAACGGCGCCGGAATCCACTTTAAGATTCCGTTTGGCATTCAAAAAGTTAAAACCGTTGAGACAAACGTTTATCAGAAAATTGAAATAGGTTATGCGACAAAAGAAGACGGCACTTATACATCGGTTGAAAGCGAAAGCAAGATGATCACCGGTGACTACAACATCGTCAACGTCGACTTTTTCGTGCAGTACAAAATCTCCGACCCCGTTAAATACCTTTACAACTCAGCGAATCCGGACATGATATTGAAAAATCTTGTCCAGAGCCAGATAAGAAGCGTTATCGGCTCAACAAATGTTGACAGTGTTCTGACAGACGGGAAAACAGAGATTCAGATTAAAGTCAAGGATTTGATTACCGAAATCTTGGCAAATTACGATATTGGCCTGATACTAACTGACGTGACAATTCAAGACAGTGAACCTCCGACAGAAACTGTAACGGCAGCTTTTAAAGCCGTTGAAACAGCAAAACAGGGTGCTGAAAAAGCAATTAACAATGCAGAAGCATATCAAAACGCACAAATCCCGGCAGCACAAGCAAAGGCAGACTCGCTTAAAAAGAATGCTGAATACTTAAAGCAAAACAGAATAAACGAAGCTGTCAAAGCCGTTGCCAAGTTCAATGCAATGTACAACGAGTACGTTAATAATCCGGACATTACCCGTATTCGTATGTATTATGAAACAATCTCAAAGGTTTTGCCGGACGTAAAACTTTATATTATTACAACAAATGAAAAAGGCGTCGAGACGCTTTTACCGCTCGATAATTTTGCTAACAATAGCGGCATAAATAATAGCGGCACCAACAATAAAAATACAGGGGAGGTAGCACAGTAAATGAAAAAGAAAACAATTATAGGTCTTATAATCACCGGTGTTATCGTAATTTTTGCTGTTGCTATTCTCTTTGACTGTTTTTACATCGTTGCTGAAAACGAATTCGCATGCGTTTTCCGTTTTTCAAAAATGATAGATATTACCGACGAAGCCGGGCTTCACTTTAAGGCTCCGTTTGTCGACGAAGTGCGTTCGTTTCCGGACACCGTGATGCTCTATAATGTCCCACAGTCCGAAGTTTTAACAGCAGACCAGAAAAGTATGACTGTTGACAGCTACCTTATCTGGCGTATAACCGATCCGCTTCTCTTCTATCAGACACTCGGCACAATATCTGAAGCGGAAACGCGCCTTGACGCTCTTACATATAACTCACTGAAGAACCTGATGGGTACGCTCAAGCAGGACGATATCATCAACGAAGAAGCCGTAACCGCCCGTAAAGATATTTATGCGGGTATAACAACCGACGTCGCAAAAAACGCAGCTGTTTACGGCATCTCTGTTATCGACGTTAAGATTAAACGCTTCGATCTCCCCGAGGCTAACGAGCAGGCTGTTTATGAGCGCATGATTTCCGACCGCGAGCGAATCGCTGCCGAGTATACGGCAAACGGCGAATACCAGGCTTCTCTTATTAAAAATGAGGTCGATAAAAAGGTTAATATCATAATCTCCGACGCCGAAGCGGAAGCCGCGAAAATTGAAGCTGAAGGCGAGGCTGAATACATGCGCATTCTCGCCGAAGCATATGATACAGAAGACAAACGCGACTTCTATGAGTTTATTAAGGCTCTTGAAGCACTTGAAGCTTCGCTAACGGGCAACGAGAAAACTGTTGTCCTCGGTCCTGATTCAGCCCTCGGCCGTATACTCATAAACTCAGTCGGTAAATAATAACCGAAACTTCGGGCATTGCACCGTAGGAAATATATAAAATTCTCTCCAGCAGTGCGAAATATCACAATAGTAATATAACCGTATAAAACAACTAAAGCCAAGCTCTATTTGAGTTTGGCTTTCATTTTGCAGTATATAGTATATTATGTTTTATGTTATGTTCAATAAAGTTTTGGCAGGGAGAACGTCTGTTTTAAGTTACACCACTTCAGGTAAGGCTTATGTGGTATATCTACGCGCTAAATCACTGATTCTGCAGCAGCTTTTCAAGCGCTTCCTGCTCCTCGTAGAGAGCATAAAGCCGTTCCTCAAGCTGTATGCGCCTGTCATCAAGTTCAGCCGCGCGTATATAATCTGTTGCTGCTTCACCGTATAGTTCGCTTTCCACTTTAACAAGCTCCGCTTCTGCCGCTTCAATCTCTGCTGCTATTTTTTGCGCCATATGCTCACGCTTGCGGCGTTCTGCTGCTTCCTTTTTTGCATTAATGTACTGCCTTTTCGCTTCACTTTCCTTGTTTTGCGAGGATTGATTCTGCTCTTCCTCAGCTTTGGCTTTTGCTGCAATATAATCAGCATACTCCGAGTATGTGCCCTCAAAACAAACAGCGCCGTCAGGTGTAAGCGGAAGGATACGCGTCGCCAGCCGGTCCATGAAATACCTGTCGTGCGACACAGCAATTATTGTGCCTTTAAACTCAGCAAGCGCTGCTTCAAGCACCTCGCGTGATTTTATGTCAAGGTGGTTTGTCGGCTCGTCAAGTATGAGCACATTAACGGGTGAAAGCATGAGCTTGCAAAAGGTCAGCCTTGCCCGCTCGCCGCCGGATAGCACGGAAACGGGCTTTTCAATATCGTCACCGATGAAAAGGAACTTCGCAAGAGCGCTTCTCACTTCTGTTTGCGTAAGTTTCGGGTACTGACTCCATATTTCCTCGATAACGGTGTTTTCAGGGTCAAGGTTCTGGTTTTCCTGATCGTAATAATAAACCTCGACGTTTACTCCGTATTCGATAACGCCCTCTTTTGGCGTCAGTTTTCCCGTCAGAAGCTTTATCAGCGTTGATTTACCGCATCCGTTCGGGCCGATGATGAAAAGGCGATCAAGGCGTTTTACAGAAAACGATAGATTCGTAAAAACAGTTTTATCGCCATATGCCACACTCAGCCCGCGAACGTCAAGCACATCATTTCCGCTTCTGCCGGAACTTTCAATCTTAAAATTTATTGACTTCGGCAGCGGGTCAGGCTTGTCCACAAGCTCCATGCGCTCTAAATATTTCTCGCGGCTTCGTATCGTCACGAAATTCCGCTCGCGGCCAAAACGACGCTGCTGCTCGATTATGTCATGCTGGCGCTTTATCTCTTTTTGCTGCTGCTCATAAAGGCGCATTTGCGCTTCTCTCTCGGCTTTCTTCTGCTCCTCATAGCCTGAATACGGAGCATTGTAAAGCTTTGAGCGCTTGTTTTCAATTTCAAGCGTCTTTGTCGTCACACGATCAAGAAAATATCTGTCATGGGAAACAACAATGACAGTTTTTTTGTATGTTGAAAGGAAGCCCTCGAGCCATATAAGCGAATCCATGTCAAGATGGTTCGTCGGCTCGTCAAGCATAAGTATGTCAGGCTCCGACAGGATGAGCCTTACGAGGGCAAGACGCGTCCGCTGCCCGCCGGAGAGCGACGATACAGGCAAATCATGATATGTCTTATCAAATCCAAGCTTCGCAAGAACCGATGCGCACAGCGATTTATAATAATTTCCGCCGTTTTCATTATAAAACTGCATAAGAGCGCTATGTTCACGAACTGCGCGCGCATATGTGTCAAGCTCGGGTGACACGTTTGCCATAAAATTTTCGAGTACTGCCATGCGTTTCTCTGCTGCAACAAGGCGCGGAAAAGCACGGTACATCTGTTGAAGAACTGTCGCCTCGCTGTCCGTATTACTTGCCGCGTCACCATCACTGTTAACCGACAATTCAAAAGGATCGTCCTGCCGCAGAAGCCCGATTGTTTTACCCTTAGCGATATAAATGCTGCCATTATCGGGACGGGTGTCGTCATCGCCATATATCATTGAAAGAAGCGTTGATTTACCACATCCGTTTACCCCGATAATACCAAGCTTGTCGCCCTCGTTTATGGAAAAACTTATATCCTCAAATATAGTCGTCACGCCGTATGAAAGCGAGACGGAATCAACAGTTAAAATCGTCATAGCTTTTATATAATCTAAATTTTTATTTTCACCGTAAAAAACGGCCCTGTGAGCCGTTTTTTATGTCTTTTTTTGTTTTATTTAAATATTGTCCTTTGTTATTTTATAGTGTTTCATTACTCTGCGGTTTCAATCTTAACTCATGGCTGTTTACGCTGTTAACAGCTGTTAACAGGTGTTTTTAGCTGTTTTCAGCTGTTTACCTGCGGCCAATGCCACCACCACGGGTTCCGCCGCCACCGCCACGGCCGCCACCAAAGCCACCTGTGCGTCCACCGCCGAACCCGCCTGTACGTCCGCCGCCAAAGCCGCCAGTTGATCTTGGCGGTCTTGGTGGTCTGGGCGGTGGAGGTGGAGGTGCACCGGGACCTCTCGGACCTCTGGGATGCCACCACGGCCATATAATCCACCGGGGTCTGAAAAACCACCCACCGTAAAAACGCGGGCGCGTAAAGGAGCTAACAACACTTAAAACTATAATTAAAACGAGAATTATAATTACAACTGCTAAGTAGCCGAGCGTAGCAATGAAAGAAATTAATCGGCTGAAAAAGCCTGGCTTTTGCTCCGCTTGATTCTGTCCGTCATATAAACCATCGGGAAGATTGTTACTGCCGCCACCGAACGACATGGACTCAAGCTTCTCAACAAAAGCCTCAACTGTCGAGCTCGCAGCCTTATTATAATCTTTATCTGCAAAGTACGGCTCTGTTCTATTATCAATTATCTTAGACAGGACGCTTGTAGGAAAATCATCCTCTATGCCATAGCCCGTCATGATGTAGTAGTTATCATCGCCGATTGCAAAGAGGATTAAAACACCGTTGTTATAAACCGATGAGCCTATCCCCCAGTTATTGAATAGCCGATAGGCATAATCCTCAATGTCGGACTCTGTCGAATCAACAGTCACAACGACAACCTGTGCACCGTTTTTAGACTCAAGCGATTTGTTTACTGAAATGATGTAGTCTTCTGTTGTCTTGTCAAGTACGTTCGCAAAGTCCGCAACATAGAATTCCGCTGTTGGTTTTGGTATGTTGACAGCAGTAACAACAATTGTTGTGACAGCCGACAAGAACACCAAACATACGATGGCCGCCAGTATCCTGCGAAGCCATTTTATATTTTTTATTTTTTTCATTAAAGCTTAAAACCTCCGGGTACGGCGGTACATGCCGTTTTTATAATTTAAAGCTGTCCCTCGCAACTTGTAATCCACAATCAAAAAATCAATACTCATTTATAGTATTCCGCTGCCGGCACTCCGACTAAAGACGCAATAATCTTCACCGGGAAAGCTCCGCGGATTTTTTTGTTATATACTTCAGCTATTTCGTTATAAACAACAGCTTTATGATCAATTTTTGCCGCGTAGCTTTCGATGTCCTTTGCATAATATTTTGCGTTTGAAGCATCATCACCCCCGACCCCGGCAGCTTCTATTTTTGCTGCTACTGACTTAGCGGAAGATTTTAGGTCGTTCATTGCTTTTGCCGCCTCAGACGGCGAAACTGCCGTCCCGGCAGTAGCAACCGCTGCTTCAAGGCGCAAAACATCACTGTCTGTGCTTCCGAGATGAACCCGTGCAAGCGAAAGAAGCTTGCCACCCGCATCTTTTGATGCACCGACATAATAAAGAATGTCGCGCTCGTCGTCCGGGTATAAAGCTTCATATTTTGATGCGAGCGCATCACCACCAAAGCCACTAAATTTCCGCGATAGCTTTTTAGGCTCTATGCTCTCATCAAAGACACCCTCAACAGTGCCGGCAAAGCCTGAGAGCGCACGATAACCGCCAATTATAATAGACACTGCTATAAGAGCAGCCATTATTCCGGCAGCAAGACGCCTGTTATACAGAAAGTCCATTTATTTCACATCCATTCGATGGGCTTATTTTTTATTGATACCGCTTGTGCGTAAATCAAGCAGCTTTTGTTTCAGCTCCGCCTCAATTCGGGCAAGTTCTACCTCTGATGCACGACGCTTCTCCTTGCCTTCCTCCTGAATACGGATTACCTCCTCAAGAGTAGATACAAGCTGCTGGTTTGTATGCTGGAGCGTCTCCAAATCGACGATACCGCGCTCGGATTCGCGTGCAACATCAATCGTGCTTGTTTTAAGCGCATCGGCATTTTGCCTTAGGAGAGCATTTGTAACATTTGTTACCTCGCGCTGTGCCGCCATTGCCTGGCTTGCATGTGACATGCCAAGCGCAATTACCATCTGGCTCTTCCAGAGCGGGATTGTATTGACAAGCACAGACTGGATTTTCTCCGTCATGATTGAGTCGCTGTTTTGAATCAGCCTTATCTGCGGCGCCATCTGTATAGATATCATTCGGGTCAGCTCAAGGTCATAGAGCTTTTTCTCAAAGCGGTCGCAGAGATCCGCAAAATCGCGGGCTGCCTGTGCATCCTCGGCAAGGCCGGATTTATTTGCCTTTTCATATAGCTCGGCAAGCTCAACCTCGCGTGCCTGCTTTAGGCGCTTTTTACCGGCGATTATATACATCGTCAGCTCTTTCTGGTATGAAAGGTTGACCTCGTACAGCTTATCAAGCATAGCTATATCCTTGAGAAGCTGAACCTGATGATCCTGAAGCACGTCGCAAATTTTGTCGACGTTGACTTCCGCTTTATCGTATTTTGCCTTGAGCGCTGCAATTTTATTTGAAGTGCGGCGGAAAAGGCCCTTAAATCCCTTTTCCTCCTCACCGAGTGAAAGACCTTTCAGCTCAAGGATGAGATCTGTTATAAGGCCGCCAATCTGGCCAAGATCCTTAGTTCTGACATTTGCAAGAGCTGTATCAGAAAAGTTTGCAACCTTTTGCTGTGCAGCCGCTCCATACTGCATAATGATAGAATTATCTCTTATGTCTATTTTCTTTGAGAATTCATCGACTTGCTTCTTTTCCTGCTCAGTTAACATGCTGTCATCAACAGCTATGGATTCAAGTGTTTTACTCGTACCAAGTTCAACGTCAAGTTTCGGCTCCTCGGTTGCTGCAGCCGAGGAAAACGGATCGAGCGTCAGCGAAGGTATCTCGCCGCCCAGATTCGGTAATTTAATTTCGCTGTTGTTTATGTCCTGCATTGCATACTCTCCTTATATTAAATGTGTGGTCACATATTCTTCTAACATAATATTGATGTGTCTGTTGATTGCCGCTAATTAAAATATTGAAATTGCCCAAACAATACCTTTTTCGTTTATTATAATTCAAGCCTTATGCCGCCGCTTTTATTTTCATCAGTACCAGTTGTGCCGCTTTCATTTTTATTATCACTAAAATCTGACGATACTGATGACAGATTTTCGTTTTTCATCATCGCCTCAAGAACGGCAACGTCTGATGAAATGTCAAGTGCGTCATCATCGTAAAGACGGTCAAGCTGCGCTGAAAATGCTTTTTCAATAAGCTCAAGTGCGTTTATTATAGACTGACGCGTGCGTGTTGCATTCTCGCCAACAGCACCACCCTGAATTTTGCTGTATGCCAAAGCAAGCTTTTCCGTTGTCGGAATGTAATAGTTTGCAAAGCTACGAAGGCGCCCTGCGTCCTCCGGGCTTTGCCGCAGGTGCTTCGATATCCTCTCGGCAGCAGCGCTCACGCTTTCTGCCGCACCTCGCACCTCCTTGTCGCCACCCCGTGCTGCAAGTTCGGCGCACTGTGCCAGTTTTTCGCGCATAGCAGCTATTTTTTCAATTATTGTATCGGCATCGGCAACACCTGTTGAAAGATTGATTTCAACAAGCTCCTCCTTTGCCGGGATTTTGCGATCAAGTATAACAAAAAGCACGGCTCCGACTACAGCCGCCACAATGATATGGACAAGCTTATAAAGCGGGAACAAGAGCGCCCACAAAAGCCACAGCGCGCCTGTTGCAAGATACGGCACGCCCGACTTTTTTGTGATGCGGAGCATTGTCTTCCCGTCTTTTGTTATAATTTCGCCGCCTTTAGCTGTATATAGCTTATTGTTTTTCTTTTCCATACTTATCTTTCATCATATGAGTTGATATTATATTTATTTTACAGTATATTAGCATTGATTGACGTATGAGCAGCC
>LFTK01000012.1 GCA_001513385.1 Clostridiales bacterium DTU064
TCTCTCTTTTTTTTATTTTTTTGCTCTATCCGTTGGCCACCCCAACATTTAGTATAGAACCTACAAATTAAGTAAAATGCAAACTCCGGCTAACGGATTTATCCGTTAGCCGGAGTTTTTTGTTGTTTTATATGATATTATTCTTGTATACGGGTTAAAATGCGCCGTCTTAAAACAATCTTAAATAATTTGGTTATTTATTCTTTATATTTGGTTTGATAGTATTATTCATGGAGGTAGTTATTGCAATGTATAACATACTTGTATGTGACGACGAGCGCGACATCGTGTCTGCTCTGAAAATATACCTGACAGCCGAAGGATATACCGTTTATGAAGCATATGACGGCAAGACAGCACTTGACGTATTATCAAAAAATGATATTCACCTTGTCCTTTTAGATATAATGATGCCTAAAATGGACGGAATAACAGCGCTTACAAAGCTGCGCGAGGAGTATAACGTACCTGTGATTCTGCTGACGGCTAAAAGCGAGGATACTGATAAGATTCTCGGGTTGAATATAGGTGCTGACGATTATGTGACAAAACCCTTTAATCCCGTTGAGCTTTTAGCACGTGTGCGATCGCAGCTCCGCCGTTATATGAAACTCGGCGGCGGAAACAAAAACAACGCAGCTGATGGTGTTTTTGTTGTCGGGGGGATAGAGCTAAATGACCGGACAAAGGAAGTATTTCGCGACGGAGACCCTGTATCGCTGACGCCGACAGAGTTCGATATACTCAGGCTGCTGATGACGCGCCCGGGGGAGGTTTTATCACCAAAAGAAATATATCGCCGTGTCTGGGGAGACGAGCCTTACGGTGCGGAGGGAACTGTCGCCGTACATATACGCCACCTGCGTGAAAAGCTTGAGATAAATCCGGCAGAACCAAGATATTTAAAAGTCGTATGGGCGCAGGGTTATAAAATTGAGAATAATATTTATCCGGACTCAGCGAAAAACGTTAAATAACATAAAACACTTCACATTTAAGGACAGATTTGACATAAAACACACCAAAGAGAGGAGTACAATACATGAAAAAATTCATGTATAGCCGGGGTGGTAAGGCATTTTTAGTGATATTATGCGTCCTTACAATGATAACCTCCGTTTTGTCGTTTATTGCGTGTTATTTTTTGTACGACAACGACTTTTATATGCTGTCGAAGAATGAAATTCGTGAAAGGATAATGAAGTCATATGCCATCGACTACTGCCGTGACATATATGAAACATATAAGCACGATCCTGTCAGCCTTGATTTTGGTTATAACTATAGTAATTTTTATTACACATTAACAAAAAAAGACGGTGAGGTTATTGCTTCTAATTATAACGGTGAAGCAACCTCATACACTGTCACTGTACAATTTAATAATAAATATATAGTAAAAGGTTACATTCCTGCTGACTTTAAGTATAAAGATGAATTAGCAACGGCTGATTTTTGGATAAATGTAGGTTATCAGTGGCGATGGGCTGTTGTCACTATTGGAATTATATCCGTTATAATTAATATCTTTTCTTATTCGCTTTTAATCGCAGGTGCGGGACGCCACAATGATGACGGAGGTGAGACGGTACACACCGGTATCATTGAACGAATACCGTTTGACATCCTGAGCTGTCTTGTAGCATTAGTTTTGGTTGTCTTAGTAGATATGTTAGACAGATATAGCTACGGCGTTGAGGAAGCAAATATCTCATTTGGTGCATTTTCATTTTTCCTTTATATTATTTTTATCGGATATACAACCACTTTCGCCATCCGCATTAAAAATCACACACTGATAAGTGAGCTTTTCATAATACGTTTATGTCGGAAGTTGCTTGGGCTAATAAAGGCAACAGGCAAACTTATCATGAAGTTTGTCGAAGGAATCACGATATACTGGAAAATAATATTAACAACGCTATTGATTGGTATACTTAATTCATTTATAATGATTTTAGTATATGCAAGTGCAGCAGCGTTACTGCTTTATATGCTGTTTTGGTGTGCCGTCATATTAGCTGTATGCTATATAGCATCAGTGCTTAAAAAGCTTCAGATTGCCGGGGAACGCTTGGCGGCGGGGGATCTGACATATCATGTTGACACATCCCGTATGATATGGGATTTTAAACGCCACGGTGAAAATCTGAACAGCATAAGCGCCGGTATGTCTCGTGCTGTTGACGAGCGTGTGAAAAGCGAACGCTTTAAAACAGAGCTTATCACAAATGTTTCCCACGATATAAAAACACCGCTCACGTCAATAATAAACTATATCGACCTTTTGGGCAAGGAAGAGGAAAAGTTGCGCGGAACGCCGTGCGAAAACACAAAAATTAGGGAATATACACAAGTTATCGCGCGCCAGTCGGCACGTCTAAAAAAGCTGACGGAAGATTTGATTGAAGCCTCAAAGGCTTCAACAGGGAATATAACGGTAACGCTTGAAAAGTCTGACCTGAACGTACTTTTATCTCAGGCGATGGGCGAATACGGGGAGCGCTTTGAAAATTACGGCCTTGATATGATTGTAAGGATGCCAAATGAGCCGGTTTATATAATGGCAGACGGGCGGCATCTCTTCCGCGTATTCGATAATCTCATGAACAATATTATAAAATACGCAATGCCGGGGACACGCGTTTACCTCACGCTTGAAAATAAAGACGGGCGTGCTCTCATAATCTTCCGCAATATATCAAAGTACGCGCTTGACCTTGCGCCTGATGAGCTTACGGAACGCTTCGTACGCGGAGACCTTTCGCGCAATTCGGAAGGCAGCGGTCTTGGCCTGTCGATTGCAAAAAGCCTGACGGAGCTGCAGGGCGGGCAGTTTAAAATCGATACGGATGCTGATCTTTTCAAGGTGACTTTATCGTTCCCGGTTATCAGTGGCGAATAGCACAAGTACAAGGATCAATAATTTATATGGAAAAGGATCAATAATTTATATGGAAATAATAAAATGCCTTAATTACACTCTCTTCTTTGTATTTTTCATTTGCTATTTCTATCAGTTTGTAATGATGCCCGTACCCATTTTATCCCGGCGTAAAAAGCAGGCGCCGCTTTTAGATGGGGATGCGCCAAAGCATACGTTTGCTGTGTTAATTTGCGCACGCAACGAAAGCGCTGTTATTGCCGATATAATAAAAAGCATAAAAGCGCAGACGTATGACCCGTCGCTCATTACTGTGTTTGTGATGGCCGACAACTGCACGGACAATACGGCTGAAATTGCGGCGCGCGAGGGTGCCGTTGTCTATGAGCGTTTTAATACTTCGCTTGTCGGCAAGGGGTATGCGCTTGATGCGCTTCTAACACATATCAAAAAAGATTACCCTGACGGGTTCGACGGGTATTTCGTCTTTGATGCCGACAATATCCTGGATAGTAAATTTATCGAGAAGATGAATGTGACGTTTTCCGCGGGGTATGATATTGTAACGAGCTATCGCAACTCGAAAAACTATGGTCAAAACTGGATTACATCAGGTTATGCTCTTTGGTTTTTGCGGGAGTCACGCTATTTGAACCATGCCCGCATGCTTCTTTCAACAAGCTGTGCTGTATCCGGAACAGGTTTCTTGTTTTCAAGACGCATACTTGAAAAAATGGGCGGTTGGCCGTTTCACACACTTATCGAAGATATAGAATTCACGGTTTACAATGTAGTTGATGGAGAAAAAATAGGCATTAATCCGGATGCTATTGTCTATGATGAGCAGCCGATGACGTTCCGTCAGTCATGGCGTCAGCGGCTCCGCTGGTCCCGCGGATACTTACAAATCTACAAAATTTACGGGCTTAAACTAATTCGCGGTATATTCAGCGGAAGCTTTGCCTGCTATGATATGAACATGGCAATAATGCCTGCGTTTATTGTGGCTGTGTGCACCCTTGTCATAAATATAGCGGCTATTGTTGCTGCCATTGTGACAAGGGTCGGGTATGCTGAAATAGCTTTATCCTGTGTAAAAAGTTTATTCGGCGCATATATGATGTTTTTTGTAGTTGGTGCGGTGACGACAATTACCGAATGGGAGCGCATATGCACAAGCGCAGCAAAGAAAATTCTTTACACTTTCACATTTCCGCTTTTTATGTTCACGTATATACCGATTACGTTTGCCGCTTTGTTTAAGAAGGTGACCTGGCTTCCGATTGAACATACTGTGTCAATCCCGTCGGGAGTTATGCCAATACAGGATTCAAAAAAAGTGTTATCAGTACGCACCCGATTTAAAAATTATATCAAGCGGCGCCATGATGTAAAGACAGAGCGAGTTTAAAATAGTATTAATATAAAAATCCCCCATCTCTTCTCTCTGCAAATGATGTGATAATAAAAGAAAAGTCAAGCTTTTTTTGCACAGCAAGCTTGACTTTTTTCTTATGTGAACATGTTGATGTGATCCTTATTCGACCTTAATGCTTCATGAAGAAGCACACACAACGACAACTATTATTTATTTCTTGGTAAACGGCCGGTTACTTTGCCGCAGCAGACAACTGATTCAAATTGATCAAGGGGGATATCAGGGTAAGCGGGGTTTAGGGAAATTAAACGATCCCCGCCGAAACGCTTGAAATAACCCTGATAGCCATCCGGTCCGCCGCATACGAATATTCCAAGCTCACCTTCGCTGACTTCTGACTGTTCGTGGACAAGGATGATGTCGCCGTCACGGTAGCGAGGTTCCATGCTGTCGCCGCTGACGCGCAGAGCGTAATCGGCGACGATAGTTCCTTTTTCTGTTGTGATTGTTATATAGTCGGTGCCGTTTCCGTCAAGAAAAGTGCCGATACCTGCGGAAACAGGTAAATCGTAAATTGGTATGCGAAGCGTTTTATCGGAGAGGTCGGTTTGCGCCTTACGCTTATTTAAAATATTCGCTGTGTAATTATAGCGGCGTACTCCGCTGTTTGCTTGTTTCGATGAAAAGCCGGCGGCTAAAAGGCGTGAGGACGGAAGCGAAGTGACGCGTTCGTATTCTTTGTCTATAACAAAGCTTACAAGTTCACGCCCGTGAGCGTCAAGTGCCCGGTATTTTACAAGCATTATTTTTTCATCGCGTGTCGGGTGAAGTGACGACGCATCATCGCCTGTGGCTATATAGTCAAGTGAAACATCAAAGACGCTCGCAAGGGATATGAGGTTTGATAATTTCGGGTCGGCTGACGCACCTGAAAGAATCTTGTTCAGCGTACCCACGGGTATACCGGTGAGCTTTGAAAGCTCTTCGTTCGTATAACCTTTTTTATTTTTTAACGATTTAATACGGTCAAGCCATGTTTCGCTCATAAAAGACCCCCAGTATTAAACATGCTGTAATTTTACCATAACAGATCGTAAATGTAAAGGGGAAAATGCAAAAATGGCCGAAATAATTATCGAAAGGGGTTGACAATAACCAAAATTGATAATACAATATGATTGAGATTACCGAACTTTATCATATATTGTCGATGAAGGTTGATTTATCATGAATAGAACCGTAGAAACTGGTGCTAATATTTGCTGCGCCCGTTATGGGACAAAATTGAAACCGTCAGTTGTGCTGCTTCGCATGATATGCAGCTTTATTATATTTTTGACAAAACCTCAGTTTATAAAAGTTCTGCGTACGGTATCTGTCACTGCCGGGGCTATGCTATTTTTGTTCATCGTCAGCGGAATGGAAAACGGCGCGGTACCGCTTATCATAGGAACTCCTATTTGCTTTATCCTTGCTCTTATAGCTTTTGCCGCAGCGGAGAAGTGTGATAAAGAAGAAAGAGAAAGTCAGATGTACTTAACTGATGATGAAGGCTGCTTTGATGAACATATATAAAAACACTTGATGTATATAACCGTTGATTAGGGGGCTTGTAGGATACTTGTATTGATGTGGCGGTCATGTGCCATGAGATAATGTAGCGATGCGGGATTTATATAGATTAAAATATTTCTTGTGATATCCGAAAGCTCCACACACATATGCCTCGAAAAGCACAGCACGCGCTGTAAAACTTACAGCGCGTGCTGTGCTTCTTATCATTTTAGCGGTGCACATCACCATCCGTTAATTATTAGATGTGACAGCTCCTCGGCAACAATTCTTGCGCAGCGCTTTGCTTCGTCGAGCGTGTTGCCACATGAGCCAATTTCAAAAAGAAGCGAAGCGTATTCCGCGTACTGCTGGTTGTAGGACGCACCGCGCAGCGATATTCGCCTTACAAGTGAGCTTGAACGCTGCCAGAGTAGGGCTTGTAGCTTTACTGCGAGCGCAAGGCAGTTTTCCCACCCGTCATGATCTGCTCCCTTGAAATTTGTTCCGACAACGCACATGAACTGCGCGACAGTTTTGCCGCCGATAACGGTAACGGGGCGGTATTTCTCGTAATTTGAGCCAATAACGGAGTCCCGGTGAACGTCGAACACATATTTTATGCTCGGATACTTTTTTATATATGCTTTTATCGTCTCGGCTTCTTTCGTGTAGGCGTCGCGGTATGATTCTTCATCGAGCATTTCCTCGCAATGTATCGTCGGTATGCCCACGCTGTTGAAGTAATCGGCCATGACAGCGCCGACAGCCACGACATTTTTCGTTTTATCTTTGCTTCTTGCGTTGTCGCTTGTCGAATATGTAACTGCTCCTGCCGGGGCATACGATTCTGTGCCGTGAGTATGTACGATGAGGACGATTGGTGCAAAGTCATCGCTTTCGTTTTCAGACTTGATGACGTTAAGTGACTGTGCGAAAGCAGGTGCTGCAAGATAATCAGATAAATTTATCTTAAGGCTTGTTTCGTTTGAAAAAGCAAGTCCGTATTCGTTTTTTACCGACAAATCTATTGGTATAATCGGATGTTCACCGGCCTTTGTCACCGGCGGTCTGAAAGCGTAAAGCGCTGCTCTGAGCGCTTCGTCACGTGCGCTTGAGCCTGATTTTATCCACTCTGCAAGCGACTCAAAATCTTCGGCATCGCGAAAGTTGTAATTATCGCTTTCGCTATCTATTATATCTGTGTTTGTGTTGTCATCTTCCTCTGGCTTTATATTATCATCATCCGGCGGTTCGCTGTTTTTAACTGACGACGGGGGTATCGCCGATAAGGCAAATGCACTGTAAATTGTTTTTGCGGGAAGGGCAGAAAAAGCTGTCGCGAGAAGATTCAATACAGCTGCAGCACCAAGTAAATAAAGAAACGCGCGAAAGAGATGCTGAAGGAATTTTTTTATGTTGATGTTTATATGTAAGCGGTCGATGGCAGAGCTGATGGCAGATGTCGGTGATTTATTGGATAAATTCTGAGTATTAGTTCGCTCGGGCTCCGGATTCAACAAGAGAAGCACAGGCGTGTTAGCGTTAACTTTGCTTTTAACGTTGTCCGCGCTTTCTTCGGAGATGCCGGCACTTTGCGTGCTGCCTTGTGTACTTGCTGTTATTTCTTTTGATTCACTATATAAATCTTGTTTATCGTTTCCGCTCATTTCAACCTCCATGCAACAGATTAGCGGCGCACATGGCGCGGTGTTTTATAACACACACCGCACCAGTGTCAGCGCCAACGATAATGCAAACTTTAAAAATACATCCGTTAGAAGATATGAGCGGCAAGGCAATTTTATGCGCAACCGTTATAGCGATTTACAGCTTCTGATATTAGCTCCGCCATTTGGCTTATTATAAGATCGCTTTCTTTAAGCGACACAAAAAAGCTTCATCCGTTTTCAAGCACCTCCTGAAGCTTGTGGCTGATATTGCGCGTGTCGAAACCGCCTTGCTGCAGGGCGTCGTAAACGAGCGTGGATGAGTCGACGACAGTCGGCACTCCTATTGTTATTACGGGAACACCCATTGTCTCCTTTGTTATAGCTTCGCGGCGGTTGCCGATTCCTGAGCCGGGGTTAATGCCCTGGTCGGACACCTGTATTGTAGCCGCAAGCCTGTCGCATGAGCGCGCAGCTAACGCGTCGACAAGTATCATAACATCAGGATTTGTGCTGTTTACGGCAGATTTTAAAATTTCCGCTGTTTCAACACCTGTCTGAGCAAGAACGCCCGGCGCTGATGCACCGACAGCCGCGCAGTTCATGCTTGAAAACATTTGCGGATCGATTGTTTTCATATGACGCGTCACGGTAATGCCATCAACAGTTAACGGGCCTATTGCATCGGCTGTTAAATTGCGGTTGCCGAGTCCGGCTACAAGGACACTGTCGCCGGCTGATATTTCTTTGCCGGCCGCACTTTTTACAGCTATTTCAATAGCATTGAGCAGTGCCTCGGTCAGCGATTCGCGAAGTTCTTCGGAATAAATCCAGTTGCGCCCGCAGAATATGGTGATGTATTTACCGATAGGACGGCCGGCTAAACGCGCGCCTTCTTCATTTTCAACAGTCAAAGTCGCCACTTTAATACCATTTGTTTCGTGCTCCTCGTAAACAGCACCGGAGCCCGGGACCATTTTCGGTATTAGTTCAGATTCGCATGCAAGGTCGGTGCGCAGATAGGAGGAGGGAGCATCTATATTTTCTGTGTTCATAAACATCTCCATAAAAAATAGTTTACAAAATATTTATAAATCAATTTTCATTATCCTCAACGTTATGATATAATATACATGTTGACGCAGTAAATGACGCAGAATTTAATATAATTTACTTATTATATGTCTATATTGCATAAAATGCTCTGATTATATTGTGCATTTAACTGAATATTGTTGATATAAATGAATAAGTAATTGATTATATTTTGCGCCAGTGCTATAATATATTGAAAACTGCGTATCGCCGGATCGCTTGTACATTATAGGGCCTGTGAAGAACGGCTCAACAGCCGCTGTGACTTATTGTTAGCGGCGCAAATGCGGACGGCAAAAGAAAAATATAACATATGTATCATGCATATAGCAGGAGGATTAACCGGTCTATGAAACGAGCACTATCCCTGATTTTATGTGCCGTTATGCTAACAATGGCGCTTGTGGCTTGCACGACGCTTGAGAAAGACCCCAAAACTGGCGATTATGATAAAGGCGCCATCATTCCCATGTACATAGGAACACAACTGTTCAACTTCGACCCGGCCGTTGCATATCTCAACGATTCTCAGGCGAAGATTTTAAGCCTCCTGTATGAGGGATTGACCGATATTGACGAAAACGGCAAACTTATACTTACTCTTATCGACAAATATGAAATACACGACGGTCTGAACGAATTCGGTGAAGAAGAACATAAAATGGTAATCACGCTTAAGAAAACGCGTTGGAGTGACGGACGTGAACTCACAGCCAACGACGTTGTTTATGCGTGGAAGCGTATCCTTGACGTCGATTATGACAGCGAAGCCGCAGCACTTCTTTACGACATCAAGAATGCTCGTGCTATTAAATTAGGCGATAAGACAATTGACGACCTCGGCCTTAAGGCTCCGGAAACAAATAAAGTTGAAATTGAATTTGAAACTTCAATAGATTATCAGCAATTCCTGCGCAATCTGTCAAGCCCGGCGCTTGTCCCGCTTCGCGGTGACATTGTCAAGAAAAACCCGGATTGGGCTAAGAAGCCTGCCACAATAGTTACAAGTGGTCCTTTTACAATAAAGAGAGTTACTTATAACCAATATCTTCGTCTTGAGCGTTCATCATATTATTTCCTTAATAAAGACAAAAAAGAAAAACTCGACAAGTACGTTATCCCGTACAGAATAGAAGTTGACTATTCGAAGAGTCTTGAGGATATCTTAAATGTCTTTAATAAGGGAAGTATTTTCTACGTTGATGAGCTTTCTCTTCAGGCAAGAAAGAGCGGAACTTACGATAAGTATGTAACAGTGACGGATCTCATGTCCACACATGCATACTATCTGAACCTCAACAACGAGCTTCTCAAGGATGCACGTGTTCGCCGTGCCCTTTCCCTTGCTATTGACCGTGAATATGTAGCAAAAGATATAGTTGTATATGCACGTCCGGCCACAGGATTCATACCGTATAAGGTTATGGATACGAAGGTTGGCACATCGTTCCGTGAAGCTGGCGGAGATTTGCTTAGCACGAAAGCTAATATGGAAGAAGCAAAGTCTCTTCTGAAAGAAGCTGGCGTTTCCGGCGGTGAGCTTACGATTGCGTATTACAAAGACGATGATGTCAGCGCCGCTATTGCAAGCTATGTAAAAACTGTATGGGAAGAACTCGGCTTCACAATTAAGCTCAGAGGTCTGACCGGAACAGAAAACATCTCCGACTCCTCTATCTACAACGATAGATTTAACATGATGTATACAGTATCGCAGGCACAGAAGGGCGAGTTCGATGTAATAGCCATCGACTACCAGATGCTGAGCGATGAAGCATTTTCTGCGCTCGCCCCGTTTGCCGCAGAATTTTCGGGTAACGGCATAACGCTTGATCCTGAAAGCGATTCGTATGATGTAATAGGTCATATAACCGGTTACAACAGTGAAGAATACAACAATATCATTGAGCAGGCATTTGCCGAAAAGGATTTAGCTAAACGTGCTCCATATCTCCATCAGGCTGAAGAGCTTTTAATGGAAGATATGCCGATTATCCCGATAATATTCAATCAGGACGCATACATTTACAGCAGTGTTATATCCGGTATAAAGACAAATTATTACGGCTTTAACATTCTGAATCGTGTCAAGATGGACAATTATATGTACTATAAGAAGATATTCGACACGACAAACGCTGCTGAAACAGCAGAGCAATAATCTGCAAGGTTAAAACGCATTATAAAAGGGAAGGTGAAGGAACGGGTTACGTTCTTTCACCTTTTCAGTTTACCGGAGGTGGCAGTAATGTATTCATATAATCAAGACAACAGCTTTGTTAAGCTATTTATATTGTATCTCATGAAAAATATCGGTATTCCGCTTGATTACAACACCATCTCCGAGGTTGTTATCCAAGATGAATACGTCGGATATTTTGACTTTGCCCAATGCTTTGCTGAGCTTCTTGATGCCGGGCATATATCTGAGACGAAAACGGAAGACGGAAGAGTCGTTTACAGTGTTACGGAAACGGGTGAACACGTCGTCGGTGGCTTAAGCGATGATATAATGGTTACGATTCGCGAAAAGAGCCTTAAAAGCGCACTGAAACTTATATCTTTACGCCGCCGTGGCGTTGATATGCGCTGTGAGATTACTGAAGTTGATGCTACTGAAGGATTTGGTTATTATGTGTATTGTGTTATCACAGAGCAAAAGCGCGAAGTTTTTTCAGTGCGTATACGTGTTAACACACGCGAACAAGCGCTTGCTATAAAGAAAAACTTTATGGAAAATCCTGAAAATATACAAAAAGGAGCCTTAGCACTTTTAACCGGTGATGTCAATTATATTTTCAGTTAATTATGAAAGAAAAAACGCATATTATAAGGTAATACAGAATAAAAAATAAAGTATTTTACATTAAAAAAACGCATACAGTGCTGTTAATTCTGTAAAACTTTATACGAGATATATTGTATACGACTGACAATTTGGTTCTATATAACAAAAATTATTAAAAAATTGTATACAATATATTGACAACAGAAAATTACATGATATAATTAAGTTAAATTTATGGTAATGTAACTGTGAATGAGTTCAAAAAACATCGGAGAGGCGGTAAAATATCGGATGGGAACATCGATATGACATCGCAAATCCGAGAAGTTAATTCTATTGATGCAGATGCTATAAACACACTTGTTATAGCTGCACGAAACGGTGACGATGCTGCTTACACAAGGCTTCTTGAATCATATGAACCGCTCATAATAAGCATCGTTAAGAACGCCCTGTCTTTTCTTCCACCTGGCGAGGGTGAATGCGCTGAGGAATTCAGGCAGGAAGCTGACATAAAGTTTTACGAAGCAATATTGAGCTACAATACAGAGCAAAATAATACGAGCTTCGGACTTTATGCGAAGATATGCCTGAAAAACAAGATGATATCTCTCTTGCGTTCATATTATGCCCGCCGGAGAGTTGCCGGTGGCGATATTCCGGGTGAAAATGGCTCGGATACTATGACGGCGCCGGATCCATGTGAGCTTGTTGCCGGCGAGGAAGAGGCAAAGATTCTTCTTGAGAAGGCTGAGAGCATTCTTTCACCGCTTGAAAAAAGCATATTTTCCTTATATACCGACGGAAAAAAGCCGCATGAGATTGCATCGGAGCTTTCTGTTACGCAAAAATCAGTAGAAAATGCAATCTATAGAATTAAAAAGAAACTAAGGAAAATATTATTGTAGCATCCCTGCATAAAAACAGCATAATACGGTGCAAAGTAGCGCGCCGCTTATGGATATATGCCCGAATAGCTTAATTAAAGCGTTGTGTAAACAAAGATAACGGTAAAATCCGTTGAGGGCTCAAAACCAACCAACATTCAAAGCGAGGAAAACAAAACATGTACCAGGACAAAACCTTGAAGTGCAAGGAATGCGGCAAAGAGTTCGTATTTACAGCAGGTGAACAGGAATTCTATGCGGAAAAAGGATTCCAGAATGAGCCGCAAAGATGTAGGGATTGCCGTGCTGCACGCAAGAATGCCAGCAAGCCAGCGCGTGAAATGCACGTCACTGTATGTGCAAGATGCGGTGGGGAAGCAAGGGTTCCTTTCGAACCAACGAGCGACAGACCGGTGTATTGCAGCGAGTGCTACAATATAGTCAGGGAAGAAAGGGAACAGAAGGCACAGGGACAATAATTATTATCAACATTACATATGTATAATAAAATTGTCAGGTCAACAGGCACACAAGCAGTGTGCCTGTTTTTTGTTTGAATTTTATAATAAAATAATAATGGCGTTGAAAAATATCACTGTAAATATATACAAACGCAGAATTGTATGATATAATATCATGAACATGTATACTCGCTAAATGTGTGCTCAAAACGGAGGGACATGGCTTCCATTAATAAAAACGATAATAACAGCGGTAAAAGTGGCGGTAAGCGTACGAAAGAACGAAATACCGGCAGCTTTAATAAAAGGAATTTTAACGAGAACCCCCGGAATAGCTCTTCCGGCCGAGAAGATATCCTTTCATCTGATGCAGTTTATGCGTCGTCAGGAGCGGTGATTGGGAGAAATGCGACCGCCGAACTTTTAAAAAGCGGACGCAGTGTGGACAAGCTGTTTGTCAGGCGCGGTGACCGCGAAGGCAGTATTAACGTAATAATCGCAGAAGCACTAAAACGGGGTATTCCGGTAATTGAAGTCGATAATTCCCGTCTTGATGTGTTATCAGGCGGAGCACATCATCAGGGTGTCGTTGCAATGGCAGCGGAAAAGGAGTACTCTTCGGTCGATGAGATACTTGAAATTGCAAAGTCACGAGGGGAAGTTCCGCTTATCGTTATCGCTGACGGGATTGAGGACCCCCATAACATGGGAGCTTTGATCCGCTGTGCCGAATGTGCAGGCGCACATGGCATCATCATACCAAAAAGGCGCTCTGCCGGGCTTTCGCCGGTTGTTACAAAGTCGTCAGCCGGTGCCGTCGAGCATATGGCTATCGCTAAGGTTCCGAATCTTGCATCGGCAGTTGACTCACTTAAGGAAGCAGGCGTTTGGATATATACGGCAGAGACCGGCGGCACACCATATTATGAGTGCGATTTTAAAGTACCGTCTGCAATAATTTTTGGCAGTGAGGGCGAGGGCGTTGGCCGCTTGCTCCGCGAAAAAAGCGATTTTATTGTTTCAATACCGCTTTACGGGAAAGTAAACTCGCTCAATGTATCGTGTGCGGCCGCTGTGATACTATCTGAGGCAGCACGTCAGGCGCGCACACGAGTATAGTTCTGTCAATAATCAATATCGTAGAAAAAAGCAGTAATATTTAGAGCCTTGTTCAAAGTATAAAATGGCATAAATATAACTGATATAATTATAGATTTAATTAATCGTTTATCGGGCTTTAGCATGTGATAAGGTGTAAATTTCGGGTTAATATACGTCAGTTTATGTGCTCACAAAGCGTTGTCCGATTTAATCAGCATGGGGAGGAATCCGTATGGATAGGAACAATAGCGAAAAAACAAACGATAACGGCAAAAGAAAAGATGCCGATACGTTTAGCGCTAAAAGTCCCAGCGAAATTGATATAAATGCTCTCTTACGTAAGTATTTGCCCGAAGAATACGGCGGGGTGAGCGATGATACCGATGCTGTCGCTGATACTGTCGATGACAATGATAAAAAAGACGGCAGCGTTGATAAAAAAGCAGGTAAAAGTGCAGATAAAGATATAAAAGAAGATGCAAATACAAGTGTCGGTGCATATAAAAGCACATCAGCACATGTAAAGCCCACAGTTCAGATGAAGTATTCCCTGCGTACAAAAAGCTCATCTTCAGAAGATGAAGAAAAACGTGAGGGAAATGCTGAAGCCAGCGATAAATCAAAGCTTGATGCTGCAAATAAAAAATCAGAAGCCCTGAAAACTTCTTTTCGTGATGATGATAGCACGGACGAAGAGATAAAAGAATTTGAGTTTGTTGATACACATGTTAACGTAACGGACATACCAAGTGACAGAGAAGCTGCGGGGTCGGACGTTAACGTGGTTTTCAATGACAGTGATGGTGAGGGCGACGAGGGCGACTCTCNNGAAGCCGAGCGCGACGGAGATGCTCATACTGCTGACTATATTAAAAAACAAGGCCATCAAAAAATTGGTGATGTTGAGGTTGAGTACGGCACCTTTTCTACGAAGGACCTTGAGAAAACAAATGTTGCCGACGCTGTTTCATTAAAGAATATTAAAGGTAAGGCAGCTTTTGACGAAAAAAGCGGAACCGAAGGCTCCGACACACGCACAACAGATGCGAGTTCATCAAATAGCGAGGGCGACGAATCGGATTTTGCAAATTTCCGCACTGATGAGGAAATAGACGAGGAAAACCTCAACATAATGCTTGCTCTCGGGCTTGAAGATGAGCTTGAGAAAACTGTCGGTATTGATACGATTAATAAAATTCAGCAAAAGCATCAGGAGGAGCTTCTTGCCCGCGAACGGCTGAATAAAGAGCGCGCCGCGCTTGAATATGAATATACGACAAGAGCACAAAACCGTGAAATAATAGACGCTTATAAAACAACATACAGGCGTGCGAAAATCAAGCTGATTTATGCCGCAATTCTCACACTTATACTGTTTGTATTCGAAAATCACACGCTTTTCGGAATAAAGTTTCGCGGAGCGTTTGATTCGTCGGTTTATCCTGTCGTCTATATTATGGCAGGGTTGCAGCTCACGCTTTTCATTGCGGCACCCGCTGCCGTCTCGCTATGGGATGGCTTCATAGGACTGTTCCGCGGGAAACCGGGACCTGAAACACTTGCAGCCTTTGCTATAATTCTTGACATTGCATATAATACAGTAATTGCTGTTACAGCAAATCTCGGTACGGTTATAAGAACTTATAACCTTCCGGCAGCGCTCTCTGTACTGCTGCTTTATATTTACGAGCGCATAAACTTAAAGCGCGAAATATACAGCTTTAACGTTGTTTCATCAAAGAAGCGTAAATTTGCTCTCTACAGCCTTTCCATGTCACAGTCAAAGCTTGAACATGACGCTTTTTCCGACATGATGGACGAGGATGACGATGCGGAGGACATCAGCGTTTTAAAAATCAACAGCACTGATTTTGTAAACGACTATTTCCTGCGCACGAACCGCCACAGCGGCGGCCGTAAATTCATCGGTTATATCATTCCGGCGATAATAGCTGTTGCCGCGACATTTTTCGCTGAGGCAACCGGTGGAAACGATGATGTATATAACGGTATAACAAGCGCTTTCATCGCTGCTATGACATGCCTGCCCGCATCAGTTTTCTTCATGTTCTCCTATCCGTTTTACACGGCTGTTGAACATGCTTTCAGAGAGGAATGTACAATTATCGGCGAAAGCTCGGTTGAGGAATATGCCGACGCTGCTATCATATCGTTTGACGATACGAATGTGTTCCCCTCAACGGGCGTGAAGGTGAGAAATATCAATATTTTTGGCAACAACCGCATAGATAAAGTTCTTTATAACGCGGCAAGCGTTTTCTCGGCAGTCGGCGGGCCGCTTGCAGATGTATTTGAGCTTGCGACACTGGAGATCGGACGATCGGAAAACGTTACGCTTATCCATGCCGATGCTGGCATACTTGAAACACAGGTTGATGATATAAAAATTACATTCGGGAACATTGAAGCTCTTGCAGCAGCAGGAATAAATATACCAAGCGTGCTGCTTGAGAATCATGTCGAACCGACAGAACCCGGCATGTGCGTTATGTATATGCTTCAGAACGGAAAATTTGTCGCGAGAATGACG
>LFTK01000115.1 GCA_001513385.1 Clostridiales bacterium DTU064
TTTGCGGCTGTTTCACAAATAAAATTACCCTTACCGCAGCCAATTTCTATGCATACGGGGCGGTCGTGAAGTTCGGGCGGAAACGGCGAATAAATACCTGATGAAAGAATATTTTCAGGCGATTTTACTATAAGATGTTCGCATGCAGCCATGCGTTTGTTCAAATTTTTCTTTTTTCTAGTTCTCATATTGAAATATCATTCGTTTTTTGATAATATAATTGAAGAAATGTGCCGTGGCAAAATGTCGCTTCGGTCATGCGCCACCGTCCTCCCCATTATAGCACGACGGCGCGAATTTTTCCATAAGAAAACCCGCGTAGGGGGACGCAGATTTGGACAGAAATCAATTTAAACGAATGCTTGCCGCCAAACTTGAGGCGAGGGGCTTGCCGCAGGATATCGCGGCGCATGAGAGTGTGTCGTTTACAGCTACGCTCTCAGACGCAGAGATATCAGCCGTAGCCAGGACAAATGATCCCGACTCGACGATAAGCAGCATAGCCGATGCAATAGTAAAATCTAAACAAAGCGGCGTCATGCAGCGAAACTCGGCATCTTTTTCACAAGCTTCTGGAAGGACAAGCTCGCCCGATGTTTCGGATGAAGACGAGGCAAATTTAAGCGCGATGCTTAAGGGGTCGGCTCCAAAGAAAAAGCCGCAACCGAAGCGGACAGTCGAGCGCGCACCGTTGACATCGCGTCCGCAACCTCAGCGCCCGCGTGATATATCGGAGCTGAACGTAACAAGGTCAACAAGTCCTGAGGGTGCAACGCCACATCCGACACAAAGGCCGGCCTTACGTGAAGGACAAGCAGAGCTTGTCAAGCCATCGCCTGTGCGCCGTATGGCGAGCCGCGATGCCGATCTTGCAGTAGCTCCGAAAACACCGGGACCGTCTGGCATGGTGGGGCCGGTTAAACAAACCCCTCAACGTCTGCCGCGACAATTGTCGGGTGCTCGTCCGGCGCGACCGGTTGAAAAACCGGGGGTCCCGCCAAAAAGCTTTGACCGGAAAATTCATAAGCCTGATCCAAACGCCGATTACACAAAGTTCTGGACAATTTTTATTTGTTCTTCACCGCTGTGGGGTGCTGTGTTACTGCTCGGCGTGACATTTTTTATTTTACTCTTAGGCGCGCTTTGTGCTGCTGTTGTAGGGCTTATTCTTGGGCTCATTGTATTTGTCGCAGGCGGGACGATTATTTCACTTGTTGGCATTATCTACGGCATAACTCAGCTGTTTAAATATGTGCCGATTGGACTTTATGAGATAGGTCTTGGCATAACTGCTGGTGGTGTCGTAATGTTTTGCGGTATTATCATTTATAACGCTGCTATTCGCTTTTTCCCGTATCTTATCCGCAAAACTGCCGCTCTCTTTGTTTATACCGCACGCCGCACAGTCGAGCTTTACTATTACGTGAAGGGAGCGTGTGCTGACTTATGAAGCCAACATCATATATTTTTCTTGTCGTAGCAATAATAATATCGTGCATCGGGCTTATCATATGCCAGACAGCTAAAAAGAAGGCCGAAGCCGAGGGAATCGAGATATTTTCACAGACGCTTGATGAGAATAACAACTCAGTCTACACCTTTCCCTTTGGCGAAGGGGAGATATACGACAAGATTAGCCTGACGCTGGGTGATGCTGATGTCAATATAGTTGGCGGATATACGGAACCTTATATTGAGATAGTCAACTTCAGAGAAGGCTCATATATGATGACTACCTCAAACAGGATAATATCAATCGATACAACGATTGATATTATGTCTATTTTAATGTTCTGGGAAAGCGGATATACGTTTAATGGATTCCGCAACTACGTGCACCGCTTCAACGAAGATGAAAAAGTAAATGCAAAGCAGGTCAATATATACCTGCCGGCTGACACAACAGTACATTCAATTAATATAAAAATCGACAGTGGTGACGTTTCCGTAACGAATCTCAATGCTGATGTTGATTTAATAGTTGACATCAACCGCGGTGACGCCGAATTCTCGTCATTTACAACGTCGTCCGGTGTCACGGCGTCAATAGACGTTGGAAATGTCTATTTATATGAAACGACGCTAAATAGCTTCGACGCTACGATTTATACAACCGGTGACGTTACGACACGTGCCTTTACCTTCAATAGAATGAATGTTGTCGGTAAGAATACGAGTGTAAACATCGATGCGACAAAAGAGCTTTTCTTATATGATATTAACCTTTCCGCTGTAAATGGTAAGGTTAGCGTCGATGGTGAAGAGAAGGGTGGCACATATTATTATGATTCCTACGATACGACAGGGCTTTCGGTTACAGTGACGACATCAGGCGGCGATATAACGATGACGAAATCCGACTACATCCCGCCGGAAGACATCGGCACCGATACCGATGCAGAGTCAGATACCGAGAGCAGTACAGACACAGAAGGAGCGGGGGAATAAAAACCTTTTTATGAGGTTATAACGGCAACGTGAATCCTCATATGGAGCGCAATTATGAGATACACATATAAAACTAAAAATACATGCGCATCAGAAGTATCCTTTGACCTTGACGGAGGTATTGTACACAAAGTTGAATTTGTAGGCGGATGCAACGGAAACCTCAAGGCGATAGCAAAGCTTGCCGAGGGGGAGAGTGCCGAGCGCCTAATTAAAATACTGAAGGGCAATACCTGTGGTTCGAGAAAAACGTCATGTGCCGATCAGTTTGCTCTTGCACTTGAAGCGGCCGTGGAAGAAGCAAAAGAGAAAAAGACCGAAGAAAGTGCTCACATTGTAAGGTAATAGCAGAGGATACGAGCAAAGTTACGATTAGTGCGATTAGATAATAAGAAAGCAGTAAAAAACTCACCCGTAAAAGGTGAGTTTTTTGCTTTTTAATATGCAGTCCGTAGCTATTTTTATTAACAAAAAGAGTCAAGGTGACAGGGATATAGCACTACATAAAGCGCTGTAAGCTTTTTTTGCACTCTCGCAACTCACAGCAAAAAGCAGCGACCCTTCCGACACAGACATAGCAAATACAGATGCGCCTGCATTTTCAATGACTGTCTCGATTTCACCTATGGCACGGCGCATTCCGTATCCGCCTACAATGAGGATGGCGCACGGTGTGTATAGCGCATCAATGTCACTTGCTGCAAGTAGGCGAGTGGCGCGGAGAGCGTCTTTTTCGTCTTTATAAAGAAAGGTATATCGGCTGCCCGATGAAATGACAGCAAGGGGGGTATATGTGTCAATGACATATCGAGGGGGTGTGCTGCGTATAAATGTTATAAGCGCGGCATTATATACAGCGCTTATTGTTTTTGCCACATAACTCAAGCGCCCGCCCCCTACACTGGATGAAAAAACGCCGGTATGCAAAAGCTTCGGCGTTTTTCTTTTATCAATCAATATTATATTATGCGGCAAATGGAGATGGGTGCTTCTTTCTCTATCAGGGCGGAAGCGGCTTTTATTGCTTCACCGTGCGGCATGGCAGGGAAGATAAAAGCGGAAACCCCATCTGTCTCGGTCTCAGCTATCGGTGTTCCGAAGGCATCGCGGACGCTTTCTGCCACCGATTGCGGGGCAGTGACAAAGTGTTGGAATACAGCAAGATTCGGGTCAAGAACCTCAGAGGCACTTGCTTTTTCAAACGGTTTTATTCTGTTCTGAGTTCCGCGTATTATAGCTGCAATGTCGGCGACAATGCTTCCGGCAGTCGGATAGCGTCCGGCGCCCTGACCGTAAAACATGAGATCACCGGAAACGGAAGCGGATACAAGGATACCGTTGTATACATCTTTGATATGAGCAAGCGGGGACGAATAAGGCACAAAGCACGGCGCGGCGAAAACATTGATAGTGCCATTTTTTGTGTCAGTATGTGCGATTAGCTTGATTGTACCACCGAGTTTTGCTGCCGCAGCTATATCAGCAGAGGTAATGGAACGAATAGACTGCGTCGTTATCGCTGATGTCGGAAGAAGACGCCCTGTAATCAGCGCTGTCAATATGCAGATTTTACGTTGTGCGTCGACAGCGTCAATATCAGCGCTTGGATTTGCTTCCGCATAACCAAGTCGCTTTGCTTCAGCGAGGGCTTCGTCGAAAGAGCCGCCGCCCTCAGCCATCTTTGTCAATATATAATTAGTCGTACCATTGACTATACCGTCAATGGACGAGATGTTTTCTGTGCTAAGAGAAGTTGTTAGGGGCCTTATAAGCGGGATTCCACCGCCTACACTTGCTTCAAATAAATAATGAACGCCATGTGCTTCTGCTTCATGCAGAAATTCGTCACCGTAGTTGGCGACAACCTCTTTGTTTGATGTGACAACGTGCTTGCCGGCGCGAAGAGAGGCAATCGAATATTCATATGCGGGATGTGAGCCGCCCATTGTTTCAACAACGATTGAAACGGACGGGTCGTTTAAAATATCATCAAAATTGTGTGTTACGCGATCTGCAAGCGGATGTCCGGGGAAATCACGCAGATCAAGAATATACTTAATTTCAATATCATCATGTGCAGCGGCAGCGAGTGCCGCTTTATTTTTCATTATTACGTCGGCGACACCACCGCCGACAACGCCCATTCCTAAAATTGCAATTTTTATCATATATATAATTCCTTTCGTGTGTTGCCAGGGAGTATATTTTTTATAATTGTAAGAAATCAACCGGCAGCAATAATATCTACGTCACTGTTTTTTACTGTAACATGGCGCTTTTTTTATTCATTTTATTTATGTTTATGTGTTTATATGTAGTAGTATATCATAATATAGCAAAGCGGGCAATAATACTGTAAATAAATCTTTTTATATAAGTGTAAGATATGCTTTTTTATCTTACCCCTATCTTTACACGGCGTTGTTTTTGTGATACAATAACGCTTGCGGCACAAAAAAAGTGTCTGCATATTATATTATCTGCCCGTGGCACAGATGGATAGCGCGCGAGACTCCGACTCTCGAGGTCAGCGGTTCAAGTCCGCTCGGGCAGGGTAGCGATAAACGCAAAGCGTTGAGCGTAAAGCTGCAAGTACAGTGTCAAGCGCTAAAAACGCGACAAAAGGGACGTACAGCGTCCCTTTTGCTGTATTTTTAAATTTTTTAAACTAATAAAAATTATAAAATATATTGATGTTGGCATCAAATCTTGACATAAGGGTTATGTTGTATTAATATAATTTTATTAACAGAATAAAAGCTGGAAAGATTGGGGTAAGGACGGATGACAGATAAGTTATTTCCTGTCAGCATGAGAGCACGCGACGTTGTAGGCCTTGTTGTTTCTATATTAGTTTATTTGATTATTGGAGGCGCTGTTACGACAGTGCTGGGATGGTTGTCACATTTGTTGCTAATAGGTTGGATTTTCAGGGTCGTTTCCGGCATAGTTGGTCTTTATTGCTTCTGTGGAATAATAGTTGCGGTGCTTGTTTATTTAAAGATTGTAAGATAGAATATAATTAATACATTATAAAATAGGAAAGGGCAAGGCTCTTTCCTATTTTTTTATATTACAAAAAGGACTTTATCTTGTCTTACTTTTATAATAACACATATTATTTTTTGGTGAATCAAAACACATTTTTTATTAATAATAATGTTAATCGAACAATTCGTGAACATTGTAAATACCATGTTACTAAAATAAAAATTGGCAGTTATAATAATGTGAACGATGACAATAATAATGACAGAGGACGCGAATGCGGACTCGATTTATATAGATTGAGAGGATGTACCGAAAGATTTGGCGCATAGCTTTAAAGCGCGTCAAAACAGACGGAGATATCCAAACAGGAGAAGAAACATGGCATCTAGAGGGAACAGAACACTCGTACCGGAAGCCAAAGCTGCTCTTGATAAGTTCAAGATGGAAGCAGCAAGTGAAGTCGGCGTAACTCTCAACCAGGGTTACAATGGTGATCTGACATCGCGTCAGGCTGGTTCTATTGGCGGTCAGATGGTCAAGAAGATGGTTGAGAAGTACGAAAACGAGATAAAGAACTCCAAGTAAGGGATCTATGGCATAAGGTCTCCGCTTTAGCGGAGGCCTTTATGCTTTTTTGTGCTTTTTTTGCAATTATTTCGCCATTCTTTGCGCCTTAATGATTTTATAATCGTAATAAATCACACTTATTATGATTAAAATTACCCTTATATTACAGTAATAAATTGAATATTACTTATATTTATTTGACAAAATAAGTGAAGTATCAAGTTGTGGTATAAAATATCAACAATGACAGATAATAATTCTCAAAAAAAATTAAAAAAAGGGGTTGACAGGACAGGAGGGTGATGATATACTAGTAAAGCCGCTGC
>LFTK01000055.1 GCA_001513385.1 Clostridiales bacterium DTU064
CCGCAGTACCGCAGAAAACAAGCTGGAAGAAGAACTTACCCCAGAAGGAAACACTCGATGTCAATGTATCTTTGTAAAAGTCAAGGTTTGAATTTTTCAAAATAAACAGATTCTGCGTGCCGACGAGCGGGTTATCACCGCCAAACATGAGTCCCCAGCCGAGCAGCATAAAGCCAAGGGAAGAAACTGCAAAAACTATGAAGTTTTTTGACAGTATGTTAACAGCGTTTTTTGATCTGGCCATACCCGTTTCAACCGCTGCAAAACCGAGGTTCATAAAGAACACCAGTATAGCTGCGAGTACGACCCAAGAAGTGTCAACAATCATTGTGATGTCCATAAAAACCCTCCTAAATTATAAATAAAAGGCGTGAGTTTTATTGGATGACCAATAAAACACACGCCTTTGTGTGCGAAATTAAGCAGTATTGAAGATTACACCTTGCCCATAACCATAAAATGGGCATAGGGCGGATAAGCAAAGCAGCATTTATGCAACTTCGCTTACAAAAACGGAAACGGAACTTTTTTGAATTACCGTATAAAGCACGTAAAGGCGCCATTGTCGACTGACAATAGCGCCTTTGCTATGTGCATATGCTAACATAAGTGATTTCATTTGTCAATAGGATTTTTAAATTTTCCGAAAAAATATTTTGCACTTGTATGAATAATATTTTACACAACAGTCGTGTTTTAATATAACAGATAATCAACTTTTCAAAGCAGAGCCTGAAATATATTATAGCTCCCTCATAAGCTCGAACGCTCTGAACAGATTCAGAGAGCCATAGCCCCAGCGGGTGTTCGGATATGTCTGGCTTTCATCCCGGTCGCAGCCCCGGATAAGGTATGCCCGTATCTGATATGAGGACATGGCGGGGTCATTTCCCTTGACAATGCCCCATTGCAGCATCAGAGCCGCGGCTCCGGTTGTTATAGCCGCCGCAACGCTCGTTCCGGACATTATACCTTTCCCACCGGGGAAATACCCTACTATGTCAACACCGGGAGCCACAAGGTCGGGAGCAAGCTCACCCGCCCGCGTAGGACCCCATGAAGAAAAGGCATAAAGGGAATCGGTACGGTAGTTGTAAGCGCCGCAGACAATTCCCCCGTGCAAGCCTGCCGGTACTGTAATTGTGTAATTAGGATTGGCGGCAAGAAACTCTACCGTGGGGCTGACGAATCCTGTCATGGGCAGCCAAGAGTGAAAATTCCCGTCGAGAATAATATCTCCGTGAATGGTTATAGTCCATATTCCTGCTGTGGCGTCGATAATTTTTACTGCGGTCAGCTGTCCGCCCAGCCCCTCAATAGGGAAGAAATATGTTACTCTTACTGCCGACCGTTCAAGAAGGAGCTGTGTTTCGTTTAATAGTCCCGACCTGGGTGGAACGCGGGGTATCAGCTCCCCGGTCGGTGAACGTATGGACACCGAAACTCTGTCCGAAACCCCCGTCCAAATTGAAATGAAAATATCCCCCGCATTTTCCCCGGCTTTTATGTCAATATCATAGGTTTCTCCTGCTGAAGTAATCCGTCCCATGGTATGGTGTCTTGCCTGGCTTTCGTTGCCGGCAGCAATACAAAGGCATACCCCGGCAAGGTTGGCTACGTCAGCAAGATATTCTTCAAATATTGAATAGGGGGTATGAGTGCCGAAATTAGAACCGAGACCAAGGCAGATCGCCACAGGCCTGCCTAAGGCCTGCGCGCGGTTTATTATGTAATCGATACCTAAAATAACGGCGTTGGATGCGAAAGCATTTTCCTGTTCCGGGGGAACCGAAAACAGATCAAGGTAATATGGCCTTGCTTTACGGAGTTTTACCACAATCAACTCGGCATCGGGAGCGGCGCCCACAAAACCGTTATCTTCCCGTCCCGCGGCAATCGACGCAAGAAATGTGCCATGCCCGGTAGGATCGTTAACCGGAACTATTTCAAAAGGATTATCGCTTGCAAGGGCAGCGTTTATCTGCTCTCTTGTGTATTCCACACCTATATAATAACCGGGAGGTGGATCACCCACCGCAGCCTGATCGAATATGCTTATAATTTTACTGGTGCCGTCTTCGTAGCGGAAAACATCAAGGGTATAATCAATCCCCGTATCGACAATACCGACGACAACCCCCTGCCCACGTAAATCAAGAAAAGGCTGCCGGTGAATTTGAGTTATACCTGAGGCCTCAAGCGCAGGACGGTCAAGGGTACCTAATACAATTGAAATAGAGGATATGGCACCAGCCCCCAAAACTTTGGAAAAATCGTCAAAAACATCCGGTGTGGTATAGCAGATAAGATACTTTCCATCTACGACAATTGCTACGGCAATTTCATAAGTTTGTATCAGATTTTCGGTAAAGGCATTCCTCCGCACAATAAAATCAAGCGCAGCGGGATCGTTTATAAGCCGTTTTAACAGTGCCTGATTCTCCTCGGAGTTTATAAATTCTTGAATATCCATCAAAACACCTCTATTAAGTTTGTATTAGTTCCCGTAAATCGTTCATTGTCGCTATAAGATTAAGCACCCCGTAACCCCAGGCTTCGTTGGGAAAGCTAACAGGGAAATTTCTTGATGCATTTCTGCAAAGAAAGGCTTTTACTCTTTGTCCGAAAAGAAATGGGTCATTGCGTTTAACATGCCCCCATTCCATCATCAAAGCTGCTGCACCCGTAACAAAGGGGGCGGCAAGGCTTGTTCCGGTAAAGGAGTCGTAACCTCCGCCGGCAGCTGTGGTGACTATATTTACCGCGGGGGCAACAATGTCAGGTTTTTGCCCGTATGTCATATATGTAAACCCAAGACCTGAAAAAAAGGCAACGGAGTTTCGCAATGCATCATAACCTCCAACGCATATGACAGAATATGCCGTTGAGGGAATTGTTACGGTGGTTATGGGACTTGGTTCAAGAAAAGAAGTCCGTTCGGTTACCATATCCGTCATGGGAAGCCAGACGTCAAAATTTCCATCAACAACTTGCATACCCCTTAAAACCAGTTTCCATATGTCCTGACGAATTGCACCGGTAATGGCTTCAAGACCTATGTATATTTCCTGATTTATGTTGTAATGATTGGGCTGCCCGTAAAGGATTGTTATCCGGACACCGTCAAGCACAACACGAGTTATACGGTTTAGAGGGGAAATAATTCCTGATGAGCTGCCGGATGGGGAAATAATCTCCACCTGAAAATTATCGGCAAAATTCTTCCAGCAGGAAAGGAAGATGTTTCTTATGTTTTCACCAATGGCAAATTGTATTTCAAGCGTTTGCCCCTGACTAACGGTTCCCCTGTAGTGATGTCCTGCGCTTCGCTCGTTGCCGGCGGCAACGCATATTACGTTCTTCCACCTCTGGGCGGCGGAGTCAAGATATGTTTCAAAAAGAGATGAGCCGTTGTGGGCGCCTTCGTTTGTGCCGTAGCTTATATTTATTGCAATTGGCATTTCAAGACCTTCTGCTATGTCAAGGCAGAATTTAACCCCTCGCATAATGTCGGTGGATCTTGAAAAACCGGGCTGAGGGTAAGGCGTAAGTTTTACCGCAATTATTTGTGCCTCGGGCGCCGCTCCTGTATAAACACCTTGTGAGGACCTGCCGTTTCCCGCAGCAACCCCCGCCACCGCCGTTCCGTGTCCTACAGTATCCTGCTCTGGGACTATGGATAAAGGGTCATTGCTTAAAAGAGCAGTGTTTAAGTCTTCGGCTGTGTATAAATGCCCGCTTCTAAAACCTGTCGGCGGTGTTCCACTTGGTGCTGACTGATCCCATATATATAAAATGCGCGTGGTGCCGTCGGCGTGTCGAAAATCCGGATGGGTGTAATCAATGCCTGAGTCGATAATACCTACTAAAACCCCATTGCCTTTTAAATTAAACTCCTCCGCGCTTTGAACCCGCCTGATTCCCGTAAGGTCGGTTCCCCGTTGGATTTGAAAGGTGACGGTTTTAGGCAATTCATAATACTCCACCTGCGGTATATCAAAAATGGTGGACACTCGGTAAGCGGGGAGGGTTAAAATTGCATAGTTTTCGTTTAACTCCTCTGCAACAGCCTCCAGTCTTGAAGCAATCGCGGCAAGGTCACCGTGGTATTTAATTATTATTTCAATATTCCCCGTAGGTTCAACGATGCGAAATTCTCTTATAAGCTGTTCCTGTATGTCCATAAACTACCTCATGGGGATTTTGTAATATAAAAAAAGCTATACACATAATATTTTATAAGAAAGGAGTAGGTGAATATGAATGACAATCAAGAATTAATTGATAGAGGTTTTTTGAATGTAAACGTCACATCGGTGCGAAATATAGCACCGATAAGCGAAGCTACGGTAACCATTTCCCGGGGAGGACGGACAATTGAAGTATTAACCACCGATTCAGCGGGTCAGACGATTACGGTTGAACTTGGAACTCCGCCAATTGAATTTTCACAAGAACCCACATCCCTCAAACCATATGCGGAATACACAGTCTCAGTTGACGCACCGGGTTATGTACATACGGTTATTGACGGAGTCCAGCTTTTCCCGCAGCAAACGGCAATTCAGAATGTACGAATGAATCTGACACCCCCTCAGCCCACTCAGCCGTCCCCTGCGCAAATCACCATCAACATTCAGCCCAATACCCTTTGGGGCGATTTTCCGCCCAAGATTCCCGAAGACGAGGTTAAACCTCTGCCAGACGGCAACGGTCTTGTAGTTCTCCCCGAGCCGGTCATACCGGAGTTTATGATAGTGCATCTCGGGGCTCCCGATGACACCACGGCGCAAAATGTATGGGTGCCTTTTAAGGATTACATAGCGAACGTAGCATGCTGTGAAATTTACTCCACATGGCCGGAGGAAACGATAAAGGCGAATGTACTCGCCATAATTTCCTTTGCCCTAAACCGGGTTTATACCGAATGGTACAGAGGGAAAGGGTATAACTTTACTATTACCAACACAACAGCCTTCGACCAGTTTTTTGACTACGGGCGGAATATATACTACAACATTTCAAATATAGTGGATGAAATTTTCAACACATTTATAACCCGTCCCGGAGCACGTCAGCCTTTGCTGACTCAGTTTTGCGATGGTACAAGAGTAAGATGTCAGGGAAGGGGGATGGAACAGTGGGGGTCGAAAAATCTTGGCGATCAGGGGCTTGATGCGCTGTCCATACTCCGTAATTATTATGGTCAGAACGTATACCTGTCGCAGGCGGAAAAGGTTCAGGGTGTTCCGATTTCATATCCCGGCGAGCCTTTGACAATAGGTTCATCGGGAGCGAGCGTGCGTACAATTCAAGAACAGCTCAACTCAATCTCCGATCATTACCCCATGATACCAAAGCTAAGGGTTGACGGCATATTTGATACTCAAACAGAAAACGCCGTCCGTACATTTCAGCAGATATTCTATTTACCGGTTACAGGGGTTGTAGACCTTGCCACATGGTATAAAATTTCAGGAATTTATGTGGGTGTAAACCGGCTTTCGGAATTCAACTGATTATTTATTTCTTATTCTCTTTTCATCAAGGGTAATAATCTCCCGTATGTTTCGTTCGTTGCGAATATATATCCACTTATTTTTAGGCATATAGTCGTGATGACGGACGCAGATACAAAACATTTCGGGATCCTTTGTAATTTTGTCGTTAAATAAGGGGAGTTCTATGGGTAAGGTGTTTCCTGTGCAACCTGTTGTCCCCTGGTATATGAGAATATGCTTTCCGTCTCTGCCGTAGTATACAGCAACATGGGCGTTTTCAATAGGTTTTTGCGGCGGTGTTGTCGTGAACACGCTAACCATAAGCCTGCAGACGTCTTTTTTCTCTGCGGGATATAGTTGATAGAAGGCCGGCTTTGTGTTTGCCGCGAACTTTTGATCATCAGCTAAAGCGGAGCTTCTCCGCTTTTCTTTTGTGGCTTCAATTATGCCTTTTGCTATAAGGTCGGCAATAAGTTCTTTGTTCCCCGATATAAGGCCAAAGTCTTTCTTATTTGTAACAAACCCCAAATCAAGTATTGCTGCCGGCATTTTAGCTCTCTTTAAAGGAAAAGCATCACTCCTTTGAGCTATTTCGCGGTTTTGCAGGTGGGTTTGGCTTGAAAGATTATTTAAAACCTCTTTGGCAACGGCTTCGATTTCCTGCGTCGGATTGTAAACTACAGCACTGGCGCCGGTGGCGAATTTATCCCGCGAAGCGGTGAGATTGAGGGCAACAAAAAGATCCGCCCCCCAGTCATTCGCTTCATTAATATGTAAAACCGCCTGATGCCCGCCGGCGGATATTGTGTCGCGTTCGGGGGCGGAAAGCATAACATCGAAACCGTAGTTTTTTAGAATATTCGAAACTATTGTCCCCGTTTCAAAAAGAATTTCCGCGGCTTCCTTATTTGCAGGGCTGTAACAGTTGTCAATATATATTTTCATATAGTTCTCCCATCTCATGTAATGCCCGTTTATACCTAATAATGAGTATATGAAAAAATAAAAGGCAATGTTTACGCAAGAAGAGAAAACTATTAATTATTTACAATTTACGCTTTGTTTTTGCACAAAAAAATAAAGGGACAAATATGATGATATCCCAAAAGTAATTAGCAAACGGTTAATTATCCGATTTTGTATTGATTGTGTAGATACAAGACTTTTAACATCATAATGCAAATAAATATATTCTATATTACATGTAGTCTAATGTAAAAAAGAAATATTTACATTGAAAAGTTATAAGCCAAATAATACATATACATTAGTATGCTTTGTTATCATTCAAGAAAATATTTTCTTTAGTGGTGTTTATATTTATGTTGATTAGATTTAGAAAAAAACTTATAATATATAGCAACAATATTAAGGAAAATTAATAACAAGGATGGCGATGATGGTGGTAATTACCACTGCGGAAACATACGATGGCGAAAGTGTCACCGCCGGAGTATAGTTGACCGATAGCGCCGGAAAAGAATTGACCCACAAAAAACCAACGGTCCTATCATAAAAGTGAAAGAAGCTTTTATTGGAGATGACCGTATGATAAGGAGTGGGCTGATTAATAAGATATACGAAAAATCACAAAATGGAAAGAGTGCATATGCAATAAGTAAAGAACTTGGTATATCAAAAAACACAGCAAAAAAGTACATAAAGCAGCCAAAAGCAGAACATGGACTTAAAGGCATGAAAAAGCCATCAAAACTTGATCCATTCAAACTAAAGATAAAAGAAAAGATGGAGAAATGTCATCTTTTTAGGACTTCCTAAAGATGGCAAGACACATCTTATTGCATCATTCGCACATCATAAACATAAGGGGTGAAAGCTATAGACTTAAAGACAGACAAAAAAGCGGGTTCAGGATTGTACCACCGGCTAATATTTCGGTAAAAGACAATCTGACAAATGCTTGACTGGTTATTAAAACGGCGTTTGTTCACCGGCGTTTGGTTAAAAAATATCCCGGTGTTGACATGATTAAAATAAAGAGTTTCACATTATTTTATGATGGAACTTTTAAAATGGATGTTTATAAGGGTATAGACAATGAAAACATATTATAGAGAAAATGTTGAAATCTCAATTTGGCAATGGCTTGAATTATTACAAGACAGTAGTGTATTTAAAGATGATGATATTGCTCTTATGAAAGCACTTTACAATTGTAAGGATTGCCGTGAAAAAGCTTCGGTACTTGCTCCAATTCTTGGTGTTTCAAACCATTCGGTTTTAAATCTTCAAATTGGCAGGCTTGGAAAAAGAATAATAAACAAGCTACCGAATTTTAGATTACCAACGAGGGAAGATGGAACTATACGCTATTGGCATATTCCGTTTTGGGGTGAAGATGCTGATGTTAAAGGACAATACTTTTGGCAGCTACGTCCGGAATTAAGAGAAGCTCTTGAAATATTGCTTAATATAAACAAATCTCAAGAAGAAATTGAGGAAAGTACTCAAATTGCCGAGGAAATACCTGAGGAAAAATTAAAAAATTTGATTGAAGGCGCTAAAAAACAAATTACTGTGAATGCATATGAACGTAATCAAAAAGCAAGGCAGTTGTGTATAAAAAAATACGGCTGTAAATGCTGCGTGTGTGGATTTGATTTTGAGGAGTTTTATGGCGATATAGGAACTGGGTATATTAAAGTGCATCATATTAGACCGTTAAATGAGATAAATAAAGAATATGTCGTTGACCCTTTTAATGATTTAAGACCAATATGTCCGAACTGCCATTCAATGTTACACAAAGCAAACATTACAATTGAAGATTTGAAAGATATAATAATAAAGAGACATAATAAAAACCTATGAGGCAAATTAGTATTAGTTTTTTAAGTAAATAAATACAGGTACAAATTTTCATAATAAGGTAGTTGTTTGACATGGAAACTGCTTTAATCACAGAAAAATCATCTAAACATGTTACAAAATGATTGATATTGTGGTTAAATGTTTAATAGGAGGTGGCTGAATGGGTAAAATATTAGGCTCATGGAGCGGTATGCGCAAATATCTTGAAAAAGATATGCTTGCCGAATGCCTGCGCGGACGTGTGCGTTATAACTGTACTGCCTATCCCGGAATGGACGGGTGTCATATTTTTGAAGTTTACATTGATGATAAACTTGTAAAGCAATTTTCATGGGAAACAGTCAATACATATTTCATCAAAAACGGATATAAGAAAAATCCTGATCCTTATGGTATTATGGAATATTGGGAGGAATTCTGGTCGCTCTTGGATGCTGTTCCCATGAAATCACGGACTGAATATACGGATAACGAGTTTTGCGACGCACTTAAAGAATACCGGAATCATAGCATCGAGAAAAGCTTGAATTCCGAAAACCCGATTGTCAGGATGTTTGCCATTTTAGACAGGCGGGTCGGCAAAAGAACACTTGCGAATATAAAAAATACGACAGAGAACCAGCCGGAGTGGCTTCGGCAGTTTTATCAGCTAAGATTTGATTCAGTATAAAATGACTTTTACACACATGCGATGACGAGGTTATGAAATGGAAAGATACAAGTCATGGAGCGGGCTAAAAAAACAGCTAAGCGAGGGCCTCTGTGATGAGCTTAAAAACCGGATAACATTCTTTCTCACAAGATACCATTCTGTTCACAACTCTTATGGCCGGGCGGCAATCCGTCTGGATGGTAAGGAGCTTGTGATTTTTTCTTGGATTGA
>LFTK01000025.1 GCA_001513385.1 Clostridiales bacterium DTU064
CGTTCCCTGATGGAAGTAATAAGCGTGCTCAGCGCTCCAAACTTTGCTCTCCAATGTTTAATCCTCCAGAATAAATCTTTACAACAATATTATATATTGCCCATATATAAATGGCAAGCGCTTTATATTTATGCTGTGCGCTCAGGCTTTTTATTTAAATAAAAGACCCCGCCGGCGCGGGGCATAAAATATGCAGTTTGAAATGCTTCAGTCTATGAAAACTGCGCTATACCAGTTCTGTTCCTCCTCATCGGGTCGGGACAGCGTACGAAGCGGCAAGCCAAGCTGATGTACGGTTTTAAATACGTCAATTCCGACGCTGTGGAAAGCGGGGCGCGCCATACGAGGGTTGCGGCACGGCTCGCCTGTTACGGCAGCGCATGTAGAGCACAGCGAGCAGTCGGAGAGCGATATTGCAAAGTAATAACCGTCGAGGAATGCTTCTTTTTCAATTTCAAATGATATGCGTTGTGACGTGCGCTTGTCATGTGTATGTATAATCACACCGCCTGAATACCTTGAAAACATCTCGCGATATTCATTCATCGTCGGGCTTCCCGGACGGGATGGGCATGTATGGTTTTTACCCCAGTCGGGGCACCCGAACATGCATTTTAAAAGCGTGCGGGAGTCAAAGCATATGTCGGAGAGCCGGAAGGGCACGGCGTCAGTTGCACCCATTTGTTGAGCTATTTCAATATATTTTTTGTATTTCTCTTTATAATCGGCGGTATTATTCGTCATAAGTCCCTCCCGCTGTGTATTTTTTGAGTTTTGTTTTAAAAAATTATACACCACATATAATGCCGTGTCAATTAAGGCAGGTGTTACATAACTTCTTCTGTCCATGTGTAAAACTTGACAATCAATATGTGATATACTATAATCTGAAAGTAACAATCAATAAAATTAAGAATTCTTTCGATTATTATACATATATTTCGTAATTTGCCGATATAAGGATTGAAAAACGAAAAATCCGTGTCGGCGGAAAGGCAGCCTTATATCGGGCGATGCGTTTTTGCCTTATTAGTGCAACGTGGCGCCCGCAGGCGGCGGATGTATCAGTGGCAGGTGGAGATGTAAAATCAAAGGATAAGGGAAAGAACGCAAGCGGTAATAGAGTGATTGCTCAAAACCGCTCAGCTCGTCATGAATATTTTATTGATGAGACATACGAAGCGGGGATAGCCCTTTTCGGCACTGAGGTTAAAAGCATAAGAAACGGTGCCGTCAACCTCAAGGACTCATACTGTCGCATAATAAACGGGGAAATATTCGCGATCGGCGTGCATATCAGCCCGTATGAGAAGGGCAATATATTCAATCGCGATCCGCTGCGTCCGAAAAAACTTTTAATGCATCGACGTGAGATAATGAAGCTTGCCGATCTGACATCACGCAAGGGATATACTTTGGTACCGCTGTCGCTTTATTTTTCCGGTTCCCGCGTGAAGATGGAAGTTGGCTTGTGCCGTGGTAAAAAGCTTTACGATAAGCGCGAGTCGATGGCTGAAGCTGACGCAAAGCGCGAAATGGAACGTCAGGGAAGTGTGCGTTTCTCAAGATATATTGATAAAGACTGACAGCGCATGATTGTTTATCAATGAGTTTTACGCGATAATTTAAATTTACTAATAATTAATATACCGATGTTTATATCGGTTTTCTCTTGTTTATGATAAACAAGGGGGAGGTGTGTTGAAATGGAATTTAAAGACTTACTTTATGCAAGAAAAAGCATCAGGAATTTTACCGGCGAGCCTATTACGAAGGCACAGGTAGATGCTATACTTGAAGCGGCGACACGCGCGCCGAACGCGTGCAACTTCCAGTCATGGTTTTTCTATGTTGTCGCTGATAAAGCTATGATTGAGAAGTTTTCGCCTGATGTATATTCCTTAGACTGGATTAAGAAAGCTTCTGTAATTATAGTTGTGTGCGCTGACCCGGGCAGGCTTGAAGAGCGCTTCGGACAGCGTGTCGGCAACAACTTTGTGACTCAGGACACAGCGGCAGCAACAACGAATATGCTGTTAGCGGCTGCCGATATGGGGCTTGGCGGGTGCTGGATCGGGCATTTCAATGACGATAAATGCAGATCCCTTTTGAACATACCGTCAAGACTTCGTCCTGTTGCCTTAGTGCCCATCGGTCATCCGGCAGAACAGCCGCCGCAAAGACCGCGCAATCCGGTGGAAAAGGTATCACTTGTCATAGGTGATTTGCGTTAACAGTCATATAATGACGTTATAAATATCGTGAACATAAAACTGGAGATGCATCCAAATGAATACCGAAGCAAATACTGCTTCGGTATGTTATAATATATAGCGGCAAGAAGCCGCAACGGCAAAAAGCCGCAGCGGCTATGTGCCGCATCATGGGGGCGTAAAGGTTTCGACGGGGATTTCACGGCAGGATAAGCGAGCAGAGGATGGGGCAACCTCTTTAAACGGCTCCAAAAAAATAAACGCTAACGAAGAAGTAGCACTCGCTGCCTAATGGCAGTACGCCGCATAGAGCGGCTCGTTCGCCCGGAGGGGACCGCGACTCCGGAGCGGGCGTCATAACCGCGGTGAACATGAGCCGACTCCACGCATCCGGGACGGCCATGCACAAGGATGCTACCTGAGCCGGGGCGCGTTTACCCGCACCGGCAAGGGGAAATAAAAAAAGGTAAACTGCGCTCGGAGAAGGTCCTGTCTCGGAGTTTTCGGACAGGGGTTCGATTCCCCTCGCCTCCATTCAATAACATCAAAAACCCTTGAAACTATCAAGTCTCAAGGGTTTTTCTTTTGTTTTAATTCGCTCCATGAAACTAATAGATTTAAATTTTTACTTAATTAAAATAACAACAGCCTTATATTATATACTTTTAATATGTTGTGTTGAAAAAAGAATACTTTTCCTGTATAATCATTCATAAGTATAAATATATGTATTGCAGGTTAACACCATAACCGTATAATAAGTCCGCACATAAATAAATAAGAGAAATTTTAATCTATTAAGCAAAACAAAAACGAAAATATAAGACGCAAGAGGCTATATGTATCATGAAAACATCACAAATGTTCGGCAAGAGAACGGTATTTTCGCTTGAAATATTCCCGCCGAAGCCAACGACCGGCGTTGAAACAATATACAGGACACTTGAGGAACTGAGCAACCTAAAACCGGACTTCATAAGCGTTACATATGGTGCCGGTGGGAAAAATGGCGCGAAAACACTGGAGCTTGCCGAGGCAATCAAGACCCGCTACGGAACGGAAAGCGTCGCGCATCTTTCCGGTATGTATCTGACGCGTGACGATGTAATCCGTCTGACAAATGAATTCAGGGAACGCGGGATTGAAAATATCCTTGCGTTGCGTGGTGACAGGGTAGAGGGGCTTGAGCCGACCGGCGATTTTCCGCACGCCTCTGACCTTGCCGCATTTATTCGTGAGCTTGGCGATTTTAATATAATCGGCGCGTGTTACCCTGAGGGGCATCCGGAATCCGCCAGCACCGTTGACGATATACATAACCTCAAACGCAAGGTTGACGCCGGTGTCTCGCATCTTATATCTCAGCTTTTCTTTGACAATGATATTTTTTACGCTTTCCTTGAGCGAGCGCAGATAGCGGGCATAAATGTTCCGATTGAGGCAGGTATTATGCCTGTCGTCAATTCAAAGCAAATCGGGCGCATTATTGCGCTGTGCGGCGTAAAAATGCCGCGCAAATTCATGCGGATCATGGAGCGATATCAGGACAAACCGTTGGCGCTGCGCGACGCGGGGATTGCGTATGCTGTTGACCAGATTGTCGACCTTGTGACGCAGGGCGTTGACGGTATTCATCTTTACACGATGAATCAGCCGTATGTCGCCCGCCGGATTTGGGAATCAGTCGGAGGGCTGATTACCGAGTCAACCTTTGAAGAAGAGAGCACGACAACATCAAATGGATAATATAAAAAAATAAAATATGGCGAGCCGGACGGCTCGCCCTTTTTATTTATGATAAACTTAAACAACGCGAGTGCGGTCAAACGGATCTGTGCTGATTCCACGCGACAAGACATTGCGCGCAACTGTTTTCGCTTCGTCAAGCGAATGGGAGATATAGTTTCCGCACTCAACCTCTGTTGTAGCCGGAACCGTTGTTACGCTCCCAATACGTAAAAGTGAGCGTTTGAGTGCCAGCGCTACATCCTCAGTTGTTGGCTCACCCCATACGATGAGATAAAAGCCGGTGCGGCAGCCCATCGGTGACAGATCAATGACAATATCCCCCGGAAGCTCCTCGCGCATGAAAGTGGCAAGAAGATGCTCAAGCGTGTGAAGAGCAGGGGAAGTCATAAATTCCTTGTTTGGCTGAGTCAGGCGCAGGTCAAACTTTGATATAGAGACGCCGTCGCGCGTCAGCACTCCTGCGGCGCGGACATATGGCGCTTTAACTTTTGTATGGTCAAGCTTGAAGCTTTCTACTTCTTTCATTTTTTTGTTTTCTCCCGTCATTTATTTATATATAAAACATATTTTCTTCGCCGTCTCTTTGCTGCGCTACTTCTGCCACAATGTCAGCAAGTGTCGTCTCGGATAGAGTATGCTTGATAGCCTTGTCAAGGGGTTTCATCACACATTCGAATATCGCACCTGCCACCTCAGGCATTTTTTCGCCGGCTGTAACTTCCGATGTTTCAAAAAGGGCAGGCTCTGTTGCAAGCAGCACGTCAAAAGCCGTTATTTCATCGGGGGATTTTGCAAGAACATACCCCCCCTGCGAACCCTTTGCCGCACTGACGATTCCGGCGCGCTTTAATTGAGAGAAGATTTGCTCAAGATATATCTTTGAAAGTCCGAGTGAATCCGCGACCGATAAAAGCGGTATATATACATCAGGCGAGTACCTCTCCGCCATGTGTACCGCGGCGGCAAGAGCATACCTGCCTTTTGACGATATTCTCATGTGTGTACATTGCCTCCTGTAACCATGTCAATACCATATAATTTTAGTATGTGATTGTTATTATGATAAATCCACACTCTTTTTTTGTCAACCCGAAATGGCATACACTGCCCCTCATAGAATGTTGCAATGGAATGGGGGGTATGATAGAATATAACGGTATGTAATGGTGAAAACACGGGGTTCCTTTTTTGTTTCGGGGCATTTTTATTTCAGAGCGCGATTTTATACAAAAGCAGGTGCTGATTAATAAAAGATATGAAAATAAAAGAGAAAATTAAAGTTTTATTACATTTATTTATAATATTCTTTAAAGCCGGAACTTTTACGTTTGCCGGTGGACTTGCTATGCTGCCGGTTATTGAGCGTGATGTCGTTGAGAAATATAGGCTTATGTCAAAAGACGAATTTCTTGAGTATGCGACGCTTTCGCAGACGCTCCCCGGCGTTATCGCGCTCAATTGTGCATCATTTGTCGGACGGCACGCGGCAGGAGTCATCGGAATGATTGTTGCCGGTTTCGGAGCGACTATATCGGCATTTGTCTTAATGATAGTGGCAACAATTCTTTTGCGCTTCGTGCCGGAGGGCGGGCCTGTTGCCGGTGCATTCAGCGCTATACGCGCGGCGTCGGCAGCGCTTGTTTTATCGGCTGCATTTACACTCGGACAACACAATATTAAAAGTATTTTTTCTGTTATATTGATGCTTGCGGCGTTTACCGCTGTTGCATTTTTGAACATCAGTGCGCCGATTGTTGTTTTGCTTGCCGGAGCCGCCGGTTATTTTTATGGTAAGTTCGGCGGCCGGACCTCGTCAGCCCCTGTTGACACCGGAGCCGACGGAAGTTCCGGTGGGGAGGATATGGAATGACGCTTCTTTTACAGTGTTTAGAGCTTT
>LFTK01000125.1:0-291 GCA_001513385.1 Clostridiales bacterium DTU064
CGTTCTCGTCTATATATGGGTGAAGCCATGCAACACCGCAGTTGACAGCATCTGTTGCCGCATCCCGCCATATTTTTTTCGCTGTGTGCCCGAAAAAACCGGCAAGAGCAGATGCAAAACGCTTATTATCACAATCAATTGAAAACGGTCTGCCAAGCGAATAATTTATCTTTTGGTCGACAAGCCGCGCATATTGTCCGATAGCAATTCTGCTGCAAGCGACGTTATCAAGCACCTCAGGCTTGCCATCGGCGCCAATAGCCGTTTTATGGCGGCGAAGCACATCGTGAC
>LFTK01000125.1:319-11220 GCA_001513385.1 Clostridiales bacterium DTU064
CGCATAATAACGCTTGGCAGTTATCATCTCCTCCCGGCGACGGGAGGAAAGAAACCGCGCAAGCTCCGCTTCAATCATTTCAATATAACCGCCCCGCACGCCATTCACTCTCATTTCTTTTGTCATCATTAAAACTCCTGACCGTGTTTACGTCTGTATTAAAACAAAACACTCCACGTAACCAAAAAGCTTTCATAAAAAGCCCAACCACACCCCGACAACACGTGAATTGTAACACTGAAAAATAGTAAATTTCGTAAAGATTTTCCCGCTAAATTCACAACAAAATGTTAGCGTTAATTGTGAAAAAGCATTAAAAACTGAAAACAGCGCCCGCCGCTGCATCCTCAATAGCATATCGCATTGCATCCATCAGATGGTCGCACTTGCCAACCGGACGGTTTACAGGCTGCCCTGATGCGTCCGTTGCCCAGACATAATTACGTATTTCTTCAGCGAAAGCTCGGCAGCATGGATGGATGATAATTTTGTTTCGTCTGACAAGGTCAATCCCGGATAGAAGACTGTCCCGCCCCTTGCGCGACGGGACGATACGATATAGTCCAAGATCACGCAGCTCAGATATCGACTTCGGCTCCGCGGCGTCGGCACAAATCCGCTCCTTCTTATATCCCCGTTCGATTATCAGGCGCGCAAGCCGGTCGTTTGTCAGCGAACGCTCATATATCTCGTCGAATACATATATCTCATGCGCGGCAGGGTCAAAAATACCGCAAAAAAGAGCGCTCGGATCGTTCGTATAACCGAAATCAAGCCCGAATATTGCCTTTGTACCGGGACGCTTGAGAATATCAGCGGGCGTAAACTCCCGGATTTCATAGTTTTCATAAACAAGCCCGCTCTCACGCCCCCACTCGCCAAGCCCGGCAACACGATAACGAGCCGGACGCTCTTTTTTCATCGCCTCGAACATGCGCCGGTCAGCCTCGTCAAGAAATTCGTTGCACATGTAGTTTTTCGTAACCGCAAGAATGTCGGGCGACGGCGGCACATCAAAGAACCGACGCTTCAGCCAGTGATTCTCACTCCACGGATTAAACGTCAGCGTTATCTGCTTGAAGTATCCGTCGGGCACAGCACCGCGTATAAGCTCGTCAAGCGTGTTAAAATCATCTTCATCCGTTATCTCAAACGCTTCCTCAATCCAAAGCCAACATAAAACACCACACTCAACAGCAATTGATGTCAGCTTCATCGGATCGTCAAGCCCCTTGAAGATAATTTTTTGCCCTGTCCGCCGCCGCGTTATCTCAAGAGGCGAGGTGCGAAACTCAAACTCCCGCTCAACTCCAAGGCGACGCGCCGCCCATTTCAGCTCCGTGTAACATGAGCGTTCAAGCGACGCGTACGTCCTTCGCACAACGAGCAAATTAGCAAGCGGGTACTTCCGCAGCCCGTTTATATACCAAAGAGCCGTCGTCTTTGACTTCTTTGACGCGCGCGAGCCTTTGACAACACGGTACCGCCCCCGGAATCGCCAAAAATCAGCGTACCCACCTCCCACAGCTTCCGCGATGTCAACCTTACGCCAAAGCATCGTTACCCCCGCTCATATTGTCATCGCCGTCAGAGAGTAACTTTTCCTCGCCGACAATTAGTGTTTGTCCTAAACCTCCGCCGTCGCTGTTGAAAATGCCGTAACGACGCGCTAACATCTCAGCCGCCGACATTCTCTCCTTTACTGAAGCACTTTTCTCAATTACACGTGCAGCCCGCTCGGTTTTACCCGACGGACCTGTCAGCTGCTCAACAACGACAACAGGCTCGCGAACACATCCACGCATCACTGATGTCAACATCCGGAGAACCTCGTCACACCCGGCAATGCCTGAATCCTCGTCAAAATCATAATCCGCAAGCCCCAGCTCCTCCCTGATAGCTCTGTTTCTGAGTAGGGAAGCACGGCTTCCCGCACTGTAACCGGCAAGCCGCGCCGCTTCGTCTACATTTTTACAGCTTCGATAATATTCACAAAACTTCCTTTGCTTTTCAGTCAACTTCCTTTTCATATCAAACCGCCCTGCGTAATTATTATCGAGGTGTCATAATACCTCCCGTGGGGTAAATATTACCACGCCAAAGCGGTAAAATCCGTCATCCTCAAAGAGTCCCATCTTTACAATACACAGCGCCTTCGGAAAAAACAGCTTTTTTAAAATGCAGTACCATCCCCTTATAGCTGCCCGTTTAGCTTCATGTATCTCTCACAGCGCTTTCGCGCATATTGCTCGTCATATTCGCCGAGAGCAAATGCTGTTTGCTGCCATGTCTTGCCGTATAAAAACCTATGCTTCATCGCCGACCGTATAAAAGGTATATCAATCGATTCAATATAGCGCTCGATCCTTTCATACTTTGAGATAAGCTCATCCATCCGTGTCTTTATGGAATCTTCAAGCTTTGATATTCTCGAATCAAAGTCGGCAGTATCACTCTCGGGGTGTTCTTTACCTTTTAATGCTGCAGCCGCTTCGCGAAGAGTTTCAAGCTCACGAAGCTCCGAGCGCAATAATTGAAGTTCATATTTTATGTGACGGTACTGCGAAAGCTCATTTTTAATGTTATAAGTCGGCTTCTTTTCGCTAATACGACTCACCTGCTCTCATAATCTTGTCTGTTATCTCAGAAAGCGCTTCGGATACCGAATCAAGCCCGCATATTTCAAGAAACTCCGCCATCGTAAGCTTTTCAATGCACTCCTCGCATATAATCTGCCCAACACCATGGCGTAGCCCATATATGTATATATCGCCAGGGTAAATACAGCATCCGCATGTGCCGCATACAAGCTCACTGCCGCACCCTGATTCGCAAAAATATTCGTCTGCGTATTCTGCGTCGCCAGCATTGAGCGGACATTCTTCCATATGGCTAAACCCATAGCCGCAAACGTCACACATTGGGAACCTCCAAACAAATGTTCGTTTTATGTGAGAAATAAAACGCGCTAAATTAAAAGCGCGTCTTATTTTTTGTGCCCCGATTATACCATAAAAAATGGAAATTGTCAATATAAAAACGAACAATTGTTCGTATTTTCCGTACACACCGTTATATTGTGTTGTTTGATATTAAAATAAGAAAAACAACATAAAGGAAAATACATACTTCATGCTTAATGCTTGACAAATATAATATATATATTTATAATAAAAAAGAACACAGGTTCGCATAATAACAATAATAACCATAAAAGGCTTAGGTATCATATGAATAATAAAGCCGCCGGGCTTATAATCGGTGCACATATGTCAATTTCAGACGGCTATACAGCCATGGTGCGGGATGCAATCAGCATCGGCGCCAATGCAATGCAGTACTTTACACGAAATCCGCGCGGCTCCGGGGTGCGCACATTTAATGAAGAAGATATTAAAAACGCACTCAAACTATTGTCTGAAAACGGAATACCGTGTAGTCATATAATAGCCCATGCGCCCTATACAATGAACCCCTGCTCAGCAAAGGAAGATGTACGGCGCTTTACAATTGATATAATGCGTGAGGATATAGAACGCCTTGAGTATTTCCCGGGCACGCTGTATAATTTTCACCCCGGATCACATACAGGGCAGGGGGCTGAGGTAGGAATAAAACAAACTGCTCATTGTCTTGCTTCGATAATGACAGCCGAACAAAAGACAGTCGTCTTAATTGAGACGATGGCAGGAAAGGGCAGCGAAATCGGGCGCTCTTTTGAAGAAATAAGAGATATTATTGATGCGGCTGAGGCTGAAAACACATCAATTAAGGGAAAAATCGGCGTGTGCCTTGATACATGCCATATCAATGACGCCGGTTACGACGTAATAAACGATCTTGACGGCATCCTTGAACGCTTCGACCTTGTCATTGGATTGAAACGTCTGCGCGCTGTGCACTTAAATGACAGCAAAAACCCGTTCGGCTCCCATAAGGATCGCCACGAAATTATCGGAAACGGCGAGATAGGCATACAAGCAATCGAACGCGTAATAAACCACCCAAGCCTTCGCTCGCTGCCGTTTTGTCTTGAAACACCAAACGACCTTGCCGGATATGCCGCAGAAATCGCCCTTCTGCGCACTCTTTATAAAGACTGACATAGTGTATATTCATGCATATTACTCAATAGCAACTGAGGTTACCTGACATGAATTTATGTCGCATCACCCCACCTGAGCAAACGTGTTGTTTTACCGGACACAGGAGGATACAGCCTTCACAGGTAGAAGAGATCAACAAACGCCTTAACATCGTCATCGATTCTTTATACAAAGAAGGTGTCAGGCACTTCCGCTGTGGCGGTGCACTTGGTTTTGACAGTCTGGCAGCTCTCGCTGTAATACGCAGCAAGCGAGAGCACTCGGATATAAGGTTAATTTTAATATTACCATGTATTGACCAGACGCATGGCTGGAGCCGGGTTGATGAGCGAATTTATGAGCGCATACGTGAAAGCGCGGACGAGGTTGTGTACACAGCGACGGAATATTCGCGTCAAAATATGCTTTTACGCGACCGGGCGCTTGTCGACGGATGCGGTATATGCGTCGCTTATATGAACTCTGCCAGCGGTGGGACAGGTTATACCGTACGCTATGCTGTCCGCTCAGGCTTACGTGTTTTAAATCTCGGCAAATGCGCCATACCTACTTTCGCGACTGTGTAAATAAAGTAAGAAGAAAAGAATGTTATATCATCAGCAAAAAAAGCACGTCCCGAGGGCGTGTTTTTTGTTGTAAAAATCCTTATTATCCCAGATAAAATCACAATCACCCCCGCAGCTGAATATATTAATACTAAAAAATGCGGAAAGGTTGTGTTTTTTGGACGTGGACGGGATAGTCAGTTTTCCTGAAAATCCGGTAAAGTCCTTTACCGAGACAGGTTATATAAAGGTCGACGTGACGACAGCGGGGGGAGCATTGCCAGTTGAGGGCGCACTTGTGACAATCAGCCTTGCCATTCCTGAGTGTTCATCTGTTAATGCAACTTTTATGACAGATGAAAATGGCAAAATACCGAGAATAGAGGTACCGACACCTCCTCGAACTTGTTCATTGACTCCGAGTGCTGCTCCAACAGGTATTAATCCATATTCAATTTATAATATTGAAGTCACAAAAGATGGATATTCCCCTGCATGGGCTCATGGTGCACAGGTTTTTTCCGGTATAACATCGATACTAAAAGTAGATCTTGTGCCAATAATAGAAGGCGAGAATGTGGATGGCTCAACTGAGATATAAATGAAATATATAATCCCGGCACAGAGGGAGAAAATAGCTTTTAACGCCGAAGCTCTTTAGCTTCAATATACCCCATAAACGGTACGGTACGTATCTGATAATGACATTCTGAACACATGTCACAATCTCAGCGTAATGTCAACAGACTCTCCCAAGCTATACCTAAAACATATCCCGTCCGGAGAGTACATATATAAATCCTGACAAAAAGCCTTCCGCTTGTTTGAACGGAAGGCTTTTTTATATTACAATCATCAACCCGTCCTGCGCCACATGGACGGCATAAAGAGCATTATAATCGGGTAAATTTCAAGGCGTCCGAGCAACATATCAACACTTAAGGTGAGCTTAGATACATTTGATAACGTTGAATAATTGCCAACCGCCCCCATCCTGCCGAATCCGGGCCCCACATTGTTAATACATGCAATAACTGACGAAAAAGACTCTTCAAAACTAATAGCGTCAAGTGACAGGATTAAGAGCGATATCGCAGAAAGAACTACATATATATTTAGATAAACATTTACCTTTGATACAACACTCTCGTCGATAGCTTTACCGTCTATTGTTATTACCTTCACACGGCGGTTGTGCAGCATACTGCGGAAGCTATGCATAGCTCCCTTTGTGACAATCATTGAGCGAATCACTTTTATACCGCCGGCTGTCGAACCGGATGATCCGCCGATTACCATTAAGAATAAAAGTATATAATGTGTAAACTGCGGCCAGGTATTAAAATCAACTGTTGCAAAACCTGTCGTTGTTATAATGCTTGACACAGTGAAAAAGCTGTGATGGATAGCTTCCCATATATTTTTAAAATATGATATGACATTAACCGCGATAACAGCCGTTGTGGCAAATAATATACCGAAATAAACGTGCATTTCTTCACTTTTTAGCGCCCGGCGAATGTTTCCGGTTAAAATTAAAAAATAAATATTAAAGTTTACGCCAAAAAGCACCATGAAAATAGCGATAACTACTTGGCAATATGTGCTGTACGCCGCAATCCCCGCGTTTCTGACTGCAAAACCGCCCGTTCCGGCGGTTCCAAGGCTGACCGTAACAGCATCGAAGGCAGGCATCCCGCCACACAGCAGGAATATTATTTGTAAAAGCGTAAGACCGACATAAATAATATATAAAATAGCTGCAGTATGGGCAGTTTTTGGAACAAGTTTACCGACGATTGGGCCGGGCGTTTCTGCCTGCACCAAATGAAGCAAATCGCCGCCACCGGTATGTGTGGTGCGCGAGCTTTTGTAGGCTTCCGGCATAACAGCAAGTGTAAAAACAAGCACACCCATACCGCCGATCCAGTGGGTAAAGCTGCGCCAGAATACCAAGCCACGTGATAATGCTTCAACATCCGTCAGTATTGTAGCGCCAGTCGTCGTCAACCCCGACACACACTCAAAGAAAGCGTCTATATAAGACGGGATTTCCCGTGAAAGAAAGAACGGCATTGCGCCAAATACTGATAAGAGTATCCATGATATCGCAACAATAACAATACCCTCACGGGAATGAAGCTCACGGTTTTTTTGCTGACAGGCAGTGAAATTGCAAGGCCTATCACCGCGAGAGTGGCAATTGTAACGATAAAAGCACGCCAGCTCATGTCCTCCCCGTTTAACAGCGATATGGTCATTGAAGGTATCATGGCTAATGCTTCTACTATTAAAATGCGCCCGATATAGAAAAGCAAAGCAGCTGTATTCATGATAAATTCGCTTCTTTAAATAATATTAGTCGTTAAAAATATCGTTTAGGTTGGTCACAGCATCGCTTGTTCTTGATATTGTCACGACTGTGTCACCAATGTGAATCGAATCGGAACCTGTCGGAATTATAATCTGATTGCCACGGTGTATGCAGGCGACAAGAGTGTTTTTCTTGAGCTTGATATTTATTAAAAGCTCACCAAGGTGTCTTGTTTCCTCTGTTGCGATAAATTCAAGCGCTTCAACATTGCCCCCGGCGATACGCCGCAGCGTGATGACTGAATCTGCCCTCGAATGTCCCATGTCGCGTGCGTATCTGACAATTTCGGTTGTTGAAATCATCTTCGGGCTGATAAGGCTTTCAATGCCGCTTGCACGCAGGACATCTTTATATTCAATTCTGTTAATTTTCGTAATTGTCTTTGGCACACCAATGTGCTTTGCATACATGGAAACGAGCAGATTCTCTTCATCAATTCCGGTGAGCGCAACAACGGCATCCGTTGAGCTGATACCTTCCTCTATCAACAGATCCTGCATCGTGCCATCGCCCTCAATAATCATAGCTTCAGGCAAAAATTCCGAGAGCTTAAGGCATCGCTCATGGTCTAACTCAATTATTTTAACACTCATGCCAGCTTCAATCAGGCGCATAGCAAGATAACGTGAGATGGTACCTCCCCCGATTATCATAACATTACGCACGCGCGGCGCGGCGATACCAAGATTTTTTATGAGCTTATTAAAGTCTCGCCGTCCGGCCGTTACGGTGATGTTATCGCCTTCTTTGATTTGGAACGAACCGGAGGGTATAATAGCTTCGCCATCGCGCTCGACAGTGCAAACAAGCGAGCGAACTTGCGCGATTGATTGAAAATTGCTAAGCGTTACACCGCAAAGCGGGCTGCCGTCTTTAACATGAATTTCAACAAGCTCGACAAGACCGGCGGCAAAGGAATCGCGCTTTAAAAATGACGGGAACTGCAGCATGCGGAATATCTCCCGTGCTGCCGCAAATTCCGGGTTAAATATCATTGATATGCCGAGCTGGTCATTGAAAAAGCGTATATTGCGGCTATGCTCAGGAGAACGGACACGGGCAAGCGTATGACGGCAACCGAGACGTTTCGCAACCACACAAGCTAAAAGGTTTGTTTCATCATCTGCCATAACAGCGATGAACATATCAGCGCGTCCGGCGCCCGCTTCGGTCAGTGTCTCAACACTGGCTCCATTACCCTTTATTGTAAGTATATCAGCTGTATTTTGAACATATTCAAGTGCATCTGCAGAACAGTCAATAGCTGTAATGTCGTGGTTCTCCATTGCAAGCTGCTGGATTATAGCGTGGCCAACTTTCCCGACACCAGCGACTACGACTTTCATATGAAATAATTACCACCTGTTCTGGGGCGGCACGAAGCTGTCCCTATTATTTATCTTTAATTTATGAATAACTATTATAGCACTTTTTATACAGTAATACAACTTTTAATATAGAGAAGTTAATGTAAAACACACATAAGCAAAACTAAACTCATTTTTCAATAAAAACCGACGGTGTGTTCCGATATATCGAAACACACCGCCAAGCTGAGTTAAAAGTGAATGTTTGCTTGTCTTATTCTCTTTTTGCTTTATATGAAATCTTACCGTCAACTACTGTAGTTTCAACGTTGTCACCTTCTTTAATATAACCCGACAGCATTGCTTCGGAAACAGAATCCTCAACGAGCCGCACTACGGCACGGCGCAAGGGTCGAGCACCATATACGGGATCGAAGCCTTCTTTTGCAATAAGATCTAAGACACTATCGTCAAATTCAATGTTGATACCCACAGACGATATGCGCTTTTTCACATCATTAAGCATTAGTCCGGCGATTCTGCGTATATTCTCATCCGACAGCTTGTTGAAGACTACTATTTCGTCGACGCGGTTGAGAAATTCCGGACGGAAAGTGCGCTTGAGGGAATCCATTACTGTTGAACGTATGCGGTCATAGTCGGATGACGGGCCACCCGCCGGAGCAAATCCAAGCTGCTTCGGCTCAACTATGCTTGAAGCTCCTACGTTGGAGGTCATGATTATGATTGTATTCTTAAAGTCAACACGGCGTCCCTGTGCGTCGGTTAATATGCCGTCGTCAAGAATTTGAAGCAAAATGTTAAATACATCAGGGTGCGCCTTTTCAATTTCATCGAACAGCACGACTGAATACGGATGGCGGCGAATCTTTTCTGTAAGTTGACCGCCTTCGTCATATCCGACATAACCGGGCGGCGATCCTATCAGCTTTGATGTCGAAAAGCTCTCCATGTACTCGGACATATCGACGCGTATCATAGCGTTTTCGCTGCCAAACATGACGTCCGCGAGCACTTTTGAAAGCTCTGTTTTACCGACACCTGTTGGCCCTAAGAAGATGAACGAACCAATCGGACGCTTCGGATCCTTCAGCCCCATTCTTCCGCGCCGGATAGCACGTGCAACGGCCGTGACTGCTTCATCCTGACCGATTATCCGGGACTTTAAAATATCCTCAAGATGGAGAAGGCGTTCGCTTTCCTCTTCGGCAAGCCTTGTGACCGGAATACCCGTCCAAGCCGTCACAATCTCGGCGATTTCATTTTCGCCAACAACTAAGTCGACGCCCTCGCGCTCAGACTGCCATTTTTCTTTCTCAGCTTCATATTCAGCGCGCAGCTTCTTTTCCTTGTCGCGGCAAGCGGCAGCGCGCTCAAAGTTCTGCTCGCGTACAGCTTCCTCTTTCTCACGCTCAGCCTCGCGAATCTTTGCTTCAAGCTCACGTATTTTACCGGTCGGCGTGATACGTGAAATCCGCATCCTTGAAGCTGCTTCATCTATAAGGTCGATAGCCTTGTCGGGTAAGTATCTGTCATTGATATATCTTACAGACAGCTTTACAGCCGCCTCAATTGCTTCATCGGATATTTTCAGCTTGTGGTGAGCTTCATACTTGTCACGCAGACCGTGGAGAATCTTAATTGTGTCTTCAGGTGTCGGCTCACCAACCATTACAGACTGGAAACGGCGTTCAAGAGCGGCATCGTGTTCGATGTGGCGACGGTATTCTTCAATTGTCGTTGCACCTATAACCTGAATCTCGCCCCTTGCAAGCGCCGGTTTTAAGATATTCGCTGCGTCAACAGCACCTTCCGCGGCACCGGCACCGATAATTGTGTGTATTTCATCAATGAAAAGTATGATATCGGGGTTTCTAATAACCTCGGTCATAACATTTTTAAGGCGTTCTTCAAACTCACCGCGATACTTAGCGCCGGCTATCATCGAGGAAATGTCGAGCGTTACAATAATTTTGTCATTTAAGGTTTCTGGCACTGTTCCGTCGACAATCCGCTGTGCAAGCCCCTCAACTACGGCAGTCTTACCGACACCCGGTTCACCGATAAGGCACGGATTGTTTTTCGTACGCCGCGATAAAATCTGAATGACGCGTTCCATCTCAGTTTCGCGCCCTATTATCGGATCAAGCTTGCCTTCGCGCGCAAGTGCGCAAAGGTCACGCCCGTAATTTGACAGCGTCGGTGCGTTCTTTATTCTCGACCGTCTGCTGTCGCGGCGTGCAAAACCGGACATACCACCGGAAATATCACCATTTGCAAACCGCCCCTGTGAAGACATACGCACGTCACCGCCACCTGCACCGGTACGGTCGGCATCACCTGAATTTTCAGAAAGGAAATTCTCGGTGTCGGTACGTAAATCATCTACCGAAACACCGGATGTTTCAAGAATCTTCACAGCAACGCAGTCGCGCTCGTTAAGCAGGGCATAAAGAATATGCTCTGTTCCAATGTAGCCCTGATTGTATTTCACTGAAATATAAGCCGAATTTTCGATTATGTTTTTTGTGCGCGGCGTCATGTCGGC
>LFTK01000117.1 GCA_001513385.1 Clostridiales bacterium DTU064
CGGTCGGATACGGCGTCGGCGGCGTTATCGCATACGCCGGAGAAGCCGAGAAGCTCCGCTGTCATGTGGCGGTCTGTCGGGTATGTCGTTCCCGCAAGAGCGCAAGAGCCGAGCGGGGACACGTTTATTCGCTTTGTAGCGTCGGTGATGCGTTCGGCATCGCGCTTGAGCATGAAAGCGTACGCTGACAGCCAAAAGCCGAATGTCACAGGCTGTGCGCGCTGAAGGTGCGTATAGCCCGGCATAATTGTCGATGCGTGCTCTTCAGCTTTGTCTGTGATGGCGAGCACAAGCGAGCGGATGAGGTTTATTATCTCACCGCATTCACGGCGCAGGTAAAGCCGCAGGTCTGTTGCAACCTGATCGTTTCTGCTGCGGGCTGTGTGAAGCATTTTACCGGCGTCGCCGATACGGCGCGTAAGCTCGTTTTCAACGAAGGTGTGTATGTCCTCACAGCTCATATCTATTGTTAATTTACCGCTCTCAAGCTCCGATTTTATCTGAGCGAGAGTGTCTTTTATCGCAAGGGCGGCATCCGCCGGGATAATTCCGGTTTTGCCGAGCATCTCGGCGTGGGCTATCGAGCCTTCGATATCCTCGCGGAACATGCGGCTGTCAAATGAAATTGATGAGTTAAAGCTTTCGGCGGCGTCGTCGAGACCGCGCTTGGCACGTCCGGCCCAGAGATTGCCCATAATATAATGTACCTCACATGAAAAATTCATTGTATATAAAACAATTGTATTTATAATCTTACGTCATTCACCCTTGTTTGTCAATTGTGACGCTGCATTTGTACCGGAAAGGTGCGAACAATAGTTTATCGATGAAATTGTTATAAAAGTGTTAACAAATGACGTGAATTACCCCTAAAATGGGGCAGAAGAGAGCAAGATTTTTTACAATCTTTATTCTGCAAATAAGGTTGACTTATCTTAACTGTACTTTTATAATGGACCAAGTATATAAAATGCGAACAAATTGTTTAATTACATTAGTACCGAAAGACGTGAACTACAGTTCCCGTGGGAGGTGGTCGGGATGGATAACAACATAGCGGACATGCAATACTTATGCAACCGTACGCTTTCACAAGAGCGGCGAGGTATCATTGAATCAATACCACAGTCCGGTGAGAATATTTTATTTGTGGTAGCGGCCGACCTCAACCTAAAAAGTAGGTATGCCGAAGCCTTTTTTATTGCGACGAATGTTGCTGTATATTCAGTTGAGCTGGAAGATGATAGTGAAAGTAAAAATACAAGCAAAAATAAAAGAAAAAATAAAGACACAAGCAACGGTGCAAGTATAAAATCATCTTCTCGTATACCTTACAGTAAAGTTGAAAAATGTAAGGTAAAGCGCAATTATGGCAATGCCGTTCTTGTTATAAACGATACGGATGGAAGATATATAAACTTTATCAGATTTTCTTATAAAGTTGCATACCTTTTTGATGCGGCGGCCAACTTCGTTGAAAATGTCGGCGTAAAAAAACACGGCACTATCGACGAAGAGATGGCTATAATGGAAGTTGCTTTTGAGCGTCAGTTTTCATTTTGCCCAAAGTGCGGGCGCTCGCTCATTCATCCTGGCGCAAACTGCATATACTGCCAGTCAAAAAATAAACTGATAAAGAAGATTGGCAAATACATACTTCCGCATAAATATGTCCTCATATTTTGTCTTTTGCTTTCTGTTGCAACGACTGCCATGGCGATGATTCCGCCATATATGACAGGAAAGCTCGTTGATGACGTATTACCGAACCGTGATCTTAAACAGCTCCGTATAGTCGTCGCTGTGCTTTTCGCATCATATCTTCTGCAACAGGTTATTGGCGCATTCAGAACATACATGCTGCGTGTCGTCGGCGATAAGGTCGTCAGCGACCTGCGTGCTGACGTATACCGTCATGCTCAGTATCTTCCGATGAAGTTTTACGACAGGACATCTACCGGTTCGGTAATAAACCGAATCAGTGGAGACTCGGCAAACCTACAGGGGTTTATGCTGCGTATAACGCAGGAAGTCGTTGTGCAGTTTTTCACGATGATAGGCATTATTGTCATAATGCTTTCGATGAACTGGCAGCTTACATTGCTTTCGCTCATTCCCGTTCCGTTTGTCGTTTATGGCGCGAGAGTTTTCGGACGCAAGATACGTCCGTTTTACCGTAAGATATGGCGCCGCTGGTCGGCAGTTACGTCAATACTGACGGACTCCCTCCCCGGCATTCGTGTTATAAAAAGTTTTGCAAACGAGCGCCGCTCGACGGAAGAGTTTGAATATTACACAGATGAGTGGTTGAAGACAGATATTAAGTCAGCTCGAATTACAATAGCTTTTCCGCATATCGTTTCATTTATAATTACGTGCGGCTCGCTTGTAATCTGGGGCATTGGCGGACGTCTTGTCATTGAAAAGCCGGAATTTATCACAGCAGGTCTTCTTGTTACGTTTATTTCGTATACGTCGATGTTTTATGGCCCTGTAAACTTCTTTGCAAACCTGAACGACTCTTACCAGAGCTCACTTGCGGCAGCAGAGAGGATACTTGATATCATCGACGCCGAACCGGAGAGCAACAACGGTGCCGGCAACAAGCTTGATGTTATACAGGGTAAGATTGAGTTCAGAAACGTCAGCTTTTCATACGATCGTTCAAAGAAGACACTGTCAAACATCAACTTTGTCATTGAACCGGGTGAAATCGTTGGTATTGTCGGTACGACAGGTTCGGGTAAATCAACAATTATAAACCTTCTCATGCGTTTTTACGACGGTTACGACGGTGCAATCCTCGTAGACGACGTTGATATCCGCGATATTGATATGGAGTATTACCGTGGGCAAATCGGCTATGTACAGCAGGAACCGATGATGTTCCACGATACGATTTACAATAATATTGCTTACGGTGTACCCGATGCGCACGTTGAGCAGGTTATACACGCAGCGGACGTGGCAAATGCGCATGAATTTATCGCCCGTATGCCTGATGCTTATGATACCATCCTCGGTGAGCGCGGAACCGGACTTTCTGGTGGTGAGCGTCAGAGACTTTCAATTGCGCGCGCTGTTTTAAAGAATCCAAGCATTCTTTTCTTTGATGAGGCCACAGCATCCGTTGACTCGGAAACTGAGGAGCTGATTCAGAGCGCTATTGAGCGTCTCATAAGAGGACGCACAACAATAATGATAGCTCACCGTCTTTCCACACTGCGGAAAGCGAACAAGATTATCGTTGTTGACAAGGGTGAAATCATTGAAATGGGCACACCCGAGGAGCTTCTCGCGAAGAAGGGCAAATATTGGCGTCTTATACAGATACAACAGATGTCCGAGCAGGTCAGAAAGAGCAAGGAAGAGGAAAACTTTGAATAAGGAGGCGCTCGTATGGAACGCATTTATATAGATAACGATATGGCGCGTTTTACACGGCGTGACCTGACACTCGTTGACATGGATCTTTATGATGGCCGTCACTTTGAAAGGCTTGAGCCGCGCCGTTTATTCCCGATAACCGGTACGCAAAAATATATAACGCTTCTTGATGAGGAAGGCGAAGAGGTCGCTGTTATACGCGACCTCACAACGCTTCCCGCGGAAGACAGGCGCATTATTGAAGAGTGCCTTGACGAATATTATCACATCCCGAAAATCATAAAAATTAAGTCTTGTGAAGAAAGATTCGGGGTTACAAAGTTTTATTGCGTAACAGACCGCGGCGAATGCACAATTGAAGTGAACAATATAATACATCAGATAAAGCTGACGCATGGCATTCGCGTTCTTTTCCGCGATAACGATGATAACCGTTACGAGGTTCCCGATATACGCAGACTTGATTCAAAAAGCAGGTCGATCCTTGACGATTATCTATAATTTTGTTATAATACTCATGTCCCAAAAGGCATATTTGAGTAAATGTACATTTGAATCACATATAAAACGTCTGCATATACTATAATCTACATATAATACCGCGGTGCGGTACGATTATATATTGCTTACATTCTGCCGCTCGCGCGAAAGGACGGGATATTACATGAAACTTTTGTTAGCCATTGTCAATAACGATGACAGCGCTGTCGCGTCCTCCGCGCTGACAGAAAAAGGGTTTTTCGTTACAAAACTCTCAACAACAGGCGGTTTTCTGATGGTTGGCAACACAACGCTTCTCATCGGAACCGAGGATGAATCTGTTGATGAGGTTATGAAAATTCTAAAGAAGCATTGTGTTACACGCAAACAGGTAACATCACCGACAGCTTCGTTTGGTACCGGACTCAAAAAGGATAGTCTCCCGCGCGAAGTAAATGTCGGAGGTGCTACGGTTTTTGTCCTCAATGTTGAGAAGACGTTTAAAATATAAAAGCTAAAGATAAGGATAAAACTTTTACACTTAGTGTCCCGTTCTTTTGGGATATAGTCAAAAAAGCAAATACTAAATACAGAAAATACGAAAAAATCCGGGCGAATTTACCGCTCGGATTTTGTTTTTGTTGAAATATTAACCTATTAAAAAGAAATGTGAAAAAGCGTGCTTCGGTGTACTTTATATGTGTCTCTGTCACTCGTCCAGTACTTTATATCCGGCGGATTCAACGGCAGCTTTAAGTTTTGCGATGTCCGGTGTTGCACCACGCTTCGGTTTGACGGTTGCTGTTTTATCGTCAAGCGAAACTTTGACGGATGCAACACCGTCAACAGTAAGGAGGGCTTTCTCAACAGTTGCAGCGCAGTGATTGCAGTGCATCCCTTCAACATGCAGCGTTATTTTATCTTTTGAAGATGTGAAAAAAGCCATTTATTATATCACTCCTTTGCCTTATTTGGCTAATAATACAGCGTTAAAAGCGGAATTATGAAAAAAGTGTTGTAATAAACGCTGTCCGCCGGACATGCGGCGGGATTGTAAATAAATAAACCACCACATCCGGCGGATGCTTCCAGCGGACAGCATTCTCCGGACACCGTCCGAAGAATGCTCCACCGTTATTTATTAACTTTATTCTTCTTCCTCAATCTTAGCCTCAGCAATTATCTTCTGGGCGATATTGCCGGGAACTTCCTCGTAGCGTACGAAATTAAACTCGTAATGAGCGCGTCCCTGGCTGAGAGCGCGGAGAGCTATTGTGTAATCAAGCATTTCAGCCTTCGGAGCTTCAGCTTCGATGACGGTATAGCCCTTCTTAGCTTCCCACGGATTCATGCCGAGAACACGACCGCGACGCTTCGGAAGGTCACCGAGAATGTCACCAACGAGCGAATCCGGTACGTAAACTTTAAGCTCGCCGATCGGCTCAAGGAGAACGGGGTTAGCCTGCGGAAGTCCTGCCTTATAAGCAAGGCGGGCGGCAAGTTTAAACGAAATTTCGTTACTGTCGACAGGGTGATAAGAACCGTCGAAGAGGTCAGCGGCAAGATGGACGACAGGGTAGCCTGCAAGAACACCATGCTGCATAGCTTCGAGAAGTCCCTTTTCAACAGCCGGGAAGTACTGCTTCGGAACGTTTCCGCCGACGACACTTTCAGTAAATGTAAGGCCTTCCGCTTCGCCGGGTGAGAATGTAATCTTAACGTGGCCATACTGACCGGCACCGCCGGACTGCTTCTTATGCTTACCTTCAACAGAAACTTTCTTCTTGATCGTCTCGCGGTAAGCTATCTTTGGTGTTGTGAGATTGATTGAGACGTTTGAACGTGCCTTAAGACGAGAAGCAACAACATCAAGATGGATGTCTGACATACCGTAAATGCACATCTGCTTCGTTTCGGCATTGTTTTCATAACGAAGCGTCATATCCTCGTCAAGAAGGCGGGCAATACCGTTGGAAATCTTGTCCTCATCGCCCTTTGCAGCCGGCTGAATAGCCATGCAGTAAAGCGGTTCCGGGAACTTAATCTTTTTATATTCAACAGCAGCGCCTGATGTAAGCGTATTGTTCGTAGCGGTAGCTGACAGCTTTGGAATTACACCGATGTCGCCGCAAGCAAGTTCATCAACTTCCGTTTGCTTTTTGCCGCGGATTGTGTAGATATGTGAAAACTTTTCAGTCTGTCCTGTTGTTGCGTTCTTTAAGCTCATGTCGCGGCGCAGCGTGCCGTTCATAACCTTAAAGTATGAAAGTTTTCCGAAGTTATCGGCCACCGTCTTGAAAATGAATAAGGACGTGTCGCCGGATTCGTCTATCTTGACTTTTTCGCCGCTCTCAGTTTTTTCGAATTCCTTGGAAAGCGGGGTCGGGAACGAGCCGACAAAGGCATCAAGCAGGCTTGTAATGCCCCACAGGTTGACAGCAGAACCGGCGTAAACGGGGACGATGGATTCGCTGATTATACCTTTGTGGATGGCTTCCATTGCCTCATCACGAGTGATAGGCTCCTCCATCAGTATCTTCTCCATCAGCTCCTCACTTGTCATGGAGATAGAATCATAGAGGATAGTCTTGTATTCTTCAGCTTCTGACGCAAAGTCAGAGGGGATTTCACTCTCAGTTGTTGTTCCCTTTTTGGGATCGTATGTGTAAGCCTTCATCTCAATGATATCGGCAAACATGCCCTTGTGACCAGTTACAGGTACAAGAACAGGGCATACGGAAATACCGAAAAGATCGCGAAGCTGACCGAAAACGCGTTTGAAATTAGCTTCGTTATCGTCTGCCTTATTTACAAAAAAGGCTTTCGGAATATCTGCCTCGGTTGCATAATCCCACGAAAGTTCAGTTCCTACCTCAGGGCCCGCTTTCGCATCAACAAGAATGACGGCACTGTCTGCGACACGCAGCGCTTGTTTTGCTTCGCCGACAAATTCAAGATATCCGGGGGCATCGAGGATATTGATTTTTGTTTTTTTCCATTCAACAGGGATTACAGATGTGGAAAGCGAGTATCCGCGTTTTACTTCTTCAGGATCACTGTCGCTGACAGTATTTCCGTCAGTTGTTTTACCCATACGGTCAATAGCGCCGGAGACAAAAAGCATAGCTTCAGCAAGCGATGTCTTGCCGCTCCCGCCATGTCCCAGCAGGGCAATGTTTCTGATGTCCTTCGAGCTGTAGGTGGCCATCTTTTACTGTTTTCTCCTCATGTTTTATATTTAAGATTAATTATTTTACAGCTTGTCAGCGGGACTATTGTTCCCATTGAAAATTAAACTTATAAAGTTGCTAATATGTTAATATGTTAAGTTGATACGTTAATACGTTGATACAAATAAATAAAAATGGGACTTCCATGCCCGCACTTATTCATTATACAATACAAAATCGCACCGTGCAATAGCAGAAACTATATTTTTACCCTAAATGAAACCCTAAATCAGCTACAAAACACTGTTTTTCAGGCTGTGACGTTATCAAAAAGCATGATTTTTTTGTATAACAAAAAGCTAAGCTGTTTTTAGCTTAGCTTTTGTGCTTGTTTTGCTGTATTGTTACTGCTCTTAATGCTTTGCGCTGTTACGTGAAGCATCGCCACATAATAAAGTGAGCGGAACATGGTGAAGAGCATCTTATACAAAAATTTAAGCGTTTGCAGCGTCTATGATAGCGGCGAAGGATGCGGGTTTAAGTGAAGCGCCGCCGATAAGTCCGCCGTCTACATTTTCCATTGCAAGAAGCTCGGCTGCATTTTTCTCATTCATGGAGCCGCCATACTGAATGGTGAGAGCGTCGGCTGCTTCTTGATCGTAAAGATCAGCGATGACGCGGCGGATGAGGGCGCAAACTTCCTCGGCTTGCTCGGGTGTCGCCGTAAGGCCTGTTCCGATAGCCCAAACAGGCTCGTATGCGATAATGACGCGAGAAAGTTCTTCCTTTGTCAGTCCCTCAAGGGCAAGCTTTGTCTGCATTGAAACTACTTCGTTTGTAATGCCGCTCTGACGCTGTCCTATGACTTCACCGACACAGATGATAGCTGTCAGACCTGCATCAATAGCAGCTTTAGCGCGCAGGCGGACAGTTTCATCAGTTTCTCCAAAGTACTGACGACGTTCGCTGTGACCGACGATAACATATTTAACACCGCACTCGACGAGCATAGCGGCTGAAATTTCGCCGGTATATGCGCCTGATTCTTTAAAATGAACGTTTTGAGCACCAATTGCGACGTTAGTGCCTTCGGCTGCCGCAACGGCAGCAGGAATATCAACAAACGGTACGCATAAAACTACATCGCATTTATCTTTACCGCGCGCAGCGGCAGCGATTTCCGAGACAAGAGCAAAAGCTTCCCTCGGAGTTTTATTCATTTTCCAGTTGCCCGCAATAACGGTGCGTCTTTTATCTCTGTTCATGCCGCCTCGCCTCACTCTTTATCGTTAAGGCAGGCGATGCCGGGAAGCTCAAGGCCTTCAAGGAATTCGAGTGACGCGCCGCCGCCTGTCGAGATATGCGTCATACGGTCAGCGCAACCAAGTTTTTCGATAGCAGCTGCGGAGTCACCACCGCCGATGATGGAGATAGCGCCGGATGTGGCAACCTGTCTCTTATACACATCT
>LFTK01000069.1 GCA_001513385.1 Clostridiales bacterium DTU064
CACCGCCCATCATGTGGCATATAAGCTGCATACCGTAGCAAATACCGAGAACGGGCATACCCATCTCAAGGATTTTTGGGTCACATGTCGGGGCGTCGTCTTGAGTTACGCTGCCGGGCCCGCCGGTGAAAATAATTCCAATAGGAGCAATTTTCGATACGTCAGCCGCGCTAATGGTGTGTGGCTTGATGACAGAATAAACTCCGCATTCGCGGACGCGGCGGGCGATAAGCTCCTTGTATTGCCCGCCGAAATCAATTATGAGAACTGTTTCGCTTGCCAAAACGATACCTCAGTATTCATAAGTTTTTATTATAGATTCTGCAACTTCACGCCGCTTGATACAGCGATCCATTGCGCTTTTTTCGATATACCTGTGAGCCTCTGCCTCTGACATTTTCAAGCGCTCAATGAGAATTAACTTTGCGCGATTGATAATTCGTATGTCTTCCATACGGCTCATGAGCGACACGGCACGGCGGCCCGCTGCGCGCAAACGCATATTTACAGCAAAAAGTAGGTTTATAAGCTCGGTCGCATCGTACCGTTCGTACGGTTTTGTCAGAACGATTATGCCATAATCCTTTGTCTTCTGCTGTACTTGCTCATAAACTTCGCTTTTTACGAATAAAAGCACGGCTGTTGATTCATAGCGAACGAGATCAACGGCAAGCCGCAGCCCAAAGTCATCCGGTAGAGGGGTGTTGATTATTACAATATCGTAAGGATGGCCGGCCATGAGACGGCGTGCTTCATCAGCACCGCCGGCCGCGGCTATCTGTGAAAAACGCTCCGTCCGCAGGATCGGCATGAAGAAAGCGGTGGTTTTGCCGTCGGACGAAACGATTAGTATACTAATCTGAGTTTGCTTCGCGGCTTCCGTCGCTCTCACTCCTTTGCATGCTGCGCTTGGGTCTTCTGCGCTTGTGTATAAAAAAGATAGTTAATTTAAAACGTATCAAAGGTTAATTTAACATGCCGTCCGGGAGAACAGAGCGTATCCAGGCGCTCTGTTTTGCTATATTTTTAGCTTCCTCAAGCGTTGCGGGAAGTTTACGAATGCTTTGTAAAATAGTATTGTCCGCTTCATAAAGGTTGATGTTGAGCGGAGGTGGTGGCGTCAGATTGCGTTTTATACCGTCAAGCCCGGCGCGTATCAGAAGTGTATATGCGATATATGGATTCGCACTTGGGTCAGGGGAGCGAAGCTCAATTCTCTTTAGCCTATATCCGTTTCTGTACTCGCTTGTGGTTCCCGGGATTCGTATGAGCTGGCTTCTGTTTTCAGGAGACCAGGAAACATAACGCGGAGCCTTATGACTGCCTAAACGCTCGTATGATTTCTCAGTCGGATTGAGAAATGCTGTCATTTCGGTTATGTGTTCAAGAAGTCCTGCTATAACAGAGCCTGTATAGTCGACATCACTGCCGCGACTGTTGTCCTGAACAGACATATTTATATGAAAACCATTGCCGCTCTCCCCGGGAAGCGGTTTCGGTGAGAAGTTTGCGTAAAGACCGTTACGTGATGCTATCGTCCGAACGACGGATTTAAAAGTAATGGCATCATCGGCTGCTTTGAGCGGGTCACTGAAGCGAAATGTTATTTCATTTTGCCCCGGCCCTTCTTCATGGTGCGCGCTTTCAGGTTGTATGCCCATGTCGGACAGGGTAAAGCAAATCTCGCGTCGTATCTGCTCGCATTTATCGCCGGGATCTATGTCCATATACCCGGCATGATCGAACGGAATCGTTGTGCGTTCGCCGTTTTCATCGGTTTTGAAAAGGTAAAACTCAAACTCCGAACCGAAATAAAAAGAAATACCGGCAGCCGCAGCTTCATCCACAGCCGTTTTTAAAATATAACGTCCGTCACGAGGGAATTGGCGTCCATCTGGATAATGTATGCTGCAGTACATGCGAACCATTCTGCCGTGAGTAGGATGCCACGGAACGGACGATAATGTAGATGGATCGGGACGCAGCAAAAGATCCGACTGGACGATGTCGCTATAACCGGCAATGGCTGAAGCGTCAAAGGAAATACCCTCGTCAAATGCACGCCGAAGCTCGGTTGGCATTATTGTAATGCACTTTTGAGCGCCAGTGGTGTCACAGAAGGAAAGGCGGATGAACTTAACGTTCTCCTCTTCCACGTAGGATATGACCTCATCTTTTGTGTACATGTCTGTTACCATCCTTTCACGCGGCATAAAGCGGCTATGGATAGAAAGGCGCAATCTTCACCTGTATTCATCGAATGGGTAAAAAAGTTTAAATGCGCCGGTTGTGATTTACCAGGCGAAAAAAAGGAAGTTCATGTTAATTGACGATAAAATATTATAATAAATATACATTACATTGTCAACGGTTTTTGCCGCAATAGCCCCTTGTGTTTACAATAATGTAACTGACCTTTCAAATAATTCTATTGACAAAACGTGGAATCCACTGTATGCTTTAAGCAACATATAAGTATTAAAAATTATACACTGAATTCTACAATTATGCATTATTTAGTGCCACTGATTTGAGGAATTTAATGAAATTGGATGTGAAATCTAAAAAGGAAGAGAATAGCAGTAAAGACGTACCTGAGAAAAAAGAAAAGAGCGCAGCTTTTCTTCGCGTACGGGCTGTAACCGTGAGCATAAAGAACTTTTTTGTGCATCAGTGGAGGACGCGTCCCGTCGTTTTTACTACTATTTCTGCCCTTGTTCTTGATTTTTTAATTGAGATATTATGCGCCCGTTCAATAGCCGGCGGCGCTGCAAATATAATATCAAATCCACTGATATACCTATACAACTCAGCTATACTTTTTGCCTTTTTATCGCTTTCGCTTTTGTTCCGCAAGCGCTTTTTCGTTTTTTTCTTAATATCGATAATATGGCTTGGTCTTGCAATAACAAACTGCGTTTTACTCGGGTTCAGAACGACGCCGCTTTCCGCAATTGATTTCTCAATATTTATAACTGTCGTTCCGATTGTAAGGTATTACCTTAAAATATGGCAAGTAATACTGATAGCGCTTGGAATCCTTGCTTTAATCAACGCTATTGTCCGCCTTGGTATCAAGTGTCCGAAAGAAAAACTTCCGCTTGCGAAAAGGATTCTGCCCTTTATCATATCATCTGCTATTGTCGCATGGGTCACGATAACGTCGAGCGATACAGGTGTTTTACCAGAGCAGTTTACAAACATTGCTAATGCATATAAGGACTACGGCTTTGTTTACTGCTTTTCCCGCAGCGTCATTGACCGCGGCATTGACGAGCCCGATGATTATGATAAAGAATTGGTGGACGATATTGTATCGGAGATTGAGGAAAACGATAAAGACATCATCCCTCACTCAAGTGTGAAGCCAAATATAATATTCTTACAGCTTGAGTCTTTCTTCGACCCAAAACACTTAAAGAATTACGAGTATTCCGAGGATCCGACGCCTGTTTTCACAGCTTTAAAGAATGAGTACCCCTCCGGTTATCTTACGGTTCCGGTCTTTGGTGCGGGCACTGCAAACATTGAGTTTGAAGTTTTAACCGGCATGAATGTTATGTTTTTCGGAGCAGGCGAATACCCGTATAAAACTGTGCTTACCGACAAAACGATCGAAAGTGTCTGCTATAACTTAAAGGAATTCGGTTACCATACAACAGCAATACACAATAACACAGCAGTGTTTTACGGGCGCGATATCGTTTTTGCAAATCTGGGCTTTGATAACTTTATATCTATCGAAAATATGGCTGGCGTCGAATACAATGAAATCGGTTGGGCAAAAGACTCATGCCTTACAAATGAAATCATGAAGACGCTTACGACTACTGACACACTTGACTTAATCTATACAATTACGGTTCAGGGGCACGGGCGTTACCCGTCTGATGCGGAGTACGAGAAAATCATCAGCGTCGACGGTGTTAATGAGGACATGGAGGAGCAGTTGTCGTTTGAGTATTACCTCAATCAGGTGCGTGAGGACGATGAGTTCATTGGCGACCTTACGAAGGCTCTGTCAAACTACGATGAACCTGTTGTACTTGTGATGTTTGGCGACCATCTGCCGAACTTTGAATTTTCAGCAGATGATCTTGATAACGGCAGTATCTTTCAGACTGAATATATTATATGGTCGAATTTTGATCTTCATGTCGATGATAAAGACCTTTCTTCATATCAGTTGTCAGCATATGTTACGGGCCTTTTCGGGCTTGATTCAGGTGTTATAGCCAGCCTTCACAGAACGCTTTCAGATGACGACAACTACTTAGAAATGCTTGAGACGCTCATGTATGACATGATATATGGTGAGGGCGATGTTTTCGAGGGTGAAAACCCGTATAAACCGACAAACCTTGTATATGGTATCGGTGATTACAAGATAACTGGCGCACGGAGATTTGCGGATAAAGTATATATAACAGGCGCAGGTTTCACTGAATCAAGCGTTGTTTATATCAACAATTTGAAGCAGGATACGACATTCATAAACGAAAATACGCTCATGATACCATCGAGAAGATACAAAGACGGCTGTACAATAGTAGTAAAACAGCTTTGTGCGAATGGCCATGCGCTTAATATTACAAAGCCATATTACGTCGATATAGCCCGCTGAATATACGTTAATGAAAAAGCTCTCTTGAGTGAAATCAAGAGAGCTTTTTTACGTCATGGAAGCTGTGCCAGCGCTTCGCAGTATATGCATCTGTAAGTACGTGAGTCTACCTCTGAAAGCCGGAACTCAGAGACAAGCTCCGGTTCTACTGTTGTGATACAGCGGGGGTTTTTACATTTTAATACGCCTTTCAGACTTTTCGGAAGCGTCAGGCGCTCACGCTTGTATAATTTACCTCCACGGATAATGTTGACTGTTATGCCGGGATCAATAAAGCCAAGTACATCTAAATTAATGTCAATCACACGCCCTATTTTTATAATGTCTTTACGCCCCATCTTGACGCTGTCAGCGTTTGTTATCATCGCAACGCTGCAGTCAAGCTCGTCAAGGTGAAGCGTGCGGTATATCTCCATGCCACGTCCGGCTGTTATATGATCAAGGACAATACCATCTTCTATTTTGCCTATTATCATGACCGCATTTCCTCCTTATGATATTACGCTGTCTTACACGCTGATTTCAAGGAGCCGCAATATTAACGCCATACGAATGAATTTACCGTACCTAACTTGTCTGAAGTAACATGCGCGGGGGTCATCATCAACGGCAACAGATATTTCATTGACACGCGGAAGCGGGTGCATAATTGATAAATCGGGCTTTGCATTTTTTAATTTGTCCGGGGTGAGAATGTATGTATCCTTTAAGCGCAGGTAGTCAGCTTCGTTGAAGAAGCGCTCTCGCTGAACGCGCGTCATGTAAAGAATATCAAGGTAGGGCATCGCGTCGTCAAGCGAGGTTGTTTCAATAAAAGGTATATTTTTAGGTATTAAAGTTTCTTCCTTTACATAATCGGGGATGCAAAGCTCCTCTGGTGATATTAGCACGAAAGACACATCAGGATAGCGGGACATAGCATTTATCAGCGAATGGACGGTGCGGCCGAATTTCAGGTCGCCGCATATGCCAATCGTCAACCCGGAAAAGCCGCCCTTTTCACGCTTGATTGTTAAAAGATCCGTCAGTGTTTGTGTCGGGTGGTTATGTCCGCCGTCGCCTGCGTTAATAACCGGGATACCGGCTTTCATCGAAGCTACAAGCGGCGCTCCCTCTTTCGGATGGCGCATAACGATAATATCGGCATAACAGGCGACGGTGCGGACGGTATCGGCGACACTTTCTCCTTTTGAAACGGAGCTGCTTGCCGCCTCGGAGAAGCCGAGGACAACGCCGCCAAGCTCGTACATAGCCGCTTCAAAGCTCAGGCGAGTCCTCGTTGACGGCTCGTAAAAAAGTGTGGCCATCTTTTTTCCGTTGCAGGTGTGCGCATATTTGACGGGGTTTTCAATTATATCTTCCGCCGTCGCAATCAGCTCGTTTATCTCATCAACTGTGAAGTCTTTTATATCTATACAGTGTTTCATAATTAAGTATTTATCCATCCCTCGTCTGCCGGATTGTCACGGAAAGCAAGAAGTCTTGTGACATCCTCCGGCTTTATATAGCCAAGCTCAACAGCAGCGTCAACGATGGTGTCAAAATCTGTGAGGGAAACGTTTTGTACACCGGCAGCACTCAGCCGCTTGAAACTTATGCTCATATTATAAGTAAAAATGCTTGCAACACCAATAACATCAGCACCGGCGCCACGCAAAACATCAACGGTGTCGAGAACGCTTCCGCCCGTTGATATTAAATCTTCAATTACGACTGTTTTCATTTTTGGGGCAAGCTTTCCTTCTATGTGATTGTTACGGCCGTGGTCTTTCGCGCTTGCACGGACATATCCCATCGGAAGACCGAGGATGTGAGCGGCGATAGCAGCGTGCGGTATTCCGGCAGTACTTGTACCCATGAGGATTTCGGCATTCGGGTAGTTCTCACGTATAGCAAGAGCAAGAGCGGATTCAATTTCATTTCGCACAGTAACATCGGAAAGGGTAAGTCTGTTGTCACAGTAAACGGGGCTTTTTATGCCGCTTGCCCATACAAACGGCTCATTCGGGCGGAAAAACACAGCGCCAATTGACAAAAGCGCCTTTGCTATTTTTCTTTTTGTGTCAATGCTTGTGCTTGTACTTGTGTTCATATATGCGTTACCTCCGTTTATATGTCAGATTTTTCCGGATATATCATATTAAATATTAAGTATCATATCATCCGATGAAATTTGAAAGGCACCGGCGGTATGCGCCGACAGGATCCGGCGATGCCGTTATCGGGCGTCCTACAACTATGTAATCTGAACCAAGCTCGCGCGCAAGAGCCGGCGTTGTCACACGCGCTTGATCGTCCATATCACAGCATGAAAATCGGATGCCGGGAGTGACGGTGATAAAATCTTCGCCGCACACTTCATGGACGTGTTTTACTTCAAGCGGAGAGCAGACAACACCGTCAAGCCCCGCAGCACGCGCGTTTTGCGCGTAACTCATCACAACTTCGTCCATCGGGCGGGATATTAAAAGCTCATGCTGCAGCACTTCAGGGGATGTGGATGTAAGCTGAGTTACAGCAATAATAAGCGGGCGGCTGCCGTCATGGCGCGTCAGCCCCTCAACAGCAGCTTCCATCATAGCCCGCCCGCCGGCGGCGTGGACGTTGCACATATCGATGTCAAGCGCGCGAAGCGAGCGCATAGCACCGCGAACAGTGTTCGGTATGTCGTGCAGTTTTAAGTCAAGGAAAATTTTATGGCCGCGGGCTTTGATTTTCTTAACAATATCAGGCCCCTCGGAGTAAAACAGCTCCATCCCGATTTTTACAAACGGGCGCTCGCTGCCGAAAAGGGCAAGAAAATCAAGCGTTTTTTCCCCGTCAGGGAAGTCACAAGCTATGATAACGTCTTTTTCATGTTTTATGCTCATATATGCGCACCCCCAATTATATCGCTTAACTTATTTATTTTAAATTTTGCCATCGCTCGTGGGAGAGAGTTAATAATATCAAGGCAGGCTGTCGGATTTACAAGGTTAGCAGTCCCAACCTGAACAGCAGTTGCACCCGCGAGCATCATTTCAATGACATCTTCCGCTGTGCTGACGCCGCCTATGCCGACGACGGGGATTGAAACGGCCTTGTAAACGTCGTAAACCATACGCAGGGCAATAGGGAATACAGCAGGACCGGAGAGTCCTCCTCTTTCGTTTGCAAGCAGCGGGCGGCGACGGTGTAAATCTATTCTCATGCCGGGCAGCGTGTTTATAAGGCTCACGGCGTCGGCGCCGGCTGCTTCGACAGCTGCGGCAACGGCTGCAATATCAGCGGCAGCGGGTGACAGCTTCACGATCAGCGGTTTTTTGACGACGCGGCGCACGGCGGACGTTACCTCTGCCGCCGTTTTCGGGTCAAGCCCGAATGCGGCGCCACCCCCGTGAACGTTCGGGCAGCTTATGTTCAGCTCAATCCATCCTACCTGCTCCTCGCAGTCAAACCTTTCTGCAACTTCAGCATATTCTTCCACCGAAAAACCGCAGACATTTGCCATAACAGGCTTGTGAAAATACTTTGCCATCGCGGGAAGCTCGTGCGATATAACGGCGTCGACACCCGGGTTTTGAAGCCCGACGGCGTTGAGCATACCCGCAGGGCACTCGGCAACGCGTGGCTGCTCATTCCCAAAGCGGGGGTGCAGCGTCGTTCCTTTAAAAGAAAATGTACCAAGCACGTTTATATCGTATATTTGCGAAAACTCATATCCGTATCCGAAAGTTCCGCTTGCTGCGATGACGGGATTGTCAAGCTTTATCCCGCATAGTATAACCGACGTATCGCAACACGCGGCAGTATCGTTTATCTTCACTTCCATAATATCTCTTCCTTTTTAAGCACAGGGCCGTCTTTGCATATGCGCTTGTATCCGGTGACGGTGCGGCACGAACAGCCCATGCAAACGCCAAAACCGCACGCCATCCGCTCTTCAAAGCTGTACTGTCCCGATGTTGCGGCAGCTTTATATACTGCCCTCAGCATTGGTTCGGGACCGCATGAGTATGTGTATGTATATAGACCAGTGTGGGGCAGGGCATCGGTTGCAAATCCACGGATACCGTAAGACCCGTCGGCTGTTGTTACTATTACACTTGCCCCAATTTCGCGGAACTTATCTTCGTAAAACACTTCATCAGCGCTCCCAAACCCGAGAATTACGGAGACATGCTTTCCCTCGGCTATCAGGCGGCGGGCGAGAAGGTAAAGCGGCGGGACACCGCACNNGGCCCGCCGCCGATGAGAAGCGGGGAGGGGCCGCTTTTCTTTGTGTCATACCCGTTGCCAAGCCCGGTTAAAATATCAAGCTCGACTCCCGGGCGAAGCGTTGACATATATTCGGTGCCGCCGCCGACGGTTTTATAAATGAGGGTTAAAATACCGCTGCCGCCGTCGGATACATCATCTATATCGCAAACCGATATCGGGCGGCGGAGGAAAAATCCGCCAAGCCTGATGGCGACAAACTGCCCGGGACGCGTGATGTCCGAAACGTCGCCCGATAGCTTCATTTCGTATGTAGCCCGCGCGATTTTTTCATTTTTTATTATTGTAAACGTCTTTTTTATGTTTTTCATGTGTGCTTAACTACAGTTTCCTTGCGTTTTCGTTTATTTTATGCCTTTCGGAGCAAATATTTTTCAATTTCAGGGGCAATCCACGCGACTTTACCATTGCATACGGTGAGAAGACAGCGGCAATCGACCTCTACCCCGGCAAACGGCGTGCTTTTTCCCATTGAAATGAAGTCATCTGGGTCAACAGCGCACCCGTCACCGAAGTAAAAGAGCGTAAAATCGTCGTTGCGGCTTGGCAGGCCGAATCTGCGGCGTGGATTTTCCGACATTAAGGTTATTAGCTTGTCAAGCGTAATTACACCTTCTGAAACAAGGCGTGTAAAAAGGACGGGAAATGCGCACTCAAGCCCCGAAATCCCGTTTAGGCTGCCGGCAAGCCCACGGCTTTTTTCATCCTTTGTGTGCGGCGCGTGGTCTGTCGCTATCATGTCAATCGTGCCGTCGATAATGCCGCAGATGAGAGCTTCGCGGTCGGCACGTGAGCGTATCGGCGGGTTCATACGGAATGCTCCGTCGTCGCGCAGCATTGAGTCATCAAGGAGAAGATAGTGCGGCGCTGTTTCGCACGTTACGTCAAGCCCCTCGGCTTTCGCTTGTCGGATAAGGTCAACCGATTCTTTCGTTGATATGTGGCAGGCGTGATAAGCGCATCCGGTCTTGCGGACAAGAGCAACATCGCGTTCAAGCTGCCGCCACTCACATTCGGACGGAACACCGCGCACACCGCGCTCGCGGGCGTATTGCCCGTCGTGTATGAAAAGGTCGACACCTTCTAAATACCGCTCGTCCTCGCAGTGCGCTGCGATTATCTTACCTTCTTCTTGTGCTGCTGTCATAGCTTCGCACATTAAACCATCGCCCATGACGCTGTGTCCGTCATCGGAGAAGGCGCAAACGAGCGGGGCAAGTGAGTGAATATCAGATAGCTCAACTCCGCGCTCGCCGCGTGTGATGGCGCCGTAGGGGTGGACGCGGACGGTGGCGTTGCGCTTGATTATATCAATCTGTGGCTTTAGGTTTTCTATGCTGTCCGGGACTGGATTTACATTAGGCATTGTGCAGACATCTGTATAACCGCCCCTTGCCGCTGCAAGCGTTCCCGTGCAAACAGTTTCTTTATAAGAAAAACCCGGCTCACGCAGATGCACATGAACATCAGCGAAGCCGGGCAATATTATTGATGAAAAAGCAAAGGGGGTGTCAAAGAAAGCATCGTCAAGAATTGAGCGAAGCATATCACTGCGTATGGAAGTGAAAACGGAGTATTTTTCAAAAAGAGACATCTTCAGTTTCTTTTTCATACGATCGTCACCTCCATTGTGTTTTCGGCTGCATAAAAAAATCCCGCCGGAAAAGGCAGGACAAATGAACACAGCGTATATCCGCTGAAAGATACAGATAAGATATTTATATGCGATCACAGCACAAAAAACATGAGCGTAATAGCGGGGTGCTGCCTATCGTTTCTCTTGTCAGTATCTCTGTACTGCCTTTAAAGATTAAGCACATTATACAGTGCCGCGGGGTTCGTGTCAATAGCAAATATGTAAAAAAAACAGTTTGACTTTATCAAATATTGGCGTGTGGTATTGACAAAAAAATGGACAATATGATATTATAACTATACCTGTGCATTCAGTATTTGCACGGAAAAATCATAGAAACTGACAAAAAACACACACGACGCTAAAAACACGGTCGGTGCCGCCGCTCGGGCGGTTGCCGTGAAAACAGCGGACGTGGTGGGAAAACCGAAGGAGGATTAATTGAAATGTCGGTAGTAACAATCAAACAGCTCCTCGAAGCTGGCGTCCATTTCGGACATCATACGAGGAGATGGAACCCCAAGATGGCCGAGTATATATTCACCGAAAGAAACGGTATATATATCATCGACCTTCAGAAAACAGTTAAGAAATTTGAAGAAGCGTACATGTTTGTACGTGACCTCGCAGCAGAAGGCGGAACAATTCTTTTCGTTGGCACAAAGAAGCAGGCTGCTGATGCCATCCGTGAAGAAGCAACGCGCTGCGGTATGTATTATGTCAACGTCCGCTGGCTTGGCGGAATGCTGACAAACTACAAGACAATCCGCAAGAGCATCAACCGTCTTGCACAGCTTGAAAAAATGCAGTCTGACGGTACATTTGACGCTCTTCCGAAGAAAGAAGTCGCCGCACTCCAGAAGGAAATGGAGAATTACGAGCGCAACCTCGGCGGTATCAAGAATATGGATAGGCTTCCGGACGCTATTTTCATCGTTGACACGCGTAAGGAGCACATTGCCGTTCTTGAAGCAAAGAAACTCGGCATACCGGTAATCGCTATTGTTGACACAAACTGCGACCCTGATGATGCAGACTATATCATTCCTGGCAACGATGATGCTATCCGCGCAATCAGACTGATTTCATCAGTTCTTGCTGATGCCGTTATCGAGGGCAGACAGGGCGAATCTTTCGACGAGGGCGAGAGCACAGTTGAATCCGAGCCTGAAGCTGACAATGATGATGAGGATAAGACCGAAGATATAGAGGTCACAGAAGCAGAAATTGCTACAGAAACAGCTGAAGTTGAGACTGTCGAAAGCACCGAGGCTTAATTAAGCCCAGCGCCGGTCAATAATATATACATTATGATAATAAAGTGACGCAGGAGGATAAATAGACAAATGGCAACCATAAATGCAAAAATGGTATCTGAGCTTCGTGCGAAGACCGGATGCGGAATGATGGACTGTAAAAACGCACTGATTGAGGCTGACGGTGACTTTGATAAAGCTATAAAGATTCTGCGTGAAAAGGGACTTGCAGTTGCAGCAAAGAAATCCTCACGCATTGCAGCAGAAGGTATTGTTGATATATTAAAGAGCGAAGACGGCAAGACAGCGGCAATGATCGAAGTCAACACAGAAACCGACTTCGTCGCTAAAAACGAGTCTTTCCGGGAGTTCGTACAGGGATTACTCAAAGTCATTCTTGAGAAGCGTCCTGCTGATATAGAGGCACTAAAGCAGCTTCCTTATGACGATACATTTAACGTCGAGGGCAAGCTGAAAGATATGATCTTTACAATAGGCGAAAACATGAACATTCGCCGCTTCGTTATCGTTGACGGTATTCTGTCCACCTATATTCACGGCAAAGGGGCAACGGGTGTTATAGTCCGTTTTGACACAAGCGAAGAAATCGCAAAGACCGAAGGCTTTGCCGAATTCTCAAAGAACATCGCTCTTCAGATTGCAGCAGGCAATCCTCCGACATATGTCTCGATTGAAGACGTTCCGCAGAGCGTTATCGACGAGGAGATGGAGATTCAGATTGCTGCCGCAAAGAACGACGAGAAGCTTGCCGGAAAACCCGATGCAGTTATTGAAAAGATTGTTAAAGGTAAGCTTGATAAGCTCTTTTATGAGCGTGCTTGCTTACTTGAGCAGCCCTATGTTAAGGAAGATGGCATTAAGGTTAGCAAATACATTGCCGATACAGCAAAGGCTCTTGGCGGCGATATAAAGGTTACCGGATTCTGGCTTTATGAGCGCGGAGAAGGCCTTGAAAAACGCGAGGATAACTTCGGCGACGAGGTTGCTCAGCTCCTCAAGTAAATTGTACTGTATATATGCGCCCCGCGTACATTAGGTGTACGCGGGGCGTTTCAGCGCGTTTGTGTAACAATGTATTAAATAATTTTATGTTTACAAAACAAAATTTTCAGTGTAAAATATTAAGGTAAAAGCAAATAGTGGAGCGCTTGCCGCCCCCTGTTTATGAGGTATTATGGAGTATATTAATAATTCGTCTAAGCCTAAATATAAACGTATTTTAATAAAGCTCTCCGGAGAGGCGCTAAAGGGTTTAGACGGTAATTCAGTCATTGACGAAAAGATTATCGAGAAGATTGGCAGCGCCGTTTCGAAATGCCATGCTCTTGGTGTTGAGGTTGCTATTATCGTAGGTGCCGGAAACATCTGGCGCGGCGCAAGCGGTACCGGTATGGATCGCACACGAGCCGACCACATGGGTATGCTGGCAACAACAATAAACGCAC
>LFTK01000027.1 GCA_001513385.1 Clostridiales bacterium DTU064
CTTCTGTTTTTGGTTGGGACAGGCCATATGAATTCACCTTCCGCAACCTTTGTAGCTCCTTCTTTGGCTTCAAGTTCTTTCAGTAAGTTCTCAAGCTCTTTGCTTTTCTTTTCTTCGAGAGCTTTATAATATTTTTCAGTTTCTTCGTATTTTGCCTTATTAGCTTCGTTCTGTTTCAGAAGTTTTGTGTTTTCATTTATAAGCTTCTGAAGCTCTGCCTGATCGTTTTCAAGCGCAGCCAGAGTTTCTTCCTGTTTTGCTTTCGACTCAGCAAGCTTTGCTTCTTCATCACTGAGCGCAAGCTTCTCTTCCTGCATAGTCTTCATAAGGCGAATGTCGTATTCAAGAAGACTTACCATGTTGTCGATGCCTATGAAGAAGTCAGTTATGCTTTCCGCACCAAATATCATCTCAAGGCTTGTTATGTCGCCGCTTTCGTATGAAGTGCGGATACGTTCACGTATCTTGGCATCTAAATCGGCAATTTGAGCCTCGCGCTCCGCTATGCTATCATTAAGCATTGACTGCTGAATGGAAAGTTCCTCAACAAGCTCTTTCGCGGCATCGATTTTACACTCAACAGTATAAATCAGTATGTCGTAGTATTCTTTTTTCTCAAGCAGTGACTTTTTCTCAGATTCCGCATTCTTAATCAGCTTTTGAATGTCCTTCTGCTTCTTTTCAAGTTCACTTATCTGCTGTGAAAGGTTTTTAACTTCGGTATTGTTAGCGTACTTGGAAGTATTGGCTGCCATAACACTTCTGTCGCCATAGTAGAATATTCCCGAAACAGCAAGTATGGCTGCCAATATCAGTGCCACCACACGTTTATATGAACTTTTTATGTTTGTCTTTTCAGCTTCGTTCATATTTATCCTCCCGCTACGTTTTTTATACAATCGCACGGACATCGTAGAAGCCCGTGCGGAGGTCTTATTTCTTTGTATATTTTGACAGTGATATACTGCTGCCCATTATGCCCGTAGTTACTCCGATAATAATGAAGACTGCAAGAATACCCCCAGCAAGCTCACTGAACGGAATAAGAGTTATAATTTCAATACTTATGCCGAGCGATCCCACAAACGATTTGTAGAGATACTCTTCAACAAAGTAAGCTATAATACTCGCAAAAAGCCCGATGATGGCACCTTCTAAAATGAACGGCAACGAAATGAACCAACCTGTTGCTCCGACATACCTCATTATACTGATTTCACTTTTTCTCGAATAAACAGACAACTTTATTGTGTTGATGATTATAAACACGCTGACAATGAACAGTATAGCGAGGAACCATAAAAACACAAAGAGTACGCCGTTTTTTATGTCGGATATGAGGTTGACTATGTACCTCTGATCGCGGTATTTACGTACCCCTTCAATGCCCTGCAGTTCAAATTCAATTGTTGTCAGATCTTTTGCATCATCATAAGTGATCTCAAAGCTATCCGAAAGCGGATTGTCTTTATAATAATCGTCATACAGCGACGCATTTTCACCGGCTCTTTGAGCAAGCTTGCGCAATGCTTCGTCAGCCGTTATCCGCTTTATGGTTTTTGCTTCGTCGATCTTTTTTATTTGCCGTTCGATGTCGACAATTTGCTCTTCTGTTAAATCATAATCGAGAAAAACTATGATTTTATTTACTTCATCAAGATTTTCAAGATTAGTATTTATATTTACGATAAGAAGCGTAAATGCTCCCAGGACGACAAGACAGCTCATTAAAACTGCTATTGACGCAAAGCTCATAACGCCGTTGCGCCAAATACCTTGCAGTGCCTGTCCGATAAAATATGATATACGATAGCGCCTCATTCGTACATACCCCCGACTCTGTCGTCAACTATTGTGCCATGGTCGAGACTAATGACGCGCTGCTGATAATAATCAACAAGGCTTTTTTCATGGGTAACGACAATAACTGTCTTACCGAGCTTGTTGATTTTAATAAGAAGGTTCATTATTTCAAGCGACATCTTAGGGTCGATGTTACCGGTAGGCTCGTCCGCAATAATTATTGACGGATTGTTCGCAAGTGCACGTGCGAGCGCCACCCGCTGCTGTTCGCCGCCGGACAGCTCGTTCGGAAAGCACTTTGACTTTTCGCTGAGATTGACGGTTTTAAGCAGCGCCGGAACCCGCCTTTTTATTAATTTTTGCGGCGTTCCGACCACCTGCATTGCAAATGCGACGTTTTCGTAGACCGTTTTTTTCGGGAAAAGGCGGAAATCCTGAAACACGACGCCAAGATTGCGCCTGTAATGCGGTACTCTGAAATACGAGAGCTTTGTTATATCGATGTCGTCGACGATAATTTTCCCTGAGGTAACTTTTTCCTCACGAAGAATCAGCTTCATGAGTGTAGTCTTGCCAGCACCCGATGCCCCAACAACAAAGACAAACTCGCCATCATCAATGTGAAGCGTAATATCGTTGAGAGCGACCGTACCGTTCGGATACGTCTTGACAACGTGGATAAAATCAATCATTACAAATATTATTCCTTTGAATATGGTTGATGCAGAAAAGTATAACAGCGCCTGTGAGCGTCACACCTGTGAACGACAACGACCATCTGCGACAGCTTTTCCGCACAAAACCTTAAAATTTCACGGGTTTTGATACAAGGTAGCGTTTCACCATAAGCGCGACTTTGAATGTTATTGCGTGGTCAAATTCGCGCAGATCAAGCCCCGTAAGCTTCCGTATCTTTTCAAGGCGATATACGAGAGTATTACGGTGTACGAACAGTTTACGAGACGTCTCCGAAACGTTAAGGTTATTTTCGAAAAAGCACTGGATAGTCATCAGCGTCTCATGGTCGAGAGACTCAAGCGATCCGTTCTTGAAGACTTCCTGCAAGAACATTTCGCAAAGCGTTGTCGGAAGCTGGTATATAAGCCTGCCTATCCCCAGGTTTTCATAGCTAATGACGTTTTTCTCCGTGTCAAATACTTTTCCGACTTCAAGGGCTACCTGTGCTTCCTTATATGAACGTGCAAGGTCTTTAATATTGTCAACGGCTGTACCAATGCCAATATTGACCTTGGCTAAAAATTCAGATGATATTGTATCGGATATTGTCTTTGCCGAGCGCTCGATTTCTTTTATATCTGTGCCTTGTTTTATTTCCTTTACAAGGACAATATCCTGCTCTCCCACGCTTATGACATAATCTTTGTTCTTGTCAGTGAACATATTCTGGACTATGTCATATGGGAGCATTTCAGTTTTGCCGCTGAATTTAATCAAGAGAACGATGCGCGTCTGCTCGGTGTTGAGACGAAGCTCTTTGCTCTTGATATAAATGTCGCTCGGGAGGATGTTATCAAGTATGATGTTCTTGATAAACGAGCTTTTGTCGTATTTTTCATCGTACAGGCTTTTAATGTTAGAAAGTGAAATTGCGAGAATCATCGCAATGCGTTCAGCCGTCTTATCCTCGCCCTCGACAAAAACTATATACTCCGCGCTTGAGGAGGAACCGATCGGTCTATACGTGTATCCACCCGCAGTAACAGTTTCGGAGGAATACGATATTTCTTCGCGGATTCCCTGTCTGATTTCACCGATCTTGACGAGCTCGCTGCAAGCTATTACCGAACCGTTTTCATCAATAACACCGATAACACGATCGATCGCATCTTTCATCTGATGGATAACTCTTTGAAACAACCGGTTTGACATGTTTTCCTCCTGTTAATAATATCGTGGGTTCTATTAAAGCATCATTATCGTTCCAATGATAATCAGTATAATAAATGCACCGCCATATACATAAACCATATATGATAAGGCAAGAGGTGCAACGAAAGCTAAAACCGAGGTGATAACAAGGAGAGCGGCTGTAACAAGTGTGAAGGTTGCCGTATAATCTTCATCACCGAGATTTATTACGCGAGCACCTATTCTCAGCTTTCCACCGCCCCGCTGTCCAAAAATAGATATTACAGCAAGAACTATGGCATATACGCCAACACCGGCGCGAGCTATATCAGCGAGAATGTGCGTTGCCTGAGCGTACTCTGTTATTAAAAACAGTGCTGTAAATCCAATTGTTGTGAAAAGCGTATAGGTGAAAAGCGATGTCGGATACATATAATAAACGAAATAGCATACGGCCGCTGCTATAACGGCTATGATTAAAAGCGACATATTGTATAGACAAAGGAGTTTATAAAAGAAGCATACGCCGGCAAATACACATGCTATATAGAGCAAAAGAGACGAGGAAACAACCTTTAAGCGCTCGTCTTTTTTTGTGCAGATACAATAAACCCTGTAACTTCCTGCCGCAATGGCGATGACAGCGCCAATCGCCCAAAACACCGGCGCGTATCCGATCATTATTGGCACTTCAATTGCATTTGATTTTCCATGAACAAATAGAAGAAGCCACACAAGTGCTATTGTGTAAATTAATACAAATAGCACTCTATACATTATTATATCATTTTCTTTAAAACGTACATTATTTTCTTCAATAATATTGATTCCCGTAGTTCTTTTCTTTGCCATAACTATATTACAAACAGCTGCACATTCATAGGCAGCTTCTCCCCGATGTTTATGTCTATAAATAAAAAATGGCTTTAGCTTTTGATACGATAAAATCGTCCTGACAAGCCAAATATAAGCAAAAAGACGCACATACTGCATTATTCAATCATATGATGCACCTTTTTGCCAAAAGAGATTAGCGTATTAATCTCCAAAAACAAACACTTTGTATATACTCACAATATTATATATTTATTTCACGTGTTTGTCAAAGCATTTTTTGTTTAATTTATATGAATCCGACAAAATTATATAAAAAAAAGGCGGCGCACCTTATCATAAGGTGTCCACGTCGCCTTGTTTTAGTGTAACATTATAATTTTATCGTGATTTTGGATTTATTACTTAATTTAAACCTTTTTAAGAGCAACAGCACACCAGTCGTTTTCATTAATTGAGCACACGGGCTCAAAGCCATGCCTGCGTAAAACATCCGTTACGTCGCTTGCTTTTTCCTCGAGTATGCCCGATATTAAAAGCAACCCACCGTCGCGCACATATCTGCCGACATCCGGCGCCATGCGGAGTATTATATCAGCTATAATGTTAGCACACACAATACTGTATGTCTCATCTTTCGGCACAGCAGATAAAAGATCAGACACACCGCACGACACGATGTCATCTACACCATTTTCCTGTATGTTTTTCTTTGCAACTTTGACAGCGACAGGGTCAAGATCGCACGCAAAGCAGCGGGTAGCGCCAAGCTTTGCCGCGCATATCGACAAAATACCGCTGCCGCATCCGACATCAAGAACACTGTCGCCCTTATTTACATAAGAGGAAAGCAGTTTTATCATAAGCTGTGTTGTCTCATGCGTACCTGTTCCAAATGCCATGCCGGGATCCATTGAAACAATAACTTCCCCGGGCTCCGGTTTATATTCTTCCCATGCGGGGACGATAACGACTTTCCCCACCTTTACCGGGTGATAATACTGCATCCATGCCTTTGCCCAGTCTTCTTCGCAAACGCCTTCAGTTGTTACATCTGCGTTTATTCCAAGCGCACCAAACCTTTCGTTGAGGAAAGAAATGTACTCCCCGAGGGGTTTGTCGGATGATATATAAACGGAAACAGACGCACGGCTGCGGTCAGCGGACAGTATGGCTTCGTCAACAAGCTCGCCGTAAATATTGCTCCCGGCAAGCTCATCAAACTCTTCATAATCCTCAATCTCAAGGCCTGAATCTATCATTGTCATGATAGCGCACACATCATCAAGTGAAGCTCTGTCGCAAGATGCTTTTATCTTTATCCAGCTCGTATTTGTATTATCCATAACTTTGTTACTATACCCCGCCGCAAATAGTGCGCTAACGCGCACCGTTTGTTTATGTTTTATTAACTGCAAACTTTATTATGTCTATTTATCGAAGAATTTAAAGAATTTCTTTCTCTTTGTGTAATTGTTTTCGCCGCATGCTGCTGCAAATTCATTAAGCAGCTTTTTTTGTTGCGCTGTGAGATTGCGCGGCACTTCTATTGTCACCGTGAAATGCAGATCGCCGCGTCGCTGTGAATTTATATAGCGGATTCCCTGCCCGCGCAGCGTAAATGACGTGCCCGGTTGAGTTCCCTCCGGAAGGTCAAAGTCAACAGTGCCATCAAGTGTCGGCACTTTTATTTTTGCACCGAGCGCCGCTTCACTAAACGTTACCGGAACCTCACAGTAAAGCTCATATCCGTCGCGCTCAAATATCTGGTGAGGACGGACATTCACTGTAATAATAAGGTCGCCGGACGGACCGCCGCCACGCCCTTCGTTGCCCATTCCTGATATTGATATGCGCTGTTTGTTGTCAATTCCGGCAGGAATCGAAACCTCAAGCTTTTTCATTATCTTTATATATCCCGTTCCACGGCAGTTATGGCATGGTACTTTGATAACTTTTCCGCTTCCACGGCATTTATCACATGTTCTTGTCGTCTGCATTACCCCAAGCATTGTGCGCTGGGTAAATGTAACTTGTCCCGTACCGTGGCAAGTGTCGCACGTCTCAATCTTCGAGCCTTTTTCAGCGCCGCTGCCGCCGCACTCGTCGCACTTAACGACGCGCCCGTAGCTGACTTCGCGTTTACAGCCCGTAGCAGCTTCCTCGAATGAAATCGTCACGGATGTCATTATGTCGTCGCCACGTACGGCAGTTTTTTTGCGTCCGCTGCCGAATCCTCCGAATCCGCCGCCAAACGGATTGCCAAATCCCTCGCCAAAGATAGTTGATATTATATCACCAAAATCAAAATCAGCGGCGGTAAATCCGGTGCCACCCTGTGATGGATCGAAAGCCGCAAAGCCAATACGGTCGTATTTTTCGCGCTTTTCCGGGTCGGACAGAACAGCGTACGCCTCGTTAATCTCTTTAAATTTTGCTTCTGCTTCGCTGTCGCCGGGGTGCAAGTCGGGGTGGTATTTCTTTGCAAGCGTACGATATGCCTTTTTTATCTCCTCTTCGCTCGCATTTTTAGATACCCCGAGCACCTCATAATAATCTCGCTTGCCCTCAGCCATATATATGTCTNNCCGCACCGCGGCCGCCCCGCCGTCAAAACATTTAAATCCTTTCCTTATTGACCGGTCTTATCCTCGTATTCAGCATTATAATACGTGTTCCCGTCGTTCGGATTTGTACCGCCATCGGTTCCACCGCTGTTATTTGTGTCTCCTGTTTGCTTATAAAGCTTTTCAGAGAGTGAATAGAAGGCTTTCTGGAGCGCTTCGGTATCACGCTTAATAGCTTCGGTGTCGCCTTCCGATACGGTCTTGCGCAAACGGTCAATAGCGGAACGCACTTCAGCTTTTTCAGATTCACTTGCCTTGTCGCCGATTTCTGAGAGCGTCTTTTCGCTCTGGAATATCAGGTTTTCGGCATGGTTTTTCACCTCAGCAGCTTCACGTCTGCGCTTATCTTCTTCGGCATAGCGTTCAGCGTCACGTATTGCGCGGTCGATGTCCTCTTTACTCATATTCGACGAGGACGTAATTGTTATATGCTGCTCCTTACCTGTGCCTTTATCTTTTGCGCTGACGTTAACTATTCCGTTCGCGTCGATATCGAATGTAACTTCAATCTGCGGAACTCCGCGCGGTGCCGGAGGAATACCGTCGAGAATGAAACGTCCAAGCGTTATGTTGTCGGCAGCCATGGCACGCTCACCCTGAAGCACGTGAACCTCAACGGATGTCTGCCCGTCGGCGGCTGTTGTGAATATCTGGCTCTTCTTAACAGGGATTGTTGTATTGCGTTCGATAATTTTGCTGAAAACACCGCCGAGCGTTTCAATACCAAGTGAAAGCGGTGTAACGTCAAGCAACAGAAGGTCCTTGACTTCTCCGCCAAGAACACCGGCCTGGATAGCGGCGCCAATGGCAACACATTCATCCGGGTTGATGCCCTTAAACGGCTCTTTGCCCATGTAATTCTTGATTGCTTCCTGAACGGCAGGAATTCTTGTTGAACCACCGACAAGAAGAATCTTATCTATCTGTGAAATGTTGAGTCCGGCGTCAGAAAGGGCTTGTTTTACCGGTCCCATTGTAGCATCGACAAGGTCTGCTGTAAGCTCATTGAATTTCGCACGTGTGAGCGTTGCGTCAAAGTGCTTCGGACCATTTGCATCAGCCGTGATGAACGGCAGGTTGATATTTGTTGACGTCATGCCCGAAAGCTCAATCTTCGCCTTCTCTGCGGCCTCCTTTAGGCGCTGGAGAGCCATTTTATCACGACGGAGGTCAATTCCTCCGTTTTCGGCCGCAAATGTTTCTGCCATCCAGTCTATGATGCGGTTGTCAAAGTCGTCACCGCCCAGGTGGTTGTTACCTGCTGTTGCAAGAACCTCAAAAACGCCGTCGGAAATTTCAAGTATAGAAACGTCAAATGTACCGCCGCCGAGGTCATATATCATTATTTTCTGGTCGTTTTCCTTATCCATGCCATAAGCAAGCGCTGCTGCCGTAGGCTCGTTTATTATACGAAGAACCTCGAGACCGGCAATCTTTCCGGCGTCCTTCGTCGCCTGACGCTGAGAGTCAGAGAAATAAGCAGGAACCGTTATAACGGCCTGTGTAATAGTCGTTCCGAGATATGCCTCGGCATCAGCTTTCAGCTTGCTTAAAATCATAGCTGAAATTTCCTGCGGGGTATATGACTTGTCGTCAATTGTCACCTTGTAATTTGAACCCATTTTGCGCTTAATACTCATTATTGTGCGTTCAGGGTTTGTTATTGCCTGACGCTTTGCAACCTGACCTACTAAGCGCTCACCATTTTTCGCAAATGCAACAACAGACGGAGTTACTCTTGCGCCTTCCGGATTCGGCATAACGACAGGTTCTCCACCTTCAAAAACAGCAACGCAAGAGTTTGTAGTACCTAAATCTATACCAATGATTTTTCCCATAAAATACATATCCTCCTGGGGTCTTACCCCTATATCTCGTGTGCTAAAAGTTTATTGATTTATTATATTTATCGCCAAAATGGAGTTATTTGCTTTATATTTTATTACTCACCGGCAACTACCACTGCCGCATAACGCAGAATTTTGTCGCCTAACCTATAGCCTTTTTGAAGAACTGCTGTAATCGTTCCCGGCTCGGCTGTGCCGTCTTCGCTTCTCATAACGGCGTTGTGTATTGCCGGGTCGAAAACATCGCCCACCTCACCATATGCTTCAACACCAAGCGAGGAATAAAGGTCAGGCAGTCCTTTAAGTATCAGCTTTACGCCGTCTGCCAGCTTTTCAGGCTCCGTGTCCGTATATTGCGCTGCGCGCTCAAAATTATCAATCATCGGGAGCATTTTTAAGAGCGCATCGCCGTATGCGTCACGGTAAGCATCCTCACGTTCTTTAATGCTGCGGCGCCGGTAATTATCATACTCCGCCGCAAGTCGCAGGTACTTGTCCCCAAACTCAGCGAGTGCCGCTTCAGCTTCCTGTTTAGCTTTTTTCACGGCAGCAAGCTCTTCTTTTACAGCTTTCAGCTCGGCTGAAAGTTTTTTAGGGTCTTTTTCTTTATCTTTGCTTTTATCTCTATTGTTTTCCTTTTTATCTTCTTTATCCTTTGCGTTTTCATCAACGGACACGTCGTTATCATCAAGCGTCTCTTCTACGACAGCGTCCGTATTACTGTTTGTTTTTTCATCACTTCGCACTGTACCTTCAGTCTTTTCGCTGCTGTTTTCTTTGTTAATTTCATCTACAAACAATTTTCTTCACCCCGGCAAATTTTTTTGTTTTCTAACTGCTATTTTTAACGCCGTTATTGTCACCGTTTGAGACATCGCCTGCGATATTGTTGGCAATACCACCTGTCAGCCGGTCAATAAGCGTTATAACTCTTGCATAATTCATCCGTCTTGGCCCGATTATGCCAATCGCGCCGACAAGTTCTCCTCCGCGCCGTATCTTGCGGAAGACAAGTGATGATTGCCCGCGTGTATCGAATGCGTTTTCACTGCCGATATACACGTTGACGTTGTCATCGTCCTCAGCGTCCGATATAAGCTTTACAATTTCGTCTGCGCGGTCAAACATTGAGAGCAGATCCTTAACCGCTGATATATCGGAATACTCAGGATACTGCAGAAGGTTGTTTACACCTTCAATCTTGACACCGCCGCCGTTTTTCTCGTTCATAGCGTTATATACGCTTTTCATTATAGGATCAATGAGCGAACCCCACGGGCCCATCTGCTCCTCCATGGCAACGATAAGCGGCAGTGTTATTTTATCAATTGATACCCCGGCAGCAAATGTGTTCAAAACTGACGCAAGTTTCGTCGTACATTCGTGTGTGAGGGGTATCGTTGAGCGGACACGCATCGTGCGGATGTCGTCCTCAGTAAACATTATTATAAGAAGCAGGTTGTACTC
>LFTK01000097.1:0-3105 GCA_001513385.1 Clostridiales bacterium DTU064
GCCTGCCAGATTATCTCTTATAACGTTGCTGCCGTAATGGGATGTGACATAGATAAACCGCGCAACCTTGCTAAGTCTGTTACGGCTGAGTGAAACGGAGATATGCTATACCGGCATATTTAAGCTCCTGTCCGTCTGACATCGCTGTGAAATAAATTACTAATATCTTAGCTAAATCCCGCAGTAGATGAACAATCTTCGTTTATTGCGGGGTTTGTTTTATCGTTTACACATATACTGCAATTAAAAACCCCCGAAACTTATTGGCTTCGGGGGTTAAACATTACTTATTTAAGCTTTATTTATCTTAAAGTACGTGTGGTACGGGAAGTTGTGAGCCGTGTACATTGGCACGAACTGAAGCCCGCAGCCAACCATGTAGAAAGAGCCGGCCTCACGGTTTGTGACAGGACAAAAAGCATCTGCTTCGTTCTCAGGCACGTTAAGGGTTATAAACTCGGTGCTTGCGTTCTTCGCCACCATAACAAAGGGGCCGTACTTGACTGCCGCGACAGGCGATCCATCAAGCTTGTCAGGTGTATACTCAAGGCTGATTTTATACTCGCAGCTATACGAGAGCGTAATGTCAACACCACCCTTATGACGGCATACAAGGTATTTGCCATCATCAGACACACATGCATCACCGCCGTCACAGCTGTATCTTCCGCTTCCTTCCTTTATCCATGTGGGAAGCCTTAGCTTAACAGTGTATTCTGCATCACCGCTGAGCGTGAGCTTGAGATCCGGGAAGGGAAAAGCCGAGTCAAGATTTATCTTAATACCGCGCTCCGGCATGTCAAGGCACGATGAAATGTAAAGGTTTACGTATACAGTCGGGATGCCGCCCTCACCTTCAGTGATGAAATACGCAGCGTCCTGATACTTGACATGGTTTTCCATGCCGGTACCGTGACAGCAGGTGAACGAATGGAAGTCGTCACTGTATTGCTTCTGTGCACCCGGTCCAATCGGCAGCATATATGTAACACCGTTGTGCATATGCGGTCTTACACGCGGATTCTGTGACGCAAGAATCTGGTTTATGAGCGCACGCTCGTAGTACTCCATGTACTTTGTTTCGTTCGGCTCATAAGCGTAAAGCTCACGTGCAAGCTTGAGCAGGTTATATGCGCAGCAGGTCTCGCAGTTGCGGTCGCTTTCAATGTTTACTGCAAGCTCATCGGGCATACGGAACATTTCGCCGCGTCCGACGCCGCCAATAGCGTACATATGGTGCTGTGTCACGATATCAAAGAAGAATTTCGCTACGTTGTGGTAATACTCGTCACCTGTTGCGCGATATTCAGCCATAGCACCGACAATCTGGGGTATGTGCTGGTTAGCGTGCAGGTTTTTGATTGTATCCTCGCCACATGAAAGGCCGGGGAAGACGTTTTCATTGTCAAACATCTTCGCAGCTTCGAGATATTTCTCGTTGCCTGTAATCGTGTAAAGCGTCGCAAGCGATTCATTCATTCCGCCATATTCGCCGGCAATGTACATCGACCACATTTTCTTGCGATGCTCAGGTGTGAGGACGCTTAAACGTCCGTAAACCCAGTTGCCTATGCCTTCGGCTACACGAAGCGCCGTCTCGCTTCCGGCTCTTATGTAGCACTCAAGAAGACCGGCGATTATTTTATGGAGTGTATAATATGGGGCCCATATAGTTGCATACTTAGTAAACTGCTCAAGCAGAGCAAACTGGTCTGGCGGATATGCGCTTATATAACCTTCGCCCCAAACAGAGGGGTCACGGCTCCACTTTTCCTGCGCGGCATCATCTGGTGTACATTCAGTCTTGAAGTCAGCAGGATTGCCTTTGCACATGCTCTGTAACGTGTAGAGTTCGGATACTATGTATTCAAGTTTTTCACGGAATTCTTCGTCGCCGGTCGATGAATAAGCAAGCGCAAGCGCTGACAGAAAATGTCCGAGCGAATGTCCGCGTAAAAGTCCGCGAGGATCATCCCAACCTCCGGGGCGCCTTGCACCGCGTGTTGATACGCCGAATGTTTCCCTGAAGCTGTAAAGCATCGTGTCAGCAGGTAGTAGCTTGAGGTAATTTAAAGTCCTGCCCATGTTGGCGGCGTATGCGCTTTTTTCGGCAAGATGTGCTTTGTCGAGTGGAGCATAAAAGCCCGCTGCAGTTTTAATCATTGATAACACTCCTGTTTCTCGATATTAACATGAACTGTTTTCATCATTATATCATGAGAAACACTTGTGGTAAAGACATAAGCATACATAATTTGATTGTTAATTATTCAAATTGAATTCAAAAACTTCAGATTAAACAAAATAAATTTTTCGAAGTTTTCTTATTGACAAGTGCTGTGAAATATATTATACTTATTAAGCGCCCTGAGAGAAGGGAAGTATAGCAAGGGCCATTAGCTCAGCTGGTCCAGAGCTACCGGCTCATAACCGGTTGGTCCGGGGTTCGAATCCCTGATGGCCCATCAATCAAATATAAAAACTAAGCGTCCTGTTGACGGACGCTTTGTTTTTTGCATTTTACATTGTAAAAACTGATACATTCACTAATAAAACTCAGTTTTTCTTTATAGCTCTGAAATAATCATAAAGAAGTATGCGGTTGCTGAAAGGAACGCGTTTTGAAATCTCACTGTTGCGAGCTTTGATAAAATCGTCGATTGTTTGATTGTTCTCCGATACTTTATAATAAGTTTTACCGTCGTACCATGACAAATCTTCAAAGATTACATAGCCACCATTATCAGAGAAGGCATCGTTGCCGGCATAATAGCGTCCGTCATTGTCAAGATCGAACAGGTTGACAATTGTCGGGAGAATGTCGTAGGTGGCTGTAACTTTATCAACTTTCATGGGTTCTATGTCGGAAGACCAGATAAAGAAAGGAACGATTTTAATTAGATTTTCGTCGTAGACGCCCTTATACTTCATGACAAGGGAATTATCGAGCACGTAATAGTTATAGTGATCTGAATAGAATATTACAACCGTATCGTCAATTAAATCAGCTTCTTTCAGCGCATCGAAAAGTTTGCCGACGAAACGATCCGTTTCATATGCGTGTGCCATAGCGTGGATATACATTTCATCGGTTCCCTCGGGGTA
>LFTK01000097.1:3134-8102 GCA_001513385.1 Clostridiales bacterium DTU064
GTTATGATAAAGCTGAAGAATTTATCACCCGTGCCATTTGCCGTCATAAGATCAAATCCGGCTAACAGGTCGGAGTCAAGCTCAATATTGGGCATGCCCATCCGCTCACCGCTATAATATTTTTCATAACCCCAGTTTACATGGACAATACCGCGTGAGTAAACCTGGTCACGGCTGTTGTGGAATGAGTTTACGACATATCCTTCTTTTTTAAATAGGTTAGCTATCGAATCCGGGAAATAGTGTCCTGCATAAACACCTGTTTTACTGCCGTAAAACGGGGGGATGTAGCCGAGGTTAACCATTATCTCCGTGTTGAACGTACCGCCTGACAGGTAAAGCGGGGCGTAGTGATTTATAAAGTCGATGCTCTCGGACTTTACTTTACTCAGGTTAGGCATGGCTGTTTCATTAACCATCCATGTGTCAATAGCCTCAAGCTGTATGAGAAGCAGGTTTTTCCCCTTGAATATACCTGTCATTTCATTGTCTGGGTCAAGTTCACGCTGCGCGTAATACTCTGTAACTTTTTGAATTGCTTCTTTATTATCGTTAAACAGATTCTCAAGGTTCGACGATAAGTAAAAATCGCGCATCGTATATTGGTAAAGCCCCGTAAGAAGCATACAGTTGCCGGTATCCGTGAAGCTTTGGTAAAGGTCGCTTTCTTTTTTATAGCTATCCCAGCTGACGGAAACGTAATCGGAAAGCCACGCATCCTCAATCATGAATATTCCGGTGACGCCGATAGCAACGGCTAAAATGCTTGATATTATTCTGACCGGTTTATATTTTTCCTTTTTCGGTGCGATTATGGCAGCAAAAACTGACGCTGCGACGCAAGCAAAGGCCAGCAGCAGCATAATTTTTCTGATGTAAATATAGTCGAAAGAGAAAAACTTAGCGCCATCGTCGGCAAACATCATATCGGCGAAGGAAAAGAACTTGTTTTTAAAGCTGTACATTCCGCAGTGCACAAGCACAAGAAGTACATAAAACGATGTTATCAGAACGATATATATACGCTTGACGATACCGGGCAAAATCCAGGCAATACCCGTTAGTATAAGACACCACATAAGCGTAAACAGTATCGGGATTTTATTGACGAGGAAAAGGATGTACCCAGCGCCGCGGTAAACTATGCGGAATCCAAGGTCAAGCACTATTAATGTAAATGCAAATATGAAAAGGTAAGCGTACCGACGAATAAAAAGGCCAAAACCGGTTTCCGGAATGGCCTTATTAATTTTTTCGCGTAAAGCACTAAACAAGCGTAAAGTCCTCCAAAGGTAAGATTGCTTTTTAGCGTTAAACATTTATATCACAAATGAAGCGCAATGTCAATTTTTATCATAAATTTAAAGGGTGAGCGTTTGAGATAAAATATTCTACTCAACCGCTGCTTTTTTATCTTTGTTTCTCAAAGACAAAAGCGCGTAAAAGGCAAGGATTATGACATAATCAATGGCTGCACGTATTAAAATTTCAAGATATGCACTTGTTATTGCAATTACATCTTTGCCAGTTAAATCAAAGCCGTATTCAATAAAGCCTGTAATATTTGAATATATTTCAAACGCAATAAACGGCGCATTTCTGAAAAGCACTGCCCATAGGATAATTTTGTTTGCAGGATGGTGTTTTGATAAAACCCGAATAGAATTGTAATTTATGCCGTTATTATTAATGGATTTTTTGTAGCTTATAACTGCTATCAGAGCGTATATAAGAGAGCGATAGACGAAATTTATAATAAGGTATATGGCTGTGAAAATTTCGGTGCCCTTTACCATAACGGTGAAGTAGTCAATTACATATGAAGCTGTATAATCGATGAAAATTTCAAGTGAAACGAGTATGGTTGCTATGACAGCCATACGCTTTTCACCTGTGAGGGCAGCGATTAATATAATAGCACAGCCAAGGCCATATATTACTTCATCAGATACATCGGATACTATTACACCAAGTATTTTAGTTAAAAGCGCATCTGAAAAAACAGCATTGCTGGCAAGGTCGTTGTAAACAGCGGTGATAAACCGGAATATAACCGTGAAGAGTAAAGTAACGGTTATGCCAATAACGACGGTACCGAACTCTCTACTTTTTACAACACGCGGTTTTTCAATATTTTCAATGTGTATATTTTCAGTATCTTTCATTTTGCTTGATTTGCTTGACATACTTAACCACCAATGCCTTATATTATTTGTATTTTGCATAAAAATGATGTATCTCATTATAGCATGATACGATAAAACAATAAAGCCCGAGATATTTTAGGCGTAAATGAGCCTATCTTCTGCTTACCTCTCATATACATTAAGTGTAATGATATACGGAGGTAAGTAATTTTTATGGATTACAACGAAAGACCGGATTTCGAGGGTGGTATTCAATGCGACACAGCACCATTCGACATGAAAACACCAATAGATTATAAGGTTATGATGGATTACCTTGATGCCTGCGAAGCAAGTTATCCATTCCTTGTGCGCGGTGTCATAGGAACTACGATAGCAGGTCGAAGCATTCCGTTTGTTCGTTTAGGTGCTGAAAAAACAATGAAAAATGTTTTATATGTCGGCTCCCATCACGCGATGGAATGGATTACGACATCAATTCTGCTTCGGTTTATCGGCGAATATTGTTGCTCGTACAAGCTGTGCCGGCGCATTTACAGCATCAGTATGCCGTTTTTATTCAATAACCGCACCATATACGTCGTGCCAATGCTAAACTGCGACGGCGTGGAGCTTCAGAGATACGGTGTTGATCCCGATTTTATAATGAAAGACAGGCTCATATCGATGAACGGGGGGAGTGAAGACTTTTCAAACTGGCAGGCTAATATCAGAGGTGTTGACTTAAACCACAATTACAACGCCGGTTTTACCGAATATAAATTGCTTGAGCGTGAGCTTGGTATTTTCGGCGGCGGGCCGACAAAATACAGCGGCGAATACCCGGAATCGGAGCCTGAAACGGCGGCGCTTGTATCATTCATGCGTCAGATAGAACCGTCAATGATTATAACGCTTCATTCACAGGGTGAGGAAATATTCTACACAAGCGGCGGTGAGACGACTCCACGTTCACGCCAAATAGCAAAAGCACTTGCCAGTATGAGCGGTTATAAATTATCGGAACCTGAGGGTACTGCAGCATACGGCGGGCTGACAGACTGGTTCATAAAGGAGTTCAAGCGGCCTTCGTTTACAATCGAATGCGGACGCGGAACAAATCCGCTGCCACTAAAGGACTTTTTCCCCGTGTATGTACAGTTGCGCGAAATGCTCTTTACCGCGCCACTTTTATCGTGAACGGAGGTGCCAAAGTTTTATGTTAAAAGTCTTTGTATACCGCTTTATATCGTGCTCAAGACGCGGTGGCATACAACTGTACCGGCGTCAAAACAGAAGTGAAAATAAAAAGAAAAGATTATCGGGGAAGGGAAAAAATCAAAAAGTAAGAAATATTTAGCGCACTAAAACAGCAAAGAGTATTTTAAATAGAATACAGTAATATAAAACTAATATATATGACGAAGCAAATGTGAATAATATATTAACAATATTTGTTTTTTTAATAAAGATTAAAATTTACCCGTGCCATGTCAATTAACTGGACATGGCACGGGTATTATTCTATAATATAATGGATTTATAAGCAACAGGAAAGACAAATGAGGACATATTTTAAATACTTAGCACCATATTATCTACGCATGGCATGGGGACTTGCCATAAAATTCAGCGGAACGATCATGGATCTCATGATCCCGTACATACTTGAGCATATAATCGACAATATTGTGCCGAGAAAAGATCTCCACCTCATTTATTTTTGGGGCGGCATAATGCTTATATGCTCTGTTTATGCTGTCGTCAGCAACATTATAGCAAACCGTATGGCATCGCGAGTTGCGCGGGACACTACGGGAAAGCTTCGTTATGATTTGTTTTCAAAAATATCATACCTTTCATGCGCGCAAACCGATGAGTTTACAATACCATCGCTTGAGTCGCGCTTGACTACCGATACATATAACGTCCACCAGTTTACAGGAATGATGCAGCGTATGGGCGTACGTGCACCTATTCTTTTAATAGGTGGGCTTATTCTTTCGTCAATGATGGACCCTGTGCTGACGCTCGTTTTAGCAGCAACACTGCCGTTATTAACTTTATCGGTATACTTCATATCAAAGCGCGGTATTCCCCTGTATACAAATCTTCAGTCTGCGACTGACACAATGGTAAAAGTCGTACGTGAAAATATACAGGGTATACGCGTTATTAAAGCTTTGTCAAAAACTGATTATGAAAAAAGGCGCTTCCGCGATGTCAACCTTGACCTTATGAAAAAGGAAAAGCGCGCCGGTATTACAATGGCAGCGACAAACCCGATAATGAATTTCCTCCTTTATGTCGGGCTTACAGTTGTCATTGTCGTTGGCGCCTTCCGGGTCAATGCGGGTTTAAGTGAAGTAGGTAAAATCATGGCTATGATGTCATACTTCACGTATATTTTGAACGCTATGCTCTCGGTTACGAGAATTTTTATAACATATACGAAGTTTGCCGCATCAATGGAGCGTATCGAGCGTGTGCTTGAAGCTCCGGATGATTTATCAGTGTTGACTGAAGAAGACCTTGACCCCGAGAATGAAGATGAAACTGAAAATACAGATAAAAGTAGCGTAAAACCCGAGAGTGAAGTTAACGCTCTTGCAATACCTCATATTGAATTTTGCGATGTTTCATTTTCATATAACGGCAAAAAGGACAACGTCAGCAATATATCCTTTGCCTTGATGCGCGGTGAAACACTTGGTATTATCGGAGCTACCGGCAGCGGTAAAACTACGCTAATATCGCTTCTTTTGCGCTTTTACGACCCATCCGGGGGAATTATTAAGATAAACGGACGCGATATCAGAACGATAAAAAGGGAAGAGCTGTC
>LFTK01000007.1 GCA_001513385.1 Clostridiales bacterium DTU064
CCAATGATAATTACGATGCTCTCGGACCGCGTGAAGCTCCGGGAGCGTCAAATAATACCTCACAGGACCCCGCACACTCCGCATCATCTGTTTCTGCTCTCGCACATTCTGTCATTCAATGCCGGGCGCGCGGGCTTTTCCGCAAAGACGGTATCACACCGACTGTCGGTGACCGCGTCATAATAGAAACTTTAGCGCACAATGGGGATGCGACCACCGCCCGGGAGGACGAAAGCCTTATCACGGAGATTTTACCGCGGCGCAGCATACTGACAAGGCCGTCTGTCGCCAATATTGACGTTATATTCGTCATTATCTCCGCTGCAAAGCCCTCCCCGAGCTTTACAACGGCAGACAGGCTCATCTGCATTGTTGAGCGGGCAGGTATTGAGCCCGTTGTTATCGTGACAAAGCGCGATCTTGATGAAAGCAAAGCTTCTGAGATTGCAGAAATATATGAAAAATGCGGCATCCGCACATTTTGTGTAAGCGCTGCTACAGGCGAGGGCACAGATTCGCTTTACTCCTACATTGCATCGCTTGGTGAAGGTGCTCTGACAGCATTTGCAGGCGTTTCCGGCGCCGGTAAGTCGACGCTGCTCAACAGGTTATACCCTAACCTTAATCTAAAAACGGGCGATGTCAGCCGTAAAACACAGCGTGGGCGTCATACGACACGCCATGTTGAGCTATTCCGCACCGATGTCGGCGTTTTTATCGCTGATACGCCCGGATTCAGCTTCATCGACTTTGAGCATTCAGCGGTAGGATACTTCCCCGCTAATGAGCTTGCCGCCTGCTTCCGCGAGTTTTCACCTTACATTGGAATGTGCAAATACAAAAAATGCACCCATCTGCGCGAGGAAGGGTGCGCTATTATCGCAGCCGTTGCGGATGGCATAATACCACGTCGCCGTCATGAAAGCTATGTTGAAATTTACGAAATATTAAAGCGTCATCATCCCTGGGATTAAAATATAAGAAGCAGCAAGTTCTTTTTCCATTAGGCAGCCTTTTCGCAGCACATAAACTTTCGTATTATTAATATTTTTATATAAAAAAGCGGAGGTAAAAGGCGTCATGGCAAAGAAAACAAAAATTACAGTCCATCCAGCTTACCCTATCGGCGAGATTTCGCCGCGCTTGTACGGTGCTTTTCTTGAGCCTATCGGAACACTTGTAAACGGTATGATGTACTCTCCCAAGCATCCGACGGCTGACGACAAGGGTTTCAGAGGTGACATTATCGAAGCACTACGTAAAACAGATCTTCCCTGCGTAAGACTTCCCGGAGGTAACTTTGTATCCGGCTGGGACTGGCGCGACTCTATCGGGCCAAAGGAACAGCGCCGCGTGCATCTTGACCTTGCGTGGCATCAGTATATTACAAACGATGTCGGGCACGACGAATATTTGCAGTGGACGGAGCGCATCGGCGCCGAGCCTATGTATACGTTAAACCTCGGCACGGCGGGTATCAACGAGGCTATATACAATGTCGAGTATACAAATCACAAGGGCGGCACGTATTGGTCTGATCTGCGCATCAAAAACGGCCATAAAGAGCCATATGGCGTTAAAATATGGTATCTTGGAAACGAACCTGATGGTCCGTGGCAGATAGGCTCATGGGAACGCGACCCCACCGGCTTCGGCGTGCTGACGAATGAAGTTTCAAAGGCCATCAAGTGGGTGGACGGCAACATTGAAACCGTCGCCTGCGTATCGTGCTCACCGAACATGAGTCATTACCCTGACTGGGATCTCAAGGTTTTGCAGGAATGCTATAACTCAGTCGATTACATATCGCTTCACCATTATCACTCTGTCAGAGCCGGGGATTTAGCAACTTTTATGGGCGCATCGCGCTATTTTGAGGATTATATCAATACAGAAGTTGCCCTCTGCGACTTTGTACAGGTAAAGATGCGCTCGCCGCGCAAGCTAATGATTTCCTTTGACGAATACGCAATTATGATGCGTCAACCGTCAGAAAATCTCCATTACGGGCGCGCACCATATGAGAATTACCGCGCTCATTACCGTTTCAGCCCCTACCGCGATTTCGTTCTCCATGATCCTGACAACATGTGGCGTCCGCGTGAAGGCGGCGGCGCCCCGCGCAGACGTCCGTATGGCGATATGCTTGGCGCTCTTGGCAACGCATCAGTCCTTCTTGCTTTCATCCGCCATGCCGACCGCGTTAAAATCGGTTGCATGACAGGCGGTCTTGGCGTTCTTGCCACAGCTAACCGCGATCAGATCTGGCGCACGGCATCGTATTATCCATACACGCAGCTCATGCGCTACGGACGCGGCATATCAATGCGCTGCTCAGTTGAAGGCGACACGTACGACATTCCCAGCTACATCGTTGACGATATAAACGAGTATTATGAGCAGGAAGGCGTCGATTACATTGACGCAGCCGCCGCTTTTGACGACAATGCAGGTGAGCTGAACGTCTTCCTCATCAACCGTGACTGGGAATCCGACCGCACAATTGAGCTTGATGCTACGGGATTCAAAGGTTACAAATTCTGCGAGCACATTCAGCTTTATTCCGATGATTTGTCGGTAGTAAGCACACCTGAAAATCCGGACGCTATCGTTCCGACTATCAACAATAGTACAAAAGAAGACGAAGACGGAATTATAAAAGCTGACCTTAAAAAGCTTTCGTGGAATATTTTAAGGTTTGTAAAAGTCAATGAAAGCGATAAAGCCTAAATCAGCAATAAAAATCCCAAATGCGGTGATAACTCATTTTTATCATACTCTCTGCATAATCGGTTAAATGAAAAAGAAGCTGTTGTCTTTATAAGACGGCGGCTTCTTTCTTTGTGGTGAAATATAAGTTATAACTGTTATAAGTCACAATTAAGAGGGCTGCAGCACAGTATAAAGGCTGCAGCCCTCACTATTATACGATGGTGAAAGATACGATTACATAAAGACATGCCAAAAAGACGTCTTTAAGTATAGCTATCGGTTATGCCCAAGATAAGCTGACCTTAGCAAAAAGCAGCATGTTAAGAGGGATGGTGAGAGGGAATCCCCGGGCGCATATGGTGTTTTATAGCTATTATCTGTTATCTTTCGCTCATCGGGATATAAGCTCTGTCCTCGCGAACGCTCATATATGCGGGACGTATAATTTTGCCCGTATTTATCAGCTCTTCAATCCGGTGCGCACTCCAGCCGGCTATACGTGAGACAGCGAAAAGCGGCGTGTACATCTCCTCGGGGATGCCGAGCATATCGTACACAAAACCACTGTAGAAGTCTACGTTGACGGACATCGGCTTGAGTACATTTTTATTTTTATTTACTAACTCCGTTGCAAGGCGGTCTACGTTTTTATAAAGCTTAAATTCCTCCTCGCGTCCCTTTTCGCGCGAGAGTTTCTCAACATATGTTTTTAAAATCTCAGCACGCGGGTCGGATATAGTGTAAACAGCGTGACCTACACCATAAATGAGACCGGCACGGTCGAATGCTTCTTTATTGAGCAGGCGCTGCAAGTAACTGCGTATCTCATCGTCGTCGTCATAGTCACGAATATTTTTCATCATATCGGCAAACATCTGATGCACCTTGATGTTTGCGCCACCGTGTTTTGGTCCTTTGAGCGAGCAAAGCGACGCTGCTATGGCCGAATATGTATCAGTGCCTGATGATGTGACGACATGCGTTGTAAAAGTTGAGTTATTGCCGCCGCCATGCTCAGCGTGAAGTACAAGCATTATGTCTAAAATCCGTGCCTCTGCTTCCGTGTAGCTTTTATCGTCACGCATAAGCATCAGAATATTTTCCGCTGTGCTGTGACGAGGGCTCGGATTGTGTATGAAAAGTCCACGCCCCATAATATAGTGTGAATATGCCTGATATGCGTAAGTCGTGAGAAGCGGCATTGTCGATATCAGTTGTATTGACTGGCGCAGGACATTCGGTATCGAGAGGTCATTTGCATACTCATCATATGAGTAAAGCGTCAGTACACTCCGGGCGAGAGAGTTCATAATGTCGGCATTCGGAGCCTTCATAATGACGTCGCGCACAAAGTTTGTCGGCAGGGTTCTGTATTCAGCGAGCATATCGGTGAACTCATCAAGCTGCTGTTTGTTCGGCAGGTTGCCGAAAAGGAGAAGATACACCGTTTCCTCAAAACCGAAGTGACCGTCCGACAAAAAACCGTTTACAAGGTCATATACATTTATCCCGCGATACATAAGTTCACCCGGGATAGGTACGCGCACCCCGTCAACAACTTTTGTTGCATTGACGGTTGATATATCGGTAAGCCCTGTGAGCACTCCCTGCCCGTTAGCATCGCGCAGGCCGCGCTTTACGTCATATTTAGTATAAAGCTCGGGGTTTATGTGGTTGTTCGCTTCGCAAATCTCCGCAAGCTTCAAAATTTTCGGCGTCATTGCCGAATATCCGCCGGCTTTGTTTCTGCTGCTACTGATGCTGCTGTTTTCTTCCGGCATAACCATAATACACCCCTCCCACGAGCTTAGGATTCATATCTAAGCTTGATTTCGTGAATAAATTCTTCAGTCGATGCTATTCTCTTGTTCTCTGCGTCCGATGCGGCGTACAAATCGCCAGTCATCACGCCGTCAGCAATCGTTTTCATAGCCGCTGCTTCCATCCTATCGGCCCAGCCGACAAGATCGGGCGTGCCGTCAAGGGTTCCGCGACGACGCAACGCCCCGGTCCAGGCGTACAA
>LFTK01000042.1 GCA_001513385.1 Clostridiales bacterium DTU064
ATGTTGACCTAATGCTCTGGCTTATGGGTATGCCGACATCCGTTACGGCAATTATGACAAATACATCACACGATAACGCTGAGGTTGAGGATTTGTCAGTTGCTATTCTGCGTTACGCAAACGGCGCCCTCGGGCAGCTTACAAGCTCTGTCGTTCATCACGGAGAGGAGCAGCAAATTGTCCTGCAAGGGGAACGCGCACGCATATCAGCACCTTTCCGTACATACGCGTCAAAGTCGCTGCCAAACGGTTTCCCTGTGCGAAACGAAGAGCTTGAGCGCGAAATTGTGGCATTTTATAAATCCCTCCCTGATCTCCCGCACACAGGGCACACGCAGCTGATATATGATGTGCTTTGCGCAATTGAGAATGGCACGTCACCTCTTATCACAGCGGAGGATGGACGTCGTACAGTTGAGCTTATCAGCGCTATATACGAATCAGCGTCATTCGGGCGCTCCGTAACGCTTCCAATGACAAAGGAAAATGCTTTTTACACAGTTACAGGTATCCAGCAAAACGCACCGCATTTTTATGAAAAGACAAAAAGCGTTGAGAATTTCTCAACTGAAGTAATAACCTTCGGCGGAGATCGCACAAACTGACGCTGAAAAAATAACGCACGAAGAAAGGAAGGATAATATAGCCATGTCGATGGAAAGCGGAATGTATTATGCACCAAAAGGCAAGCCAAGCAAGGTATGCGGTGAAGGTGATTTCATATTTGCAGCAGCTCATCTTGATCATGGGCATATATATGGTATGTCAAGCGGGCTGATTGAAGCAGGAGCGACATTAAAGTGGGTTTACGATCCTGATCCGAAAAAAGTTGAGGCTTTTGTACGCCGGTTTCCCGGCGTAAAAGTCGCACGCTCGGAGGAAGAAATATTTGAAGATCCAGAAGTTCAGCTTGTTGCCGGCGCTCATATAGCGTCTGAGCGCTGCGCTTTAGGGCTTCGCGCAATGGACGCAGGAAAACACTACTTCACTGATAAAGCGCCGCTGACAACACTTGAGCAGCTTGAAGCAGCGCGTAAAAAGGTTCGCGAAACAGGTAAAAAATACGCTGTTTATTATAGCGAACGCATTCATTCGGAGTGCTCTGTGTTCGCAGGACAGCTTATAGAGGAAGGGGCAATCGGCAGAGTTATACAAGTAATAGGCATGGGGCCGCACCGTGAATCGCCCGGCACGCGCCCTGACTGGTTCTACGACAAAGATAAATTCGGCGGTATTCTTTGCGATATCGGAAGCCATCAGATTGAGCAATTCTTATTCTACACCGGTGCTCGCGACGCTACTGTCGTAAATTCAAAGGTGGCAAACTACGCACACAAAGATAAGCCTAAATTTGAGGACTTCGGCGATATGACTCTTGTCGCTGACAATGGCGCGACGGGATATTTCCGTCTTGACTGGTTTACGCCAAACGCCCTTCGCACATGGGGCGACGGACGTACATTTATACTTGGTACAAAGGGATACATTGAGCTTCGTAAATACATAAACATTGCGCGCGATGACGGTGGTGATCAGGTTTTCCTTGCAAACGATAAAGTTGAAACTTCATTTAACGTTCGCGGCAAGGTCGGATTCCCGTTTTTCGGTCAGCTGATACTCGACTGTCTTAACGGCACCGAAAATGCAATGACACAGGAACATGCTTTCAAAGCAGCGGAGCTTTCTGTTTTAGCTGAGAAAAACGCAGTATGCATCGAAGCATAAATTTTTAATGTTAAACATAAAGTTTCAACATTCTGTCAGTTATGATATAATAATAAAAAGCTAAATAAGTTTTGCGGAGGTAAAACACTTGAAAATCGTATTCCGTTGGTTCGGTGACGACAACGATAATGTGAAGCTTGAATACATACGCCAGATTCCGGGTGTAACCGGTATCGCCGGCGCTTTATACGATGTTCCCGTTGGTGAAGTTTGGCCGCGCGAGAAAATCGAGGCACTAAAGCGCCGCGTCAATGGTGTGGGTCTTGAATTTGAAGTAATTGAAAGCGTTAATGTACATGAGGATATAAAGCTCGGTGTTCCGTCACGCGAGAGATATATTGACAATTATATTGAGTCAATCCGCAACCTTGCTGACGCCGGTGTTAAGGTTATCTGCTATAATTTTATGCCAATTTTCGACTGGGTACGCACCTCGCTCAACATGCCCCTGCCCGACGGTTCAAATACAATGGCATATGATGACTCGGTTTTAAACGGCCTTTCGCCGGACGAGCTTGTACGCATAATTGGCGAGGAATCACACGGTTTTACCCTTCCCGGCTGGCAGCCTGACAGACTTGCAGACCTGAAGAAGCTCTTCGATGCATATAAAGGTATTGATGAAAATACCCTGCGTGAGAATCTCGGGTATTTTCTCCGTCGTATTATTCCTTTTTGCGAGGAAGTTGGTATAAAAATGGCGATACATCCGGACGACCCGTCCTGGTCACTTTTCGGACTTCCCCGCATCGTAAAAAATGAAGAAGATATTGAGCGCCTTTTAAACCTTTGCGACAGCCCTGCCAACGGAATTGCCCTTTGCACCGGATCTCTAGGCGCTAATCGTAAAAATGACGTCCCCGCATTAATAAAACGCTTTGCATCCCGCGGACGCATACCGTTTATACATGTACGCAACCTGAAATTTGACGGCGAAGGCCGTTTCCATGAAACATCCCACCCGACAAGCGAAGGCTCATTTGATATGTTTGCCATAATGAAAGCGCTTTACGACAGTGGTTTTGACGGATATCTGCGCCCTGACCACGGTCGCATGATTTGGGGTGAGGAAGGCCGTCCCGGATACGGACTTTACGACCGTGCTCTTGGTGTCACATATCTCACAGGGCTCTGGGAAGCTATCAGCCGCATGTCATAACATATTTGGTTCAATATAAAGAAAGAAGTCAAGTTCGCAAGCTTGACTTCTTTCTTTATATGATTGTGTTTTGTTTATAGCTTCGACATTTCATCAGCGCGACGCGTGCAGTCAAGCATCGCTTCAGCAATAGCGTCGCAGAAACCGCGTGTTTTCAGGATAGAAAGCGCGCGTTCTGTCGTACCGCCCGGTGTCGCAACCATTGAAATAAGCTCATCGGGAGTTTTGCCGGAGCTTAATAGCATGTTTACCGAACCGATTATTGTGCGGCAAATAGGCTCAAGCATAACATCCGGATCAAGCCCGATGGCTTTGCATCCATCGATCATTGCTTTGATAAATAAGTATACGTATGCAGGTGATGACGAAGTTGCAGCTATGACAGGGTTCATACTTGATTCCGGAAGCTCAAATGTCATCCCGCTGGTAGAAAATACATCTTTAATAAACTTGTATACTTCCGGCACAACAAAGCTGTTTGCGCAAAGTGCCGTAACACCATACCCGATTTTCAACGGCATATTCGGCATGATACGTATGACCGGGACATCACCTAAAACATCCGTCACCCGGGACATATACACGCCGGCTGCCGGTAAAACAAAGGTTTTACCTGAAAGGTCGGGACAACCTTCTTTAATTTCCGCAAGAACCGATGATATGTGCTGCGGCTTCACGGAAAGAACGATGATGTCACAACATGTGACAGCGTCTTTTATAGACTCTGCAGCCAAAAAGTTTTTTCCGGCGTATTTTTCGTACTGTGCTTTGTTGACGTCGTATAAAACAAATGGCTCCCCACCACCGCCGCCGTAGTAAAAAGTTGTAAGACATTCGGTTATGGCACCTGCAAGCTCACCCGCACCGATGAATGCAAATTTTCTGTTCATATTATTTTGCCGTCCTGTTTTTCATACGATTATTCGTACGAATTTTTTGTTGCAAAAACGCAATCTGTCATTAATCATATAAAACTGGGTGATAATTGTCAAGTGTTAGTGGGAATTTATATGATATTTTTTTATATATTTATCTATTAACATGAATATTATTCATGTTTTATCTGAAATACATTACTGCTGATTCAAACATGTAAGTATCAAAAGGTATGCCGTTTTGAACATTCTTATAAAGACCTGCTCCGTTACGCTCTACATGCCCCATGCGTCCGAGGACGCGTCCGTCGGGTGACGTTATACCTTCGATAGCATAACGGGACCCGTTAGGATTGTATCTTATATCATACGACGGGCAGCCTGTTTCGTCGCAATACTGTGTTGCTATCTGACCGTTCGCGGCAAGCTCCTCAATAATCTCGTCAGATGCTATGAAACGCCCCTCACCGTGTGATATAGGCACAGCATATACATCACCTGGATTTGTCTTTAAAAGCCACGGTGACATGTTTGATGCTATTCTTGTGTAAACAATCCGAGACTGATGGCGTCCGATTTCGTTGTATGTGAGTGTCGGGCTGTCGGCTTTGGGTTCTCTTATTTCACCGTACGGAACAAGCCCTAACTTTATTAGCGCCTGAAAACCGTTGCATATACCGCACATAAGCCCGCGGCGTACTGAGAGAAGCTCATTTACCTTCTCAGCTATCATTCCGTTGCGGAAAAATGCCGTGATGAATTTACCTGAGCCGTCCGGTTCATCGCCGCCGGAAAACCCGCCGGGGATGAAGATGATTTCGCTTTGTGCAACAAGACGGGCAAATTCTTCAGCCGACTGTGCAATATCT
>LFTK01000067.1 GCA_001513385.1 Clostridiales bacterium DTU064
TGGCGGCACTGTAAAAATTGTTGTTCAGGCAAAGAATTATGGCGTACCCAGCTCATCTTTGATTAATTCAATCAAAAATACTCTTGACCCTACGAATAAAACAGGGCTTGGCTTTGGTATTGCACCTATCGGTCATTCTGTTGCGGTCGAGGGAGTTAATAGTTACACCGTCACAATCAAGACAAGTGTTACATATGCTACCGGCTGGAACCAGTCGACAGCATCAAGTTTGATAAGCTCAGCTGTTTCTAAATATGTAAGTGCACTTGCTGCTAAGTGGGCTTCGGTGGACAACTGCATAATACACACAGCAGACATTGATAGCGCTATTTTATCGACGGGATGTGTAACAAAAGTAACTGGCACAACTATATATGACAACACTTCCGGGTCATATGTATCATCGAGCATTACGCTTGACAGCAAAACAGTGCCAGTCTTCGGGAGCGTGACATTTGTATGAGTGAAAAACAAAAGGAATATCTTGATTGTTTGCCCCCGCTTTTTTCAAATGTACGTGAATTTCGCGCTTTAGCAGAGGTTATTGACAACGCTATCAGACGTGCTTACGATGATATTGCGGCGATGTGTGACGCTCTATTTATCAAATACGCAAATGATAGCTGGCTTGCGCGCCATGAAGATGTCCTCGGTGTTACACCAAAACCTTCAGACACGGATGCCGTAAGGCGCCTGCGTTTAGCAGCAAAGGGACGGTTCGGCGCACCGTATACAGAAAGTGTGTTGTACCATCGGCTTGTTGAGCTGTGCGGTGAGGGGAATTTTACACTTAACGTCGACGCTGCTGCTTCTTCGCTCTCGGTGGTTATATCAGCAGGGTCCGATGAGGAATTTGAAATCATTAAAGATATGATAATACGTATGGTTCCGGCAAACCTTGATGTGTCAGTTACGCGTGGAGAATAAATAGTAAGCAGCAAAAAGGCTTATATAAAGGCAAAATCCGGTGCGGAATATCCACACCGGATTTTTTATTCATATTTTCATATTCATATTATGCTTATCAATTAGTTGCGTAAGCTATGTATTGGCGCCGGTATACGTCCGCCCCGTGATATAAACTTCGCCGGTGACATACGGCTTACTTCCATAATGGGGGCGCGGCCGAGAAGTCCGCCAAAGTTGACTTCTTCCCCGGCTTTTTTACCGTAGACAGGGATGATACGGACTGCCGTTGTTTTATTATTTACGACACCAATTGATATTTCGTCGGCTATAATGCCGCATATCACGTCTTCAGGCGTATCGCCGGGTATCGCTATCATATCAAGGCCGACGGAGCAAACGGCTGTCATCGCCTCAAGCTTTTCAATTGTCAGTGCGCCGCAGGCCGCAGCGTCCATCATTCCGGCGTCCTCCGAAACAGGAATAAAAGCGCCTGAAAGCCCGCCGACATGCGAGCTTGCCATGACGCCACCTTTTTTGACAGCATCATTGAGCATGGCGAGCGCTGCCGTTGTTCCGTGCGCGCCTGTCTTCTCAAGACCCATTTCTTCAAGAATATGCGCAACGGAGTCGCCGATTGTCGGCGTAGGTGCAAGCGATAAATCGACTATGCCAAACGGCACGCCAAGCATTTTTGACGCCTCTGTCGCCACAAGCTGACCGACACGCGTTATTTTAAATGCCGTCTTTTTTATTGTCTCGGCAAGTGTCGTCAGATCACAGTCACCCGCGCGGCGGATAGCTGCAGCAACTACACCGGGACCAGATACTCCGACGTTTATCACACGCTCAGGTTCACCCGTTCCGTGGAATGCTCCCGCCATAAACGGGTTGTCCTCCGGAACATTTGCAAACACGACAAGCTTTGCGCAGCCGATGGAGCCGCCGTCGCGTGTAAGATATGCTGTTTTTTTAATTACACCGCCCATCTCCGCGATGGCGTCCATATTTATTCCCGCCTTTGTTGAGGCGACATTGACAGAGGAGCACACAAGCTCGGTTTCCGAGAGAGCTTCAGGTATGCTTTTTATGAGAAGTGTGGCGGCATCAATTGCCCCTTTTTGCACCATAGCGCTGTAACCGCCGATGAAGTTTATGCCGATTGCCTTCGCCGCCTTGTCAAGCGTGCGTGCAATGCGCACACAGTCGTCTGTCGTCCGCAGGCAGCCGGCCATATATGATATCGGCGTCACAGCCACGCGGTTGTTAATAATCGGTATGCCGTAGCGCTTTTCAAGCTCCGCTGTGACGGATGTAAGCTTCCCCGCACTTTTCGTTATCTTATCGTAAATCTTATCGCAAAGCCTGCCGATGTCGTCGCTTTGGCAATCATAGAGAGATATTCCCATTGTGACCGTACGTATATCAAGATTTTCTTCATATATCATGTTTACGGTCTCTTGTATTGCTTTAAAATTGAACATATTCCCTCCGGCTTACCTCTGCAATCATATCTCATGCATCGAGTTGAATATATCCTCGTGCATAACGTGTATTTTTACCGAACGCTCATTACCTACACGTTCCATAACATCGACAAAACTTGTAAAATCTATCGTCATGCGCGATATATCGACAATCATAATCATAACGAAATACTTATCGAGCACCGACTGTGTTATATCGCTTATATTTACACTGTATTTAGCGCATTCCGATGCCACACTTGCTATTATTCCTATACTATCGCGGCCAACAACCGTTATGACAGCTCTCATTTTATGTACCCCCTGCTCTCTTGCTATAATTAAAATAATTCTTTGACACTTGATTTTTTATAATAACATATGTAAACACTTTTTTCAAGCAAGTGCTGTAATTAGTAAAACACATCTTTTATATATGGGATGCGCTTTGTTCCTTCGGGAATCTTATTATGTTCGATTGATGTCTCATTTTATTGCGGTTGTGCGCGATATATGATATTATAAGTATATCGGGCACTAATAAAGCCGCGCTCTCATATTCCGCCTTACGCGACCGTAAAATGTAACGGAAGCATATGTATGTGGTTTCATTTACGCTGCTTCAAATATATTAAAAAATACGGGGCGGAAAATGGGAAACGAAATGGAAATTAATAAAAGTATCATTACAAAAGATACACCAGCACCGGCTGAGGGGTCAAATTTATCGCCTTCTATAAAAATAACGGACATATCATGCGGTAGCCCTGTTATAGACAACCTTTCATCGAACCGGGACACGTTGTCAGCGCCATCAGCACCGCCACTTATAACGACATCGCAAGACGAAGTGCAGGTGGCAACTAACGCTGACATCTCATCTGCACACGAATCGACAGCAGAAGCTATATCGCCGCATGAAACAGATACTGCCGAAGAAAAAACTGAAGCGGGCGTTTCAACAAAGGAGAGCTCACACAACACTGAAGCTCTGCTTGGGCTTTTGTTTTCAGCT
>LFTK01000140.1 GCA_001513385.1 Clostridiales bacterium DTU064
CTCGCCTTTTGCGACCTCGGTTCCTTTAATTAAAATCCTATACTCGTTCGGGCCAAGCCTGACATTATCCCTCATTCTGATTGACGGTATTATAATCCCAAGATCAATTGCACACTGTCTTCGGATCATAATGACACGGTCAAGCAAATCTCCGCCCAAGCTCTTATCAACAAGCGGAACGATGCCATAACCGAACTCAAACTCAATCTGCTCAACCTGAATGAGATTGAGTACATTTTCAGGCTTACGCTTTTCCTCTGCGCTCTTTTCGGCTATATCAGCTTCGACCGGTACCTTTTCTGGCTGTGCCTGCGCGCGCAACTGGAGATACCCAACCAGTAAAAGAACGGCTGCTATTAAAATAATCTGAAGCTTCGGAAACCCGGGTATAAAGCAAAGGAGGACAAGAACAGCGCCGCATATAATCATTGAGTTCGGATTCGATATAAGCTGTTTTGACAAATCCGAACCAAAGCTGCCCTCAGATGCTGATCTTGTGACGACGATACCTGCTGCTGTTGATATTAAAAGTGCGGGAATCTGGCTGACGATGCCGTTACCGACAGTTGCTATCGTATATATAACTGCGGCTTCGTTAAAACCCATTCCCTCCATCGTCATTCCGACTACAAGCCCGCCGACGATGTTTACGACGGTAATAATAATCGAAAGTATAGCGTCACCTTTGATAAATTTACTGGCACCGTCCATAGCGCCGTAAAAATCAGCTTCCCGCTGTATGTCTTCCCTGCGCTTTCTCGCAGTAGCTTCATCAATCACGCCCGTGTTTAGGTCGGCGTCTATTGCCATTTGCTTTCCGGGCATAGCGTCAAGTGTAAAGCGGGCAGCAACCTCCGAAACACGCTCGGCACCTTTCGTTATGACAACGAACTGAATTGCAATAATGATGATAAATACAATGATACCTACAACAATGTTTCCGCTTATAACAAAGGAGCCGAATGTGGCGATTACCGCACCAGCGTCGCCGCCATTGCTTAGAATAAGCTTTGTTGACGATAAGTTCAGTGCAAGCCTGAAAAGCGTTGTTAACAGCAAAAGCGTCGGCAAGACTGAAAACTCCAGTGCATTTTTTATGAAAAGAGTCGTCAGCATTACAAATAGCGATGCTGTTATATTGATTATTAAAAGTGCGTCAAGAAGCCACGTAGGTATCGGGATTATTATTATTAATACTATGCCAAGTATTATACCCGAGACGATTATGTCGGATCTTTTCATTAAAACGAACCTTTATGCTTATCTTTTATTTGTAGTCTTATAAACATAAATTAATATATCTGCGATTGCCTGATACATCTCAGGCGGTATTTCACTGCCTATCGGACATGAATAATATAGAGCACGGGCAACCGGCTTGTTTTCAACGATTGCTATATTATATTTTTTAGCTTTTTCCTTTATTTTAAGTGCAAGATAATCCTGACCTTTCGCGACGACAACAGGAGCTTTATCGATATTTTCCTTATACCTGAGTGCAACAGCATAGTGATCCGGGTTTGTAACAACAACCGTTGCCTCGCGTAAGTCCCTCATCATGCGCATCATGCTCATTCTGCGCTGCTTTTGCTTTATCTTGCCCTTTATCTGAGGATCGCCTTCAGTCTGCTTATACTCTTCTTTTACTTCCTGCTTTGTCATCATCAGATCTTTTTCAAATTTCCACCACTGATAAAGGGCATCTAACAGTGAAAGACTTATCAGGATAAGGGCAATTGTAATCGCCATTGAAAAACATGACGTCATTAAATAGGAAAAAGCCTTTTGAGGGCTTGTGTATATCATCCTGATAAAATCAGGAATGTAAGCCTTTACATATTTATAAATAACATAGACAAGTACTGCAACTTTTATAATGGATTTTGCAAGCTCGACTAAGATAGTAGGTGAAAACAACCTTTGAAACCCGTTAATCGGGTTGATCCTGCTGAAATCCGGCTTCAGTTTTGCCGTAACGAAAAGCGGGCCTGTCTGAAGAACATGAGCAAGTATCCCACAAACGAATCCCGTTGCCATTATCGGAATAATGGAGGGCAAAACCGTCATTAAAATGTTTTGATAATCAACCATTACGGATCGTGCTGTTATGTTCGCAGCTTTTTCAGCTACGCCCCCCGACAACCGGTCATGAACAAAGGTCTGCAAGAACTCCATAAAATCATTAAAACCGAGTCTGAGTGCGCCGAACATCATAAACAGCATAATGGCCGACACAAGGTCGATACTTTTATGTACCTCTCCTCGTTCTCTTGCGTCTCGCCTTTTCTTAGGAGACGCTTTTTCTGTTTTTTCACTACTTCCCTTTTGCGCCATTATCTATTATTTCGTTCCCGTAAGATAATCGAACATTTCACCAACATAATCAAACGCTTTCGAATATATAGTTTTTGTAAAACCAACAAAGCCTGCAATACTTAACATAAGCATGAGAATTCCGATGAGAAGTTTCATCGGTATTCCGACAACAAATACGTTCATCTGTGGAACCGTTCTTATAATAATACCCATTGCAACTTCAACTATCATACCTGCAGCAATAATCGGCATGGCAACCATAACGGCAAGCACAAATGAACTTGACATTGTCTCGGCAGCACATAAAAGAATTTCTTTCGGAGCGGTTGCGGCTCCGACGGGAACTGTTTCAAACGTTTTATATACTATCTCAATCAGTTTGAGGTGACCGTCGTATGAAAAAAACACAAGGAGCAGTATTATATTTAAAAGACTGCCCGTAATTGGTGTTTGTGTATTGAATTGAGGGTCATATACACTCGCCATTGAAAAACCAATCTGATAATCAATAATGCTGCCGGATGTCAGTGCAAGGCTGAACATTGTTGTTAGCACATATCCCATCGCTACGCCAAAGAGAATCTCGCGGATACATACAAGAAAATACATGAAAAGGTTTTCGTATGTCGGGTATACATCCGGCGCCGGTATGCTCATCACAAATACGGATGAAAGCATTATGCAAAGGCCGATTTTAAATATTGACGGCACATTATTTCTTCCGAATATCGGGCTTCCGATAAGTAGCCCGCTCACCCTCAGGAAGAGCAGAAAGACGTAGTCGATGTGATCGCTTATGACAGAAGCATCCGCCATTGCACTACCTCAGCATTGCATTTATCGACGAGTATAAATCGGTCGTAAAATCTGTCAGATTGCTTATAATCCAGCCACCAAAAATAAGAAGCGACAGTAGTATACCTATAATCTTTGGTGCAAAGGCAAGCGTCTGCTCGTTAATCTGTGTCGTCGCTTGGAAAATTGAAATAAGAACACCAATGACAAGTGCGACGCCAAGCATCGGCAACGAGGACATCAGCACAACATATACAGCATTTCGTATTATTGTTAATATTTCAGTTTGTGATAGCATATTTACCTTTCATGTCCTCCGTCGTATTTTTAGCCTTTTTTTATAAACGGCGCCGCACATTTTAAACGAATATTATGCTCATACTATGTGTTATATATAGCCGGACAAGCGACTGCTTAGTCTACGCACCAAAGCTTGTGATAAGCGTGCCGATAGTAAGCTGCCAGCCATCGACTAATATAAAGAGAAGAATCTTAAACGGCATTGATATCATTGCCGGCGGCAACATCAGCATACCCATAGACATAAGCGTGCTCGCTACAATCATATCTATAACGATAAATGGTATGTAAAGAAAAAATCCTATGGCGAACGCGTGCTTAAGCTCGCTCGTCATAAAAGACACGATAACAACTCTATCCGGAATATCATCAAGATTGTCTGTTTCTTCAATCCCAGCTAAATCGGTGAAGAAATTAAGGTCGGTTTTATATGTTTGCCTTAGCATAAAGTCGCGAAGCGGCTCCATCGCCTTGTCAGCAAACTCTTCAAACTCAATTTCTCCTTCGGAATAAGGCTTGTACGCTTCCTCATTAATCTGGGATAAAGCAGGGCTCATAACGAAAAACGTTATAAAGAGAGAAAGCCCTATGATTACAGAGTTTGGAGGCATGTTTTGAAGCCCTATTGCGTTGCGAATCATCGATAAAACGATAACAATTCTCGTAAAGCCCGTGAGCATTATGAGAAGCGTCGGCAACAGCGTAATAAGCGTGAGTAAAATGATGATTTTCAGTGCCTGCGACTCTTCTCCGAGAAGCGAGTCAAGCGTTTCCTCAAGCGTCAGGGCAGATGCGTGGACGGATAACGCCATAATAAGAGATATTATTATGAGAGTCGTTATGAAAAACGGCAGAAACCGCAAAATCGACTTTTTTGCGTTTATGTTCTTTTTGTTTTTAGCATGCTTTACTTCAAAAGACTGTTCTTCCGCCAATTTTTCATTCTTAGTCGTGAATATGGTCATAATTCCTTCCGCCCCAGCCTCGATAAAAGCTCCTTCATGAACCCTGAGCCGTTGTCGGTGGGATGATTGCTCGTCTCGTCACTATCAGTTTTAAGATTTAACTCTTCAACTCTCATCTTATCAAGCTTCTCGATATTTTGACTGCCGACTCCGAGAAGGTATATGTATTCGCCAACCTCAATTAGTACAACAGCCTTATCTTTTGCCAAAGGAAGAGTTCCAATCAGCTTCATCGGGCTTTTCTGATTACCGAATACCCGCCCCCTGCTTTTCAACGCAAGCCGCGGTAAGTAAAATGCTGATGCGATAACAGCAGCGATGGCAAGTATTACTTTAAAATAATCCCAAAAAGTCATTGAGCGCCGCCTTATACCTGCATGCTCATTATATCTTTGTATGCTTCGATTGCTTTGTTGCGTATCGCAACCGTCAGACTAAGCGCAATTTCGGCTTTCTCAGAGGCAATCATAGCCGTTGACAAATCATCAAGATTTCCGCTGAGAAAATCAAGGGATAGCAAATTATTTTCCTTGTTTGCTTCCTCTGCCAGTGACATCGCCTTTGACAATACATCGGCGAAATTTGACTCTCCCTGCTCCGCCCCTGTTTGTGTCCTAAGCAACTCTTTTGTAGCACTGTAAATATTCCCTATACTATTAACTAAAGAAGTGTCAATATCGGGCATTTTTCGTTCCTCCGGTTATCTGATTGTATAGGTCGCGGACGTTTTGAAGCCAAAGTTATTCGCCAATCTCAAGTGCTTTTACAGCCATTTCCTTATAAGCGTTGAAGGCTGTTACGTTGGCTTCGTATGAGCGGTATGCGGAGATCATGTCCACCATTTCCTGAAGGGTGTCGACATTCGGATATTCGACATATCCTTCCTCGTTTGCATCCGGATGCTTCGGATCATAAACGAGCTTAAAATCTGTGTCGTCTTCACCAATCTCAAGAACCTTGACGCCGCCAACTACATCGTTTGTGCGGCCTTTAATAATATCCGAAAATGTATTCCCTTGCTCACCAAAGACTACATACTTACGTCTGTACGGTCCGCCATCTTCAGTTCTTGTGGTATCAGCGTTTGCTATATTTTCTGCAATTACATCCATCCTAAGCCTTTGTGCCGTCAGGGCGGATGCACTTATGTCCATGCCACTAAGAAAGCCCATTGCGATACCTCCTGATTATTTTGCTTTTGTTTATTTTGTTATTTTATATTGATTGCGGTATTCAACTTTGTGAATTCTGAATTTATCTTATTCACAAGCGCATAATACTCAATCTGGTTTTTCGCAAGCGCCACCATCTCAGTTTCAATGTCAACATTATTGTCATCATATCTCATAGAAGTCGATTCTTTTTGCACTACTTTCGGCTCAACATCAAGTATGTCTTTGGTGCCGCTGCTTCCGTCCAAGTGACGGCTATTCGTTTTGCGAAGCTCTAACTTGCTGCCGTCGTCGGCTTTAAGAGCCTCTTTCATATAATCCTCAAACTCAACTTCAGATGCTTTAAACCCAGGGGTATCTACATTTGCAATATTGTTTGCTATGACTTCATTTCTCAACCATGTTACATCGAGACCCTTTTTTAGCATATCCACCGAGGAAAACAGATTGTCCCACATATTATGTAACCTCCTGGTTTTAATGAAACAGAACAGCACTACTTCATAAAAGTTCATTCGCTGACTTTATTGATTCAATATATATGTCGTGAAGCTGAACCTTTAAGATGCCGTACTTGTCCGCTGTTTTTTACCTCATTAACGCACACTGCGGCTTTAAAATATGTATCGCACGAGTGTTTTTATCCCTTTATCAACTCTGTTATTCTGACGCCATAATTTTCGTCAACTACAACTACTTCGCCACGCGCTATCTTTTTGCCGTTGACAATAACCTCAACTAAATCTCCTGCTTGTTTGTCAAGGACAATGATCGAGCCTGTTGTGAAATTCAGCACATCATTCAAGTTTTTCTTCGTCTTGCCAAGCTCAACAGTTACTTGCAGCGGTATATCATTGATGAGGTTAAAGTTCGCGAGCTCAGTGTTCTTTGCGTTCTTTGAATCCATGGCATCATCCAACATATCATCAGTATCATCAAAGCTCTCGAATTCCGGTTTCTTTATTGCTTTAACTGGACGCCTTTGATTAGTCGCACGAGCATCTCCACTTGTGTCTTCCTTTTTAGTGGCGTTCACAGAGCGCGGTTCAACTTTCTTGCTATCGTCATTATCGTTTTTCATGTCATCACCAATGCTCGTTAAAGTATTTATTAGTGTCTTTGCCATATCGATTGTCATTACCTGAAGGAGCTTACTGTCAAGTAAACCTTCGATTTTCATATCGAAGCTGATTAAGACAAGGTGTGAAGCTCCATCAAGAAGCTTTGATACATCCTCATCGTAATCAATCTTTGTCACGTACGGTGGAGAAATGTTTATTGTTAATCCAACCATACTTGACATCGTGGTGGCGGCTGTACCCATCATTTGATTCATGACTTCGCTCATTGCGCTGAACTGAAGCTCATCGAGCACAACATTATTTTCATCGATTTTACCTTCGCCGCCCATCAATAGGTCAGTTATAAGCGCAGCATCATAATCTCTTACTAATAATAGGTTTTTCCCGCGAACCCCTGAAATAAATTCTACATTGATTACCATAAATTTGTCATTATAAGGTTCAAATAAGCGGTTTGCTTTTACTACCTTAACATTAGGTGTTGTTATAGTTACTTTGTGCCCGATAAGGGCATGCATTGTTGTCGCCGAATTACCTATGCAAATGTTTCCGATTTCTCCAAGAGCATCTACTTCTTTTGAGGAAAAATAATCACTGATGTTTTCCTCCCACTTGTCGGTCATTGTTTGATCCTGACCGTTCATGCTATTCTCCTTAACATCGGCGTTATTCTTTATATCTGCTCTGGCATCGCCTTTTACCTTAGGCATATCAATCAATATCTTCTTCTCCTGTTATTTTATCTATAATTTTAACCGCCAAGTGGTTTTTAACAGTACCGACCGAGGCGTAATATTTGGGTATTTGTTGACATTTTAATATAAGTGGTTCGTTGATTTTGTGCTGAAGCATAATAACATCTCCAACACTAAGGCTCAATATATCGCGCGTAGTTGCTTCTGTTGTGTTAAACTCGCAACTGACCAATATATCAGAGCTTTTAATCGAATTTATAATGCTGTCCGATTGTGTCGGTTGCCTTTTAGGCATTCTGCCTGAGTAAACGAACCTTGACCTTATTGATTTTATAAAAGGTTCTAAGGCTTGGTGAGGAAGGCATAAGCCTATTATTCCGCTTTCGTTATTGATATTTATATTAAGCGTCACCATAAGGACAGCTTCGTTTAAATCGACAATCTGAGCAAATTGCATACTCGTCTCAATTCTCTCAAGAGTCGATTTAAACTCAAACATTTTACTCCAAGAATCATCATGAATCTTAAGTATCTGACGAACAACCCGCTCTATAATGGTAAGCTCTATCTCGGTAAACTGCCTTCCCTCAGATTCTACCTCCCGTGTACCTCCGAGAACCCGATTTATGATGGAATATGAAATTTCTTTTGAAAGCTGTATTATAATCGAACTCGGAAGAGTTGTTGAGTTTACTATTGCAATCACAGCAGGTGTTGGAACGGAGTTGTTAAACTCATTAAAGGACATTTCTTCAATTGAAAGTACTTCCGTATCGCACGCTGCTCTTAACATTCCGACAAGATAGTTTGAAAGCGAATACCCGAAATTTCTGTATATTGTATTTATTGCACGTATTTGTTCTTTTGTGAACTTATTCGCAGTCTTAAAATCATACCGCTTAATGTTGTTACCTTTTTTCTCGGTATCAACTTTTTCGTTTCCCGAAACTATTTCTTTTAATAGTTGGTCTATTTCTGCCTGCGATAACACTTCATTCAATATGATCACCTTCTTCGAACTTTCGTATTTTTCGCATGATCTTATGATTCGGTGTCATTGCATTACAAAATCGCCAAAATACACCGACACTATGTGATTAGTTCCGAGAGCTTCATTCAGCGCTACGGGTATCATCTCTCTTAGCTCGTCTTGAATTGTTAAGCTCTTTATGTCGTTTTCAGTAAGTCCCCTTAGGATAAATAAAATAGTGTCTCGAATTATAAATTCGTTTTTATCTAAATATTCATCAAGGCCACCTCTATCCACAACGAGGATAACTGAAGTTTTAAACAACTTAGTGCTATCTTTTACATTCGTTACGAAAAAATCATCAATTGCGTAGTAATAATTTCCTTCTTCAACATTATTCCCATCATTTTTATATATAAAGAAATAATATGCTACTGCGCCTGCGACGAGCAGTAAAGTCAAAATAACCGTAAAAACAGATCTACTTTTTGTTTTCATTATTATTTCCCTTTGCTATCTTCTGTGTCTATTTTCTCAAGAATAATATCGACCCGTCTGTTATTTGCGCGTCCTTCAGGTGTATCGTTTGTATCGATTGGCCTGTATTCGCCATAGCCGATTGCCGACAGCTTTTCAGGTTCTATCAAACCTGTTTCAAGCATTAAACGAAGAGTATTCGTCGCTCTTCTTGTAGAAAGATCCCAGTTGTCAAGGAATTCTTTTGATGTCATCGGTACGTTGTCCGTATGGCCTTCAATACAGACCATTTTCACATATTTAATATTCCAATTGATGATTCGAGTGATATTTTTAATTATATCGACACTATCCGGGAGTATATCAGCTTTACCTGAATTGAAAAGAGCTACTTCGTTAAAACGAAGAAGGATTGTCCGTTCACTGCGGATAACGCTCACTTTATCTTCGAGGTCTAAATCGCTTATATATTTCTTTATATTTGAATATAGCTCATCGAAAGCGACGTCTTCTTCACTCTCCTCGTCAATGATGTCAATTCCACCATTTTCGCTTGTTTCCTCAGGCTCAATGTCAATATCATCACGGTTATTATAATTAACCATCGGATCAATATTTCCAATAGGATTTTCCCTTGCTTCAACTTCGTCAAGCATGGGAATATCTCTATATGATACGTAATTACCGGTAAATGCTCCGATAAGCTGCTGGAACTTTGCCGTATCTATTGTGGAATATGAATAGATAAGAACAAAGAAGCATAAGAGCAGGGTTACCATATCACCGTATGTATCCATCCAGTAGTAACCGCGTTCATCTTCTTCTGAGCTTTTACGTCTTTTCATGTGTCACCTCAAAAGCAAATAAGACGTCGCTCATCTCATTTGCTTTATTGAATACTGTTTGTTTACATGTCCAAATAGTCGTATAAAACGCTAAACCATCAATAGCATAGTTTTATGCCATTGGAACCTTTCTTTCGCCTGTTTCTTGACTACTTTCGTTACTGCTGCTGAAAACTCCAACCTTCGTCTTATTCACCTGTGTTGAATTAGAAAGGTATGCATTGAGCTTTTCCCTGATAATTCTTGGGTTTTCGCCATTTTTTATAGCAATAATGCCCTCTATTATCAGTTCCTTATGCAAATACTCGTTTTCACCTATCGCTTTCATGTGTTTGGAAATCGGTGAAAAGACAAGGTTTGCGAGCATTGAACCATAAAACGTAGTGACAAGGGCTACCGCCATGTTTAAACCAACTGAATCCATATCCTGCAGCTTTGTCAGCATGTTAATAAGACCAATGAGGGTACCTATCATACCGAAAGCCGGGGAATAAGCAGCGGCTGAATCAAGGATTGCCCGATTTGACGCATGGCGTTCCTTTGTAATTGTAAGTTCCGTGTCAAGTATGCTGGTGATCAGCTCGGCGTCGGCCCCGTCCACAGTAAGCATTAAACCTTTTTTCAAAAACGGATCCTCGATGCTGTCGATTGAATCATCAAGCGCCAGAAGTCCATNNCTTATAGCTTTAAGAAGGCTTTTAATCCTGCTGAACGGATACGATGCGCAAACAGCGCAAACGACACCTCCGACAACGATGAATATTGCTGCGGGGTCATAGAAGTTTGAAAGATCCCCGCTGACTTTTATGCTCACCGCGACACACAAAAAACCCAATATTATACTAAATATTATGGACTTATTCATTTATTGAGCCTCGATTACGCATTATTCTATTTCATTGCGAGCCACTATAATCTTTTTCCGCGCGTCCGCAATGAGCTTAATGATTTCATCGACTGTTTCGGCAACACCTATTTTCCGTCCTGATATCATGGTAATAATTGTGTCAGGCGTTTCTTCCATGAATTCGATTAGGTTTTCATTCAACCAGAATGTTTCTGACCTGTTTATTCGAGTTAGTTTAATCATATAACCTCCCAGATGCGCAGAATCAGATTGATAGAGCAAAGCATCGGTTATTCATTAGCGCTTTAAGTTAATAAGCTCTTCAAGCATTGAGTCTGATGTCGTTATTACTCTTGCGTTAACCTGATAACCTCTTTGCGTTATTATCATGTTTGTCAACTCAGTCGCAAGATCAACGTTTGACATTTCAAGGTAACCCGACTTAATCGAGCCGCATCCTACATTAACAAAATGTATTTCGGCTTCACCGCTGTTCGACGTTTCACTGTAGTAGCTGTTGCCTTCTTTTTGCAATCCACCGGTGTTATTGAAAGTTGCAAGGACAAGTCTTCCAATAGTCACTACTTCGCCACTGCTGTTTATTGCTGTTACAACACCGTTTGAATCGACTGCATAGTCAGAGTATGTTTCGTAAATTGGATTTTCTGTTGCATCATCCGTTTCTCCTGTCGGAATTGAGCCGACTATTTTGATTCTATTGAAAATGGGATTGCCATCTGCGTCATAAAGCGGATTTCCATTAGCAACATTTTCTTCATTGCCTGAAACACCCATTACATAATCGCCGTTTGCTGTGACAAGATACCCTTCAGCATCAAGGGTAAAAGCACCGTTTCTTGTGTAATAATAAGCTCCGTCGCTGCCTCTTATAACGAAGAATCCCTCGCCGGTAATTGCAAAGTCAAGCGGATTCGAGGACGGCTGCATACTGCCTTCAGTCATATTGAGACCGATTGCTGAAATTGTTACACCAAGTCCGACTTGCTGCGGGTTAATTCCTCCGGTCGTTTCTGTCGGAGCTGTTGCTGTGCTGAGAGTCTGGCTGTAAACATCCTGGAACACAACTCTGCTCGACTTAAAACCTATTGTATTTACATTGGCGACATTATTGCCTATTACATCCATGGCTGTTTGGTTTGTCTTAAGACCGGAAACGGCTGAAAATAGAGAACGCATCATAAGGCAAGTATCTCCCTTCTCTTTTTTCTAAATTCTGTTTACCTTGTTCTTTATAATGTTGCTTATGTTTGAAGTATGTTTCTTTTGCTCACCGGATCACATCATTTGTGACAGTTTCATCAACTATCTCTGACGGTGGGAGTGTTTGATTATCATCAGTATTCTCTGGGTTCTCCGGGGCTTCGGGTGCGACTATATTTTCAATCGCATCGTCTGAATAAATGCGAAGCACATTTGATACAGGAATCGCCGTATTGCCAATGACGACATATGCGCTACCGTTTTTAAATATAATGCTGTCAACATAGCCCTCATAGGAGTAAGTGATTCCTGAGTTCGAATCAAGAACTTCCGCATAAACAATCTTGCCGATCATTGAGCTGGCTTGAGAGTTTATCAGCGTTGAGTTCATGTTTTGCATTTGCTCAAGCGATGTCATCTGTGCAAGCTGCGCGACAAATTCCGTATCAGTTTGCGGGTCAAGCGGGTTCTGATACTGAAGCTGTGCTACGAGCAGTTTTAAGAAAGTGTCCGTTCCAACAGATAGCGTTTTGCTATTTGACCTCGCGCTTTGTGTATCAACGTAATTTATTCTGTTAGAACCATCATTTACAGCAATTGAATCAGCCATATTCCCTCTCCTTTTTGTTAAATTCGATATTCAATGGACCCGACCGCTTCAGTATCGTAATAATAGTAATCATGCATCATAAAAATGTACTTTTTACTATCATCGTCACGCAGTATTGCATCGATTACAGGGTTCCTGTACGAAGGCTGCTCGCGGTTATAACTGCCGCTTTGCTCCCGGCTGCCTTCCGAGCCATAACTTGACGCACCGCTGTCCATGTACCTTACATCAAAACTGTCGAGTTGTATGCCGTGGTCCTGTATAGCACTAATCACGCTGTCAACCTGACCTAATAAAGAAGCGCATATTTCAAGGTCATTTGAGCGTATCTCGATGGAGAGCCCTTTTTCTGATTGTGACATGAATATCGAAAGTTTGCCTAAACTTTCCGGTTCAAGTGTGATATGTATCTCCGATTCTCCAGCTTCAATACCACGGAAATCGTTTACAAAATTATCGAGTGCTTTTCTCACAGCGGAGCTTTTATCAATTTCATCAGAGGCATTCGCAGCTTCACTTGTCACTGCTGTAAACCCGGCGATGACACTTGATGTTTCGCCCGATGTTTTACTCTTGTTTACCTGTGAAGATTCACTTTCACTTGTGTTATTTATGCCGGTATCGGAAACCATGTCGGAATTTGATTCTTCAGCAACGCTTGAACGCAGGCTATTAAGTACACGCTCAATGAAAACAGAAGTGCTGTTTGCATTTGCGTTTTCACTACTTAAATCCCTAATGGATTCGCCAGATGTGTCTGTCCTCAGGTTGCCAAATCTTACGTCATCATTTCTGCTGCTTGCTCTTCTTGCTGTATCTGAAGCAGGCAACTGATACATTGAATCATCATTAGATGAAATAAAACCTGTGTTTTCAGCGTCTAATTCATTACTCAATGATTCGCTGACAAGTTCACTAAAGGGGGAGTTTTCAGCTATCGTATCCGATATTACATCAGACACATTTGATTCTGAATTATCTGTTTCCCAAGCGGCGTTTGACGCGTGCGTCAGGTCAGTATCAACTGGCCCGAGCGCATCATTTTTAGTACCAGAATCGCCACTTTGAGTAAATAGAGCGGATGCTTGCAACATTTGGGCTGCGGATGTCATTTGTGCCGCTGTTGCTTCTGCGGTCACAAGGTTTTCGTCAATCTCGGCTCCATTTTTCTGCTCATTTTCTGGTTCATCAACAAGTGTAATTCCGTCTGATGAATCGATTCCCTCTTTGAGACCTACGCCATCTGCATCTTCCTAGGGATAAAAAAGGTTCTATACTAAATGTTGGGGTGGCCAACGGATAGAGCAAAAAAATAAAAAAAAGAGCGAGCATATCTGAAAGATCTGATAGAATGAAGTTACCACACAAACATTCTTCGGAGGAATCAAATATGCTCTCAATTAAT
>LFTK01000101.1 GCA_001513385.1 Clostridiales bacterium DTU064
CGCAATTATCTATATCTTCATTTATTCAGATCTCGTCACCCCAACTATTGACAAAGAGCCAATTTGTATTACTGAACCGGCTCTTCGGGAGCAAAGTTTTCGGTGTAGAATTCATTGTAGATGTATGCCGGGCTAAACTCCCATGCTGTCTCAGAACTCATCTTGTTGAATGCTTGGTTTGCAGCAAGCTCTTCTTGTGCATCACTGAAGAATGTATCTATATCTTCCGTAGGTACATTCTGAAGGCGCTCGTAGAAATCTTTAGAAATTTTCACGAGTTCTTCATAGTATTCAGCGTTTTGTTCGTTAAACAGGTTGGGGCAGTAAAGGAACGGGCTGAGCTTGAGGTCAAGGTTCTTCTGCTTGTCGTACTCCCACTGATTGGGGTCCATATCCTCAGACGGATATGCCATATAAGCGTTGCCTGTGTAGAGAAGATTCATGTTGTAATCGTTGCTGATCTTCACTGCACGGCCCTGATCGTCAAGCTCGTAGTGCACGCCTTCAATACCATACTGGAGAAGATTGCGTATTGTAGGATCGGTGTTGATAGCTATTATAACTTCCATAGCGCGGTTGAAGTTCTTCGTATATGCGCTGATTGCAAAAGCACCAGCAAAAACATCTTTTTGCGTGGCTGTAGGTCTTTCATATAAGTGGATGTAGTAGTCATCCTTATACTTCTCAACATCAGAGTAATCGCCAGAGATTACGCCGACGCCGAACTTTTCAACAGCGCTCGGATCTTCAGCTATAAGTCCTTCATCCTGGAAGGAACGCATAAGCTTGAAGTTAGATTTATATGCGTTAATCTTAAAGATGCTGTTTATAGCTACCTTTGTATTGAAAGTAGCAGAGTTGGGAACAAGCGAAGCAAGCACGTTCCAGCTTCCATCAGGAGACCAATATGTCATACCGGCGGGATCAACCCAGGAAAGGAGCGGTGCTATGCTCTCATCTTCCTCATAAACGCCAATGTCGCGTATAAACTCTTCGCAAGCCTCGATTGTTGTTAGTGTATCGGGGTCATAATTGTATTTATCAACAAGCTCTTTGTTTACAAGAAGGAATTTATACTCGCCAAGTCCGTGGTTATTCGGAATAGCGTATGTGACGCCATTGAATTTCGCTGCGTCGAGGAATGTCGGGTATATGTAGCTTCTCAACACCTTTGCTGAACCATTAAGGCTTGTATCAAGCTCAGAGAGTGCATTGCGTTCAATCAGAGCAAGATAATCCTCATAACTTGTGATACAGAAAATATCGAACTGGTATTCGCCAACCCTCGGATACTTAAGTTCGACGACACCGTCCTCGTCTCTTGTTGTCTGGACGGCTGTTGTCTCAGTTTCCTCAGTTGTCTGCGGTTTTGTCGTTATACCTTCAGCACGAAGACTCTTTGCAATCTCGCGCTGAAGTCTTTCGTATTCTTTATCGGCCTCTACCTTCTTTTCAATCTTTGAGAGCCGCTCGTTGACAGCATTCATATACTCGTCAATCGGGAAAACTTTTAACTCTATTGCTGTCGTAAACTGAGACTTCAGTTGCTTATTTATAGCAGCTTCGACGAGAGCAACTGCCTCATCTGTTGTGCCTTCCTCGCACGGCAGCCAAAATGTCAGTGTAACAGGGTTACGTTCGCCCTGAGGTTGTTCGTCATCGGTATCAGTGACATCATTTTCATAAGGACTTTTTAAACCACAACCTGCAAGAAACACACTTAAGGCCATCAATACGCTTAATAATAAGCATATAAGCCGTCTTTTCATATAAAATTCCTCCAGTAAACACGAGTCCAATCAATATTAAAATATATGTACTATATACAATAATACTTACTGTATTTTATATTAAAAGTGTCAACATGTCAAGCGTGAAATGGAACCGCGGCGGTTATTGTCGTCGCCGCGGTACACAATTGCGTTACTGATTATTCATAAACATTGTGCATATTGTCTATTATTACTACACCATATTCATACATTTTGACTTTTGTTTCGTCAAAATGAACTGACACAACCTTAAAAGATTGTGAAATAGTAACAATAGAGGCGGGCACCCGTATCAATCAAGGAAGTCGCGCAGGCGCTTTGAGCGGCTCGGATGACGAAGCTTGCGCAGCGCTTTTGCTTCAATCTGGCGGATACGCTCGCGCGTGATGTTGAACTCTTTGCCGACCTCTTCAAGTGTGCGCGTCTTACCGTCATCAAGTCCGAAACGGCGCTTTAAAACAAGCTCTTCACGTGGTGTTAAGGTGTGCAGCACCTCTGCAAGCTGTTCCCTGAGGACGGAATATGATGCGGCATCCGGCGGAGCCGGTGATTCCTGGTCCTCAATGAAGTCGCCAAGATGGCTGTCCTCTTCTTCGCCGATAGGCGTTTCAAGAGACACGGGATCCTGCGCTATTTTCATTATCTCGCGTACTTTTTCCGGTGTCATGTTGAGCTTTTCTGCGATCTCTTCCGGACTTGCCTCGTGACCAAGCTCCTGAAGTAGCTGCCGTGAGTAGCGGGAAACCTTGTGTATCGTCTCAACCATATGGACAGGGATGCGGATAGTACGCGCCTGATCGGCTATTGCACGTGTTATAGCCTGACGTATCCACCATGTGGCATATGTCGAAAACTTGTAGCCTTTTCTGTAGTCGAACTTTTCGACAGCCTTCATCAGGCCAAGGTTACCCTCCTGAATCAAATCAAGGAAAAACATTCCCTTGCCAACATAACGTTTCGCTATGCTGACGACAAGGCGCAGGTTTGCTACGACAAGCTCGTTTTTCGCGGCCTCGTCACCATCCGCCATGCGTTTTGCAAGCTCAATTTCCCTGTCCGCGTCAAGCAGAGGCACCTTGCCTATTTCCTTGAGATACATTCTGACAGGGTCATCGATAGCAAGTCCTTCCTGTGAGAGGACTTTTTCCATGTCCTCCGCATTTTCAAGGTGCTCGACCTCGTTTTCTATCTCCTGAAATTCCTCATCTTTGATATACGACATCACCTCGATGCCGTTGCTTTCGAGCTTTTCATAAAGCTTCTCAATTCTATCAATGTCATAATCTTCGTCCTGGAGCATTTCCATTATTTCGTTGCTCGACAAGGACCCTTTAGATTTGCCCTTCTCGATAAGCTCCTTTTCCTTCGTTGTCATCTGATCAGCTTTTTCCATATCGCTCTCGTTATCGTTATCGCCATCAATGTCGTCAATGTCTATATCTGCATCGTCGTAATCAGAATCGGAATAATCGGAGTCTGCGGAAAGCTTGTCCTGTGAGCGAGATGATTTCTTTCCGGAAACGCCGGAGCCTGCTGTTTTATGTTTTTTCCCTGTTGATTTTGTTCCTGACTTTGCAGATTTCTCTGTTTTCACCTTGTCAGCGGGTGCAGTTTTAGATTCATCCGTCTTGTTTTTCGCAGTATTATTTACGCTGCTATTTGTACTATCACTGTCAACATTGACAGGTATCGTATTTTGAACTTCTGTACCGTTTGTTATATCAATCAATTTCTTTCTTCTCCTATATATGTAGTATTTTATTTATTACTTATGTTTATTATATTGATTTTTTATTTTCCTCGCGCAAGCGTTTTACATATTCAAGCGGATCTTCCTCTGCTATCCTCCTCTCTTGTGCTTCTCGCTTCAACGCTGCCGCATATTCTGCAAAGACTTCATCGTCATTTCGCAGGTTTTGCCTGTCGAGTGTGAGCTTCACAAGCCTTGAGATTTCGTCTTGTGTAAATTTATCTGAGAGCGCGCCAATGTCAAAGCTTCCGTTTTCCTCATATACTTGCGTTATTGCTTCATAAGCGCGCCGCCCGAATGTTGTCAGAAAGTCATCCGGCAAAATCCGACCGACACCGGCCGGCTCTTTCCCGATGTATTCGGGAAACGCCATCATCATTCCAAGCAGAGCTTCCTCGCATGATGCCGCACGAAGCTCTTTAATTTTGTCAAGATTGATTCTGTCACCGTAACCGGCAGCCGTACGGTGAACCAATTCAACTTCTTTCTTTTTCTTTTCCTTCCTTTTCTTATTTATAATAAACAAAACATCGTTTTTTATACTTGTTTCTGAAATACCGACAGTTTTCGCAGCCATAGCGATATAAATTTCGCGTTCCGCTTCGCTGCGAACGTTGGAAATATAATCAGTTATCTCTTTTAGAGCAGAAATTTTGTCCTCAGCGTTATCTAAGTTATAACGCGAGGTCACCTTGTCCATAAAAAAGTCAAACTTCGTACGGCTTCCGCTGAGCGCAAGCCTGAACTTGTCCGCACCATATTTTTTTATATATTCATCCGGGTCTTTTGCTCCGGACAGTCGAAGAATTCGCACCTCAAGCCCGACTTCATTTAGTATTTCAATGGCTCTGTTGGCTGCACGCTGTCCGGCATCGTCGCTGTCATAATTTATGATGACGCGCTTTGTGTATTTCTTCATCAGGCGCGCTTGTTCTGGCGTCAGAGCAGTTCCGAGCGTCGCTATGGCATTTTCAAAGCCGGCTGCGTGAAGGGCAATAACGTCCATATACCCCTCGCAGAGTATAAGCTCCTCTGCGCAGTGGCGGCGCGCAAAGTTAAGGGCGAACAGATTGCGGCTTTTTTTAAATACGACCGTATCGGATGAGTTGAGATATTTCGGCTCCGCATTTCCTATCGCACGCCCGCCGAAAGCAATAACGCGGTTTTGTGTATCAATAATCGGAAACATCACCCTGCCACGGAACATGTCAAAATGTTTACCGGTATTCCGGCTGACACCCCTTAAAAATCCGGCTGCAAGCTCAGTATCCGTGTATCCGAGTGAATGCATATGGCTGCTCATGGCATCAAAGCTGTCAGGTGCGAACCCAAGACCGAAGCGCTTTATAATCGGCGGCGGAACGCCACGTTGCAGTAAATATTTCATACCAGCATCGCCGTATTTTCCGTTAAAAAGTGAGTCTCTATAAAAACGCGCAGCGTCACGGTTCATATCAAGTATGCGCTGACGCGAAACGGTTTCGCCGCCATTGCTCCCTATTTCCTCGGGTATCGTCACCCCGGCACGCTCGGCAAGATACCGAAGTGCTGATATGTAGTCGAGGTTTTCAATGCGCATTATGAAGGATATAACGTCTCCGCCCACCCCGCAACCGAAGCAGTAAAAGTTCTGCGTCGATGGAAAAACTGTAAACGAAGGCGTTCTTTCTGAGTGAAACGGACACAAGGCCGTAAAATTGCTACCCACACGCTTAAGCGTCAGATAGCGTGATATAACATCCTCGATATCGCTTCTGTATTTAATTTCCTCGATTACTGAAAGCGGTATTTTCGGCATTCTGGTTTTTTCCTTCTTCCGTTTTCAAAAGCGATAAACACTCGCTGCTTTATTGAACTATTGTTGCTATTCCCGTGCAGTCGTATGAATTTATTATGATATGTTAATCGTCGGCAAGACCGCGCCATACACGGGGGATGAAAAGATCTTTGTATTTATCAATAGCGTAGCGGTCTGTCATGCCTGCAACATAGTCGCAGACACATCTCTCCACACCCTCACGCTCAATGTTGTTATAATAAAACTCCGGCATCTCCTCCGGCTTTTTCACATAATAGTCGAAAAGACGTGCCAAAAGTTCCTGTGCTTTTGACTCCTCCGCTTTTGCCGCGCTGTCGATATATACCCGGTCAAAAAGAAACTTGCGCAGCTCCATTGTCGCTTCATATATGTGAGGTGTCATTGTTATCTCCCCCTTGTCATATGAAGCGTCAATTACGGCTGTAACCATTGTGTTTATGCGAGAGCTATGTGTCGTACCGAGCACATCTGTCAGCTCACGCGGTATATCATCAGGTGACAGCACGCCTGCCCGTATAGCGTCGTCAATGTCGTGATTTATGTATGCTATTCTGTCGGCAAATTTTACGATGATACCTTCAAGTGTCGATGCTTTATTATCGCCCGAATGATTTACAATGCCGTCGCGGACCTCCCATGTGAGATTAAGCCCTTTTCCGTTGTTTTCAAGAAACTCGACGACGCGCAGGCTTTGTTTATAGTGAGTGAAGGTCGGATCATAGTATCTCTGCATGGCGACTTCGCCCGCGTGACCGAACGGCGTGTGTCCGAGATCATGCCCCAGCGCAATAGCTTCAGTCAGGTCTTCGTTCAGACGCAGCGCACGGCAAATAATTCGCGCTATTTGCGCCACCTCAAGCGTATGCGTCATTCTGGTGCGGTAGTGCTCATCAACAGGTGAAAAAAACACCTGCGTTTTATGCATTAAGCGGCGAAACGATTTGCTATGTATTATCCTGTCGCGGTCACGCTGGAACTCCGTGCGGATCATGCATTTTTCATACGGATAATCGCGTCCGTGGGTATTTGCAGTAAAAAAGGCATAGGGCGACAGAAATTGCCGCTCACGTTCGAGAAATATTTCAGAAACACAGCGTCCGGCGCCGTTTTCATTCTCTTTCATATTGCCTTTGCTCCAATACCTATTTATTATTGTCGCTTTTCTGTAAACAAATCTATTGTTTTTTATATATTAGTTTTAAAAGCAGTTGATGGCCGGAGTTATCAAAAAAATAGCTTATACCACAGTATTAGCAAATGTTTGTCGCCAAAAAGTAAATTAAAAGGGTTGACACTCAATTTTAATCAACAATATAGCTTAAAATTAAACCATCAACCCTTTCTTCGATTATTATACATATATAATATACGCAAGTATTTTAAAAACACTTGCGACATCCTTTGTTTTTTCGATTATTTTTTCATAATATTACGGCAATCGCACCAGAATTTCCATCCGTGCACCTACTTTCAGATTAATAAAGTCTGTCCTTTCGTTGTCAAAAGGACAGACTTTTATGTTTACACCCATAAACTGTATGTTTTTACTGTTTATTATCGCCCGTCTCATCATCACTCACCGGTGCTTCATCCGGGTAACGCGTGCGGATATATTCGTCAATCGGTACACATCGGATGCCTGCACTGCAGGCACCGTTTTGCGTCGTCAATTACGTGTTTGCTCATCTATATATAAAAAACCATTCTTTCTAATAACTAAACTTTTATTGTGTGTCGTTTTAATTTTCCTACACATCAGCTTACATCTTGGCAGCAGCACCGGACACTTTCATCCGACGGCCAAGATAGCGGAATAAAACCGACACCAAAATTCCCACTGTAATGGCGAAGGCGCTCATTATCCATTCCATAGCTCCGCTTGGAAGCGGGGGAAATATTGATATAAGCGAGCCTGTCATAAAGCCAGCGACCATGTAGCAGGCAAAGCTGCGGTATTTTGTGAAAACAATCTTTGTTAAGTTTGAGAAAAGCACCATCCCGACAAGGAATGCAAGCCCCACCGGAACAATTGTCGCAAAATCAAAGCTTGACGCGGCATTTAAAAGCGGCTCATATACGCGCAGCGTCATAAGCACCATAGAGACGCTCATGCCGGGCACCATGCTCATGACTCCGGCAATCGCACCGCACACGGGAAAGTATACCATTGCTTCGCCGGACGTCATTGACGTCGTATCAACGGCAATGGCGATATCATGTTTAGCCATCATACCGACTGTCAGAGCAAAAGCAAGCGCGCACACAGTCCCCGCAGCATAAAAAGCCTTAAAACCTCCGCCACCAGCGCGAGCTTCAGATATTACGGTGGGGATGCTGCCCGCTATTAAGCTGATAAAGAGCAGATAAGCCGGCGTCGGATAGTTTGTGAAAAGCACGTCGAGCGCCTGCAGGAGCAGAACCATGCCGGCGCCCGCACCGATTACCATTGGCAGAACGTAAATGAAATTCCGCTTAAAGTTGCGAAACGGGTTCGATATTATGCCGATTAAATCATCGTATATTCCCATCATGACAGCCATAATGCTGCCGCTGACACCCGGAGCTATTATACTTATCCCGATAAACGCCCCGCAGAGCATACGATAGAAAAATCCGTTTCTTTTCTCTTTTTTGCTTTCGTTAATTGTGTTTGCCTGCACAGCGTCGCTACCCCCGACATTATCGGTTCTACCGACGCCTTTATTATCAAAAGACATTAGTCCCTCCGTTATAATAAGCTACACCATATTAAGGGGCTATGAATCAGCCGTTTTATCGGCTGTCGGTTTATAAAGAAACTTCAGCATGTAAATATCATCAGAGTTTACAAAGCTGTCTATACCATAAAGAAATAGTACGTCGTCATAATCTGCAACGTCAATTACGCTGTTAAGCTGCTGCCTAAAATAGCGCAGGTCGACGAGCGTCACCTGACTGTAATTCTCAAGCAGCATCGGCGCCATGCAGTGAGCATATGAATCCTTGAACACAAGGAGCTTTTTTGCGTTATCACCATCGCTGTCAGTATCTCTGTATATTGTCACAATTGGCTGATTTGTACCAAGAAAGTACGCGTACTTATCCTTCACATCAAGGTACTCATCAAAATACACACTGTCGTAGCTTTTTGTCTCACCGCCGCTGTAAACATCACAGCGCGCGTTAAAACCGAGCTTATATGATTCAATTGTGTCGCTTTTTATGAACCTGACGCCAGACTTTGAATACAGTGTGCCATTAAAGCTGTTGCTCACAGTCTCCGCAACATAATCATGCGGCAAAAGACCAAGTGCGCGGCAGTATTCGGCATATGCCAAATATGAGCCGTATGTCGTCCAGTGGTGATCAGTGCGGTAGTAGATATAATCGGCAGAATGTTCTTTTAATGTTTCATATACCGAAACACACTCGACGCCCTCACACTGCGAGTAAATATCAGCGATTACGTCGCGCTGGCTCCATGTTACCGCAAAATCCGGCAGCTTCTCCGGCTGGATTTCCGACGCCGACGGCACAATCATAAGTGATACCGGCACATTAATTTGCGACGCGAAATAGTTTATCGCTTCTATATTTTTTGCTGTACTTTTACCGTCCGGTTCATCAATGATACTCAGAAGAGCACCTTTCCCTATATAAACGCCGCTGTTCTCCCGCTTGCCTGATGCGTATTCAAGCGAGCTCTGCACTGCTACCCACCCGTCGCGAAATACAAAGTGGTCGTTAATGTAGTTTTCGACATCTGCCATAAAATCGCCATTGACAAGGCGGGCTAATGTAAACTTCGGGAAACTTGCAAGGTATCGGTTTTCGTTTTCCGAGAAATCTTTTTTCGGCGCCGCAAAGTTTAACACTGTTAGCGCTGCCCACGCCACGACTAATATATAGAAAAATACGCGATTGTATGTTAGTTTTTTCATATCACTTTACCGTCCCGGTTAAAATCTGAAATAAAGGAACGGGTTGTACGTACTGTTTACAAGATAAGCGATGCAAGATACGAAAATTACGACATAGCACGCCGTCGCTGCGAAAAACGCTGTTTTCCTTGTCATTCGTTCGCTCTCTGTGTATTCCACAAGGCGACCGGGAAGCGGTGTTGCAAATAAAGTTGCGAGGATAAAGACAATACTGTAACTGAAAAGATAATAAAGCGCATTTTTATTGCACAAAGGCACCCCTGCCCCGCCGAACATTCCAGAAAGGTATGACCTGACACACCCGATATCCTCAAAATAGAATATAACCCAGCTTACGATGACAAGAAACATCGTGTATATGTGACGGACAAAAGCGGGAGCGCGTTCAAGCGTGCGTCCGTAAATATATTTTTCAAGGATAAGTATAACGGCGAAATAAAGTCCCCAGAGTATGAAATTCCACGACGCGCCGTGCCAGAATCCCGTCAGAGCCCACACAATGAAAATGTTCAGTATGTGGCGCGGCTTTGAGCAGCGGTTTCCGCCGAGCGGGATATAGACATAGTCGCGGAACCACGCGCCGAGCGTAATGTGCCAGCGGCGCCAGAACTCCGTTACGCTCTTTGATATATACGGATAATTAAAGTTTTCGTCAAAGGTGAATCCAAATACTCGCGCAAGGCCGATCGCCATGTCCGAGTATCCCGAAAAGTCGTAATAAATCTGGAATGTATACGCAAGTATGCCGAGCCAATAAAGCATCACCGACATCTCCCCGGTAGAACCGGATGAAACTTCATCCCAGAGTAAGCCGACATTGTTCGCAATCAACACTTTCTTGCCAAGCCCTATTATAAAACGGCGAAGACCTGCTGAGAGATTGTCAAGTGTCATGCTGTGGTCTTCAAGATCGTCCTCAACCGTTACATAGCGGACGATGGGGCCTGCTATAATCTGCGGGAAAAGTGTCGTGTAACAGAGGTAATTATAATAGCTTGGCTCGCATCTCGTCGTTCCGCGGTACACGTCAATGGCGTATGATATTGACTGAAATGTGTTAAACGATACGCCAATCGGTAAAATAATATTGACGGATACGTCCTTAATTCCGAAAAGAGCGCAGAAATTGCCGACAAAAAAGTTTGTGTATTTAAAAAATATTAAAACTGACAAGTTGCTGAGGACAGAGATCAGCATATACATGCGGCGCTTGCGCTCATTGTTACGGTGCTTTTCCATCATCCGTCCGCAAATATAGTCCTCAACAGAAAGCGCTGTCATGACCGGTAAAAAACGTATCTCACCCCATGCATAAAACACGAAGCTTCCCGCTATCATGACAAGATTTTTCAGTTTCTTCGGGGCGATTGCATATAAAATAAAAAGAACAGGTATGAAGTAAAAAAGAAAAATTATGCTGCTGAATACCACGTCGTTTACATCCCCCGAATGAGATTAATACATCAATTTATTTCACATCTTTTTGCGGACAATGCTAAATAACAGACGATAGAATTATGAATTTAGTTCCGGAAAAAATTAAAAAAACGAAACGACGGCACCGATTACACCGGCAGCAAGCGTCAGAAGTATGGGGTTGACCTTAAACTTGATATTTAAAACTGCTGTTATAACGAAAATGGCAAAAAGAAATACCGACGCGGTTCCAAGCGGGTCGGCGAAAAAGCCGCTCCACTCCGCCCCCTCTTTTATGAGGACACCCGCCGCTATCGTCAGTGCGGCAGCACCTATAAGACCGACTGCCGCTGGCTTTACACCGGATAAAAATCCCTTCATTATTTTATTTTCGCGGTAACGGGCGATAAAGCGCATGACGAGCGCGATAATTATAAGCGACGGCAGCGAAACACCGACGGTTGCGGCAACAGCGCCGGGAATGCCGGCATAAATGTAGCCGACATATGTCGCCGAGTTTATAGCAATCGGCCCCGGAACAATCATGTCGAGTGCATTTAAGTCGGCAAACTGTGCCGCTGTTATCGAATACTTTTCCGATTCCGCAATTATCATCGACATCATGGCGTAACCGCCGCCGAAACCCATAATCCCTATTTTAAAAAAGGAGTAAAAAAGCTCTAAACACTGTAAAAGAAGCGTCATTCCATATCCTCCCCACCGGAACTTCCGTCGGCTCCGGTGTCAACAGGGGCTGACGTGGTCCGGCCGCCGAACTTACCATAAAAATAACCGGCGGCTCCAGCGAGCAATACTACAATCGGCGCACTGATGTTCAAAAATGCCA
>LFTK01000063.1 GCA_001513385.1 Clostridiales bacterium DTU064
CCTGCCGCACCGGCGCTCGCAGCTTCAATAGCAGCATTGATAGCAAGAATATTTGTCTGGAAAGCGATATCTTCAATTGTCTTTATAATTTTGCTGATGTTGGTCGACGATTCGTATATCTTATCCATTGCACCGCGCAGCTGACCCATGTCTTCACTGCTCTTTGACATGAGAACGCCTGCTTCTGCAGTGAAGCTTTTTGCCTGTACTGCGGCTTGTGCGTTTTTACGTGCGATTTCAGAAACTTCACTAATAGAGGCTGAAAGCTCCTGTATGCTTGCTGCCTGCTCAGACGCGCCTTGCGCTATTGTCTGGGCATCGCTGCTGACCTGATCGGCGCCTGCTGTTACCTGATCGCTGACACTGATAATCCGGCGGAACGAAGCTGTCAAACCATCACGCAGACGACGGAAGGATTTGAGGATTCCGCTGAAGTCACCTACATATTTCTCCTCAGCGCGTGTTTCAATATCAAAGTTCTGATGGGACATCTCTGTCATTAAATAGTCGATGTCCTTGATAATGTCACGGGTTGTATTAACGACTCCTGTTAAGGATTCATATAGAGTATTGATTTCCCTTGCGGATGCTTTAATGTATGGAACAGGAGATGTTACATCCCCTGCAGCAAACTGAGCTTGCCTGTCTGAAAGCAGTTTAAATGATTTCGTTAACGGTTGTGTCAGTATAGTAACAGCGACAAATGATATAATAACAAAAACAATGCAAAGGATAATAGAGAAGCGAATAGCATTAATAACAGAAGCGTTGAAGTCGGTGCTTGGAGCAGATGCAAAGAAATACCAATTAACAAAACTGCTGATTGGAGCATACCCTACGAGGTATGTTTTACCGTCAGACTTGTAGCTGCCAAAGCCTGTATTTCCTTCCTGCGCCAGATCTATCATTTTTACAAGATTGGCAAGTCCCTTTGACTCCTCAGACATCTTTTTAATGTTCTGATAGGAGCGTACTGATTCGATATCCGTGCTGGCAACAGAAATGCTGTCTTTATTGATAACAAAGGAGGTAGCATTTTCGCTGACCTTTAACGAAGCGACAACGTTATTAATTACGGATTGACTAATTTTTAAGTTAAGTACACCAATAATCTTTGAGCCTTCAACACCGCCGTGCCATACAGGAACAGCGATGTTAATATACATTGTTTTTCCGTCGGCGTCGAGTTTAGGATCGCTTATATATATTTTACTTTTACCGGACATTAATAATTCGAAAAAGTCAGCACCATCGGTGTCATTTGTGTTGTTTAAATTTTCTCCGTTCTCGTTATAATAATAGACGCCTAAAATTTCTTTATTGCTTTTACCTTCTTTATTAAAGACATTTTTAATATAGATAGCCCTGTCCTCATCGGTTGCTGTGATAGATACAAGAGTTCCCGTGGACGCAATAGTTTCAGCCTGAGTTACAAACCGTGATATTTCGGTAGAAACAGTCTTGGCGGCAAGCGACGCTGTTGCAGGCAGTAGATTCTGCAGGTTTTGATTATATGTATTGTATGACATAAACGCCGACATGACCGCGAAGATACATATGACCACTAATATAAGAGCGATTACTGAAAATGAAATTATGTAATTTAATGAAGGACGCTTTTTTTGCTTTTCCTTACGCATACGCTTAACACTCTTTTGCATTGTAATACCTCAGTTGAATTGATATATTTTTCAAACCGAAATTTGTACAGCCAAGCGCTATGATAATACTTCATCGTATCATTTTATCGACGCTTTTTATATTTATTTTAGGCTTATATTTAAAGAAAATATTTAAAGTGAACAAAAATGTCAGATTATGTGCCGTTCATAATCTGACATATTGTTTTATATAAAAATAAATATTTGCTATGTAGTGATAAGACAAGTTTTTACGGCAGATAAAAAACTTCGCGTAGATATTCAACAGGATTTTCTTTTGAAAAATCAAATGACCCTTCAATCATTTTTGATGTGATGGCGTTCCATTTCTGGCATATTGGGCTTTTGTCTAAGTATGCAAATGCTGCGGCAGGGTCATCGCACTCAAAACAGTAGAAAAACTGACGTCCGTTTTGAAAAATCGAGTAATTGCGTATTCCGGCGCGGCTGTGTTCAACTAAAATTTCAGGCCACGGATTGAGGTGCATTTTTACATACTCATCAAGGCACTCAGCCTTAACAGTCCATGTCCACGCGTATCTCACTATAATACCTCCGTTTATATTTTATTTATGTGCTCAGACTGTGCTTTGTAAAATTATAACATATGTAATGCTATAAAACAAAGAGAACCCCGTGTTAAATAGTTTAATGAAAAAATAGTCTTTTCGTTGCTTATCAATATAAGGTGGGGCGGGATTATTTCATGTTAAAAATACAGCAAGGGTGAGCAAATATAATTTTCATTGCATCAATGCAAGTGATGTTTGCTTGCCAGGCATATTCACACGCCATATAATTAGTTTGGAGGTGGCGAAATATGTTCAATACGAAAAAATTTGGCGGGTACATATCGCGGCTGCGCAAGGAAAGAGACATGACACAGTCGGAGCTTGCGGAAAAACTAAACTTGACACGGCAGGCAATCTCGGGTTACGAGCGGGGCGACAATTTCCCGGATGTCTCGATTCTTGTGCTTATGGCGGATATATTTGGTGTGACACTTGATGAGCTTATAAATTCGGGTGAGCCGTCGCGTGGAGAAAAGTTTATTCTCGGAAACATAGCTATTGGCAACGATAATGTGGTAGCGGAGAGCATTAGCGACGTTGTCGGTCTTGCGCCGCTTCTTAAGCCAAGCCTTTTGTCAAAACTTTCGTCCGGACTTGCGAAAAACGGGATTGACATATCGAATATCGTTGCTCTTGCAGAGTATCTTAACGATGAAAGCGTCATTTCAATGCTTGAAAACGCAACATTTGATACGATTGATGAAGAACTTCTCGAAAAGCTGATGCCACTGCTTGATAAAAAGTCAAAGATGACGCTGCTTGATAAAATAATTGATGGCCAGATAGACTGGCGCATGATAAGTGTGCTTGTGCCATATGCTGACGACGGTATAACGTCTCAAATTGAAGCGGCAGTAGTTGAAGGCGCACTTCCGTGGGAAGCGCTCGGGGCACTAAACGAGGGCATTGTACGGCGTCATGAAAAAGAAATAAGAGACGGGGAGCGGTAAAACAAGGGCGAGAAAAAACATTTTTGTTTTCCCTTGTCTGCACGGGGTAGTTAAGTGGACTTTTCGGGGTAATTTTTCAAGAATTTAAACATTGAGCATTAAATTTATGGTTGTTTATGATAGAAGCCATATATCACTTCTATTGTATCTCTTTGGCAAAATATGAATATCATAAAATAAGGGTGTTATAAAAATATATAAATACCGATAAATAAAAATTCATCCTATGTTCAATTTTGCTATTGCAAATTGGATGTGGATGTGCTATGCTTTAACAAATAAAACCCAAAAAGGAGATACAAAAGTGATAGGACGCAGCTTTATAGCCGAATACTTTTACTTTAGCTATTACTTTTATGCTAAAGTTTTTTCGGTTTGGCTAAAAAGCTGAGTCATGCTTCATAATAAGGGTATAATAGTAGCATGATAAGCGCAGCCGAACCGGCTGCGCTTTTTTTCTCGAAAGGAACGATAAATATGATTGTAATTCTGAAAAATAACCCTGATAAGTCTCAGCTTGACAGCCTTATATCGTGGATTAAGGAAAAAGGTCTTCAGGTCCATATGTCCGTCGGTGAAAATCATACGGTACTCGGGCTTATAGGAGACACATCAAAAATTGATATTGACCTCATATCGGCGCTCGACATCGTTGAGTCTGTTAAGCGCGTGCAGGAGCCGTATAAAAATGCAAACCGCAAATTTCATCCCGAGGATACGGTCATCAAGGTTCGTGACACGCAAATCGGCGGCGGCAACCTGACGGTAATCGCAGGCCCGTGTTCTGTTGAATCGGATGAACAGATTATAGAAATTGCCCGAGCCGTCAAGGCGAGCGGCGCAACAATGTTGCGCGGGGGCGCTTTTAAACCACGCACGTCACCTTACTCGTTCCAGGGGTTGTGCGGTGAAGGAATAAAGCTACTTAAACTTGCGCGGGAAGAAACAGGACTACCGATTGTTACTGAGATAATGGACGCATCGCAGCTTCCGCTTTTTGAGGATGTTGACATAATTCAGGTCGGCGCGCGCAATATGCAGAACTTCAATCTGCTCAAAGAGCTTGGACGGCAGGATAAGCCTGTTCTCTTAAAGCGCGGACTTGCATCAACATATGAAGAATGGCTGATGAGCGCCGAGTATATAATGGCGGGTGGCAACGAAAAGGTCATACTCTGTGAGCGCGGTATCAGGACATTTGAGACGTATGTCCGCAACACGCTTGACCTTACGGCTGTTCCTGTACTGCGTCAGCTAACTCACTTGCCTATCATCATTGACCCGAGCCATGCGACAGGAAGAGCGGCTTTTGTGCCGCCGATGGCGTTGGCAGCAGTTGCCACCGGTGCCGACGGTCTTATAATTGAGGTGCACAACGACCCGCCGCATGCGCTCAGCGACGGTCCGCAGTCGATTCGCCCTGATGTGTTCGATTCGCTTGCAAAGAAGCTTTTTGCACTCCACGGTTTTATGCGTGAGATTTCGCAGGAATGATGAAAATATAAAGTATCCAAATAAGTATTAAGTAAATACCAAGCTGAGTTACATTAGTATTTTAGAAAAAAGAAAGGCATCGTTTGCTCTATGAAAATCGGGATTGTTGGACTTGGGCTTATCGGCGGTTCGATGGCTAAGAGCATAAAAGCGAGAACGTCTCACGAGGTCTATGGTATCGACATCGACTCGGAAACAATGATGTTTGCGCGGCTTTGCGGGGCTATCGACGGTACGCTTGATGTGGAACGTCTTTCGCAGTGCGATCTTATATTACTTGCTGTGCGCCCGGGTATTGCTGTTCAATGGGTGAAGGAAAACGCGCATAACATCAGAGCCGGGGCAGTTTTATGCGATCTCTGCGGTATAAAGCGAAAAGTCACGGAAGAAATAAGGCCGATAGCAAAGGCAAACAATTTCGTTTATATAGGTGGCCATCCGATGGCAGGGCGTGAAGTCGGCGGATTTGTTAACTCCCGCGTCGATCTTTTCGACGGAGCGTTTATGATACTGACGCCCGACGGACATACGGATGTGCGTATACTTGAGCGCCTTCGCAATTTATTCATTGATATCGGTTTTGCATCGCTGACATTTTCAACGCCTGATGAACACGACAGGATTATAGCTTTTACATCGCAGCTTGCTCACGTAGTGTCAAACGCATATATAAAATCGCCTGAAGCTGAGCGCAGACGCGGATTTTCTGCCGGCAGTTATAAAGATATGACGCGTGTCGCACGGCTTGATGAGGATATGTGGAGCGAGCTTATGATTGGAAATGCCGATTACCTGTCGGAGCAGCTTCGGATTTTGATTGATAATCTTAATAAGTACCTGTCGGCTCTTGAAAGACGTGACGAAGATGAGCTTCGTGCGCTGCTTCGTGAAGGACGCATTAAAAAAGCCGAAGCGGGAGGAAACTAAAAAACATGAACATGGCGGCAAAGGGAAGGGAAAAGATAAGAGAGATATATGTAAACGCAGGCGGCGGATACAAGGTTACTGTCGGGGCAGGACTTATCGACAAATGCGGCGAGCTTCTGCGCCCTGTTTTAGCCGGTGATACCGTGATGCTCGTCACAGACACGAACGTTGCGCCGCTTTATTTGAAAAGAGTGTCGTCGTCGCTTGCGAATGCCGGTTTCAGGGTAGTGTCTTACGCCATACAGGCAGGGGAAGCGTCAAAGAACATGGTTGTAATTACGTCGCTTCTTGAATTTTTCGCTGATTCGGGTCTCTCAAGAAGTGATGCCGTCGTATCGCTTGGTGGTGGTGTTGTGGGCGATATAGCGGGCTTTGCCGCCGGTGTTTATATGCGAGGGGTCGCTTTTGTGCAGATTCCTACAACGCTTCTTGCTTCGGTTGACGCATCCGTCGGGGGCAAAACCGGCGTTGACTTATCGGCGGGGAAGAATCTGGCGGGTGTTTTCCATCAGCCGAGGGGAGTTATATGCGATGTTTCGTGCCTTGAAACGCTCCCGCAGGATGTTTTTGCAGACGGAGTTGCGGAGGTAATTAAGACAGGAATATTATCCGGCGCGGAACTTTTTTCCCTTTGCGAATCACGCATTGATAAAAGCGAAAATCTCATTGATATTATTGAAAAGTGTGTTCAATATAAAGCAAAAATAGTTGAAGAAGATGAGCGCGAGGGCGGGCTGCGCAAGCTTTTAAACCTTGGCCATACCGTCGGTCATGCTATTGAGCGTTTGAGCGGTTATACAATCTTGCACGGTCATGCTGTCGCAAGAGGAATTGCTGTAATCTCTCGGGCGGCAGCAGCGCTCGGGTATCTCAGTGAAGATGTACTGCGGCGCATTATATCGGCGCTTGAGGTAAACGGACTTCCGACGACTACGGAATACGCAGCCGCCGAGCTTGCGGCAGCGGCCATATCCGATAAAAAACGAAAGGGCGGCACTATAACATTAGTCATGCCGCGGGGGATTGGCGACTGCGCGCTCGTAGATTATCCTGTTGATGAGCTTGAGGGCATATTCTCGCTTGGGCTTAGTGGTGCGGGAACAAACGCATGCGACGGCACGGGGGCATTATGATGAAGATAGATGCTGTGGCGAAAGTAAAGCGGTCGCGGATATCAGGCGAGGTTCAAGCAATATCGGCAAAAGCCGAGCTTCACCGGATGATAATATGCTCCGCGCTTTCAGGCGGGGTGTGTGACATAAGCTATGCCGGCACTTTAGCCGACGACGTATTAGCGACAATAGGATGTGCCGTTGCAGGTGGGGCGAGTGTTGATGTGCGGGACGTGCCGGGTGGAGGTATAATTTCAGTAAAACCCGGTTTTGGAAGCGCTGAGAATCCGCACTTTGACTGCGCGGAGAGTGGCTCAACCTTGCGGTTTATGCTGCCCGTAGCGGCGGCTGTGGGATTTTCACGCGGCGCTCGGTTTGCTGGGCGCGGGCGGCTGCCGGAACGCCCGATAGCGGAGCTTATGCGTCCGCTAACAGAGCACGGCGCACAATTTTCCGCTGACAGGCTCCCTTTTACCCTAACGGGTCGCATGAGCGGGGGCGAATTCTCACTCCCAGGCAACGTCAGCTCGCAGTATGTGACGGGGCTGCTCCTTGCGCTGCCTTTAGCGGGCGGAGGTGATGTGATTGTCACGACTCCGCTTGGCTCCGCGCCGTATGTTGATATTACACGCGCTGTAATGGCACGTTTTGGGGTTAATGTGGGTGTAAGAAATTCAAGTGACGGTGCCGAAGAGGGCAGCGGTGCGGTGTTTTCCGTTCCGAAAGACGCCTGTTACACATCGCCCGGTGAGATTCGGGCAGGTGGCGACTGGTCGGCGGCTGCTTTTTTCCTCGCGGCGGGCGCTCTTGCAGGAGAGGTAACTGTCACAGGGCTTGATATGATGTCCCCTCAGGGGGATCGGGCGATAGTTGAGCTTTTGCGCCGCTTTGGCGCCGGCATAAGCGTCGACGATGAAGGCGGGTGCGTCACGGTGAGAAAAGCAAGCCTTCGCGGATGCGAAATAGACGCGGACGATATACCCGACCTTGTTCCGGTGATTGCCGCTGTTGCGGCGGCGGCGGAAGGCGTGACCGTTATTCGCGGTGTTGAGCGGCTCAGGCACAAGGAAAGCGACAGAGTTTCCGCCGTTGTTGATATGATACGCTCGCTAGGCGGTGACGCAAATGATGCTGACGGCACAATCACCATCAGGGGCGGTAATATAAAGGGCGGTTTTGTCAACAGCAGGGGAGATCACAGGATAGCGATGGCTGCGGCTGTCGCGGGAGCCATCGCCCGCGAGGAGGTTACAATATCCGACGCTTTTTGCGTTGCAAAGTCGCACCCCGGATTTTATGATGATTTTGCTTCGGTAGGAGGTATTGTCGATGTCGTCCCAGTTCGGTGAAATAGTAAAGGTTACGGTTTTCGGGCAGTCGCACGGACGCGCAATTGGCGTCGTCATCGACGGGCTTCCTGCGGGTGAAGTGATAGATTACAATGAGCTTATGGCCTTTATGGCGCGGCGAGCTCCCGGCCGGAATAAACTTACAACAAGCAGGCGCGAAGCTGATGTGCCGGAGCTTATTTCCGGTGTGATTGAGCGTGATGGCTCAATTGTCACATGCGGCTCACCGCTTTGCGCCGTTATTTATAATACGGATGCGCGCCCCGGCGATTACAACCGAGACGGTGGTTTCTCCCGCACTCCGCGTCCGTCGCACGCCGATTATACGGCGCGTGTAAAATGGGGAGGCGCGGCAGATATGAGCGGCAGCGGCCATTTTTCGGGGCGGCTGACGGCACCGCTCACTGCAGCGGGAGCTGTTGCGGCGCAGATTCTTGCAAGACGTGGCATTTACGCCGGTGCGCAGCTTTTATCAGTTGGAAAAGCGCAGGGCTCGCGATTCCCACTTTGCCCGACAAGGGATGATTTTGTTGCGACAGCGTCGCGTGAGATACCGACATATGATGAAGGCGCTGTCGATAGTATGCGCGCCGAGATTAAAGCGGCAGCTGCTGAGTGTGATTCTGTCGGCGGAGTAATCGAATGTGCCGTTATCGGGATGCCGGCGGGTGTCGGTGAGCCTATGTTTTACGGCGTTGAAAATATGCTCTCACGCGCGCTTTTCGGCATACCGGCACTGACGGGAGTACAGTTTGGCTCAGGTTTTGACGGTGCCGCGTCGCGCGGATCAAAAAACAATGACCCCTTTATCATCCGAGACGGCGCTGTAGCTACGGAAACTAATAACAGCGGCGGCATACAGGGCGGGATTACAAACGGCATGCCGATTGTTTTCCGTGCTTCAATTAAGCCGACACCTTCAATAGCGCAACCTCAGCGTACGGTTGATATGGACACGATGACGGAGACTGAACTTAAAATCACCGGACGCCATGATCCGTGTGCGGCACTGCGGGCAGTTCCTGTTGTGGAAGCTGTCGCATCGCTTGTCATGCTTGATTTACTTACAATAGCGAACAAAATTTGACTTTTGTATAACAATATTCGACAAATATATAACATAGGAGCTGTTACCAATATGGACGAGACAGGAAGCAAGAGCATGGATTTAAGTCAGGTAAGAAGCGAAATTGACCGCGTTGATAGCGATATTTTGCGTCTTTTCATCGAGCGTATGGAGCTCGCGGAACGTGCGGCACAAGCAAAGCAAGCGGCGGGGTTGCCGCTGCAGAACAGGGCACGCGAGCGCGAGATTCTCACGCGCGCATATGAAGCGGCACGGGAGCGCGGTATGGGAATATACGCTCACAGGCTTTTTACATCGTTAATCGAGTTGTCGAGAGCTTATCAGTCGGATATTTTAGCCGGTAGCCAACAGTCGGCTGTCCGTTCGCTGATTGAGCGTTCGCTTAAACCGGCGGAGATTGTTTTCCCGCGCGCAGGACGCATAGCGGTGCAGGGGATTGAAGGATCACATTCGCAAAAAGCGGCGGAAAAGCTTTTCCCGCTTGGGAATGTCGTATTTTTCAAGACATTTGCCGGTGTATTCGACGCTGTAACAAAGGGATTCTGCTCACATGGCGTCGTACCTGCTGAAAACAGCACAAACGGTTCAGTGCGCGCCGTATTTGACCTACTACGTACTCGCGGGTGCTATGTCGTGCGTTCAACGACAGTGCAGATACGCCATGCGCTCCTGACAAAGCCCGGTGCCGATCCGTCGGAGATAACGACGATTTATTCGCATGAGCAGGCGCTCGGACAATGCTCGCGTTTCCTTGATTCGCTCGGCGGAAAGGTGCGTGCCATTCCGTGTGAAAACACGGCGGTTGCCGCGCGTATGGTAGCTGAGTCCGGCGATCCTCATGCCGCCGCAATTTCATCAGCTCACTGTGCTGAAATATACGGGCTTGAGGTTGCACGCTCCGATATTGGCGACAGTGATAATAACTACACGCGCTTTTTCTGTGTCTCGCACGAGCCTGTTATTTACGCAGGTTCAGACAGAACATGTATTGTAGCTGGTGCCGACAACAAACCGGGAGCGCTCTACAACATCCTCCAGCGTCTTGCGGCACGTGAAATTGATATGACGAAGCTTGAGAGCATACCTGTGCCCGGAAGCGATTTTGAATATAATTTCATTATCGAATTAGGCGCGTCAGTGCGTGACGAGGGCGTTATGTCGCTGCTTGAGGAACTTGAGCGAGATTGTCCGGTCTTTGATTTCCTCGGCTGTTACGCTGATGAATGATTAAAAATGAAAGAAAATAAAGTGAAAATGTACGGGCTTCTTGGGCGAAAGCTCGGTCATAGCTATTCTTCGCGTGTTCATACGCTGCTCGGGAATGAAAATTACCGTCACATTGAGCTTGAACCCGATGAGCTTGAGAGATTTTTACGCGAAAATGCCGCTGACATCGGCGGGCTGAACGTTACAATTCCATATAAGCGCGATGTAGCCGCTCTTTGCGATAAGCTCTCGTCTGTGTCGGCGTCCGTCGGTGCAGTAAATACGGTTACTGTTCGGGATGGGTGCCTTACCGGTTATAACACGGACGTTTTTGGCTTGATTTATGCCATAAGGCGAGCGGGAATCGATTTACTTAACAAAAAAGTCGTTATTTTCGGCTCGGGTGGCGCATCAGCGACGGCTGTTGCCACAGCACAACATGAGGGGGCACGCGAAGTCGTAGTAATCTCACGTTCGGGCGCCGACGGATATAATTATGAAACGCTAAACCGGCATTACGATGCAGATATTTTAATAAACACAACGCCGCTCGGAATGTATCCGTCCCCCGGTGCAGCTCCTGCTAAAATAGCAAGTTTTACTTCGTGCAAAGGTGTCGTTGATTTAATATATAATCCCATCAGAACATCATTTTTAATGGAAGCTGAAAGACTTTCCATCCCGCGGACGGACGGTCTTTCAATGCTTGTAGCACAGGCTGCACTTTCACATTCGATATTCTTCGATAAAATATCATCGGATGGTTTAAGCGAAGATACAATACAGTCGCTTATGCCAGATATCGAGCGCATTTATAAAACGCTGCGCACTGAGGTGCAGAACATTGTGATAATCGGCATGCCCGGGTCAGGGAAGAGCACTGTCGGCGCTCTTTTAGCGGAGATTACCGGGCGCGAGCTTGTTGATACCGATGAGAAGATAGTGTCGCTGGCGGGCATGAGCATTCCTGAGATATTTGCAACCGAAGGTGAAGAGGGCTTCCGGCGCCGCGAGCGCGAGGTTGTGTGGGATGTGGGGATGAAGTCGGGCGCCGTTATTGTTACCGGCGGCGGCGTTGTCCTCGACAAAAGAAACTATGCACCGCTCCATCAAAATGGAAGAATTTATTGGCTTATGCGCGACGTATCGGCGCTTGAACGAGCCGGGCGTCCACTGTCGGTTAATGCTGATCTTTATGCTATGGAGCGTAAGCGCCGACCGCATTATGAAGCTTTTGCCGATGCAAGTGTAGAAAATAAAACCGCACCACATGATGCGGCACGAGCGATATGGGAGGATTACCTTGAAAATTCTTGTAATTAACGGCCCGAATATTAATATGCTCGGTATACGTGAGCCGGAGATATACGGCAGGCGGACGTACGACGACCTTGTCGCATATATAACAGACGCGGCACAAAAATTGGGCGTTGACGTTTCGTTTTTCCAGAGCAACAGCGAAGGCGCGATAGTTGATGCGATACAGGCGGCAT
>LFTK01000030.1 GCA_001513385.1 Clostridiales bacterium DTU064
GCTAAATTCTTAAATTTATCGCAAGTATCATTTATGTATTCCTGACATTCATACAGTAATTTATTCCCTTTTCTCTTGTACATAACACAATCTTACATCCATTCCCCCAACATTCCGAAGTCAGAGCACCGCATCCGTTGCATCTGACTTGCTCTGTTCCGCAATTATAACTATTTGCAATTCTGGCTCTCCACTCCTGATTATCTCTTTCCGCCCTGTAAATAACACATGCTCCGCAATATAGTCCACATCTTCCTACTAAATTCATAATGCTCATTTCTTTTCCTCCTAAACAGAAAAGAATCAAATATGCTGTAACTATAAATAATATAAAAAGCATATTTTTAACAGGGATATCCCGGTGATTGCTTATAATTATCTACATTCGAAATATATGCAATCTATTTTTTACAAAAAATCACCCGGAGTTTTTATAGGACAAAAGGACAACCGTCTCAACGGACAGTTTTATATTATATAAAACACTTTCGAGAAATAGCTTATGTTTTAACCGCTGAGTTGAGGTTTAGGACTGTGTCAACCGTTTGATCAGCATTGGCGATGAGCTCATCGTCATATGTTGCTGCAATTATTGTGCATTTCCCTCGGAAGCCAAGTATTATTTCAGTGACAGCCTGCCTTGCTTTTTTATCGATTTCTTTCGTCGGCTCATCAAGCAGCAGTATGCAGCCGGGCGTGGCGGCAGCAAAAGCGCGTGCAAGCGATACGCGCAGCGCCATTCCACCTGAAAGTTCATCCGGATATTTGTCAAGCGAATCCGAAAGGCCAAGTCTTGTGAGCCACTCATCGGCAATTTTCACGGCGTCGGCGCTGCTTTTGTCAATGAGGGGGGCGGTGACATTATCACGAACTGTCAGCCACGGAAGAAGGCGCGGCGTCTGAAAGGCGAATGATACGGGCCTTCTGCCGGTTTCGATTATACCTTTGTAGGGCAAAAGTCCTGCTATAGCGCGTAAAAGAGTCGTTTTCCCGCTGCCGGAGGGGCCTGTCAATGCACTTAAAGTGCCGGCAGGGAATACAAAATATGCGCCATTGTATATGACTTTACCGTTAAAGCCAATATAAAGATCATTTATTGCAATATCGGAGGGAGTCAGCGCATTGTTTTCGGATAAGTGATTCTTTTTTTTGCTCATTTTTCTTTCACCCCCCGATTAGTATTGTTGCCTTTTAGCAAACGTGTTAATAAACGCTCAAAAATAAGGCTCAAAATGACGACAACGGCCGTCCACGCGAAAAGATCAGGCGTTTCAAGGTATACTTTTGCTTCATACATATTGCGTCCGATTGATAAACGCGGAATAGCTATAATTTCGGCGGCAACACCGGCTTTCCATGACAGCCCTATTGATGTTATAAGCGACGAGCGGAAATCAGACGAGACAGCGGGGATATAAAGCTTTGTTATCCGGCGCCAGAGCGGAAAACGAAATACCTGCGTCATTTCGATAAGCTCTTGCGGAACAGATTCAAGCCCTGTGGCGATACCGGCCCACATAATCGGGAAAACCATTAAAAAGGACGTAAAAACAGGGATTGTGCTTTTATCAAACCAGAAAAAAGCAAGCAGTATGAATGATGTGACAGGTGTCGCACGGATGATAGTGAGTAAGGGGGAAGTGAGCGTGTTTGCTACGCTGAAGCGGTGTGTCAATACGGCAAGCGGTATTGCAAGGATAACGCCGGCTGCAAGTCCCGCCGTTATGCGGAAAAGCGTAACTGCAACGGCAAGCCAGAAGTCAGATGTTGCCACAAGCTCATAAAGACGCGATATAACATCAAGCGGAGACGGAAATATAAGTGAATTACCAGCTAAAGCAGCCGCAATAATCCATACACCAACCCAAAATATCAGCGAGAAAAGGGCGGCAGCGATACGTGCCGTCGCCCTGTTTGTTTTTATCTTGTTTAAAAATGACGTGCTGTTTTTCATTTTGCCTTTATGTTGAGGTAAAAGTCATCGCCGGGCATTTTACCGCCGATTGATTCCGGTTTTGCGTCAAAAAGAACGCGGTAAAAATCCTCGGTTGCGCCTTTCATATCACCGTCTATGTAAGTAATGTTGCAGCGAGGCAGTGCGTTTTTAGCAATACCCTCGCTCGGGACAATACCGAGAGATGCAATAAGAGCAGGAGCTTCCTCGGATGAAAGAACCCAATCAACTGACGCGGAATAGTCGGACATAAATTCCTCAAGCGCCTTTTTATTTGCTTCGTAGTATTCGCTTCTGACGACCATTACGCCCTGTATAAGCTTTGTGTCGGAAACTTTATCCCACTCTGCTGTCATATCAAGAGCAACACGGAGGTTTCCTGTCGTTGATTTTGTTAACGCTGCCGTTACGTTCGGTTCGGGAAGGAGAGCAATATCAACATTACCGGCAGCGAGATTTGTTGCAAGCTCAGAGCCGTCCGTATACCACTCAAGTGTCACGTCACTGTCCGGATTTATTCCGTTCTTTGTGAGAATGTAGCGGAGTATGTATTCGGGAGTTGAGCCCTGACCTGTTGCGGCAATTGTTTTGCCATTAAAGTCGGCAACACTGTTTATTGAATTGCCGTTTTCAAGAATATAAAGTACGCCAAGAGTGTTTATGGCAAACAATTTAACGCCGCCGTTAGTTTTATTATAAAGAACTGACGCAAGGTTGATTGGAACTGCAGCGATGTCAACACTTCCGGAAATTATCGCAGAGCTGACCTCGTCAGGAGACGCAACAAGCGTCACTTCATATTTGCCTTCGTCAATTAGCTTTGCCATGCCCATACCGGTCGGGCCTTTAAGCGCCATAACAGCAGGCAGCTCACCTTTATCTCCTGAGCAGGCGAAAAGCGTAAGCGATAAAATTAGTACAGCAATTATTGCGGATAAAGCTTTTACTGTTTTCATTGATGAATACCTCTTTATTTTATCTAATTTATTATAAATTAATCGCTTATTTTTAATAAACGGCCGGTTACTTTGCGCTGCGAAGAAGAGCGGATGCATCTTTTACGCGAATCGTGCGGCCGAAACGCTCAATAGCGCCATCAGCCACAAGAGCATCAAGTGCCCTGTAAAGTGACGCACGGCCTATGTCAAGCGCCGCAGCAAGTGACGCGAGCGTGACCTTGATTTCAGCGCCGTCACCGCCGCCAGCCACTTCACTTATATAAAAAGCAAGGCGGCTTTTTGCGGAACCTGCCGTGAAAACATCAATTTTACGATTGAGATATTTCACGCGCCCTGATAAAAACTCAATGTAACGCACGGCAGCGTCGGGATTTTTTCGCACTATGTCCACAACAAGCCCGCGCGAAAACAACACTACCTTTGACGACTGACGGGCAGTCAGGTGTGTAAGCGGGGAAGTATCGCCGCCGCTGAAAATGGACGCGGCGCCGAAAATACCCCCCTCAGGTATAATGCGTAAAATAGCGTGTGACGCATCTTCCCGGATTTCGTTTGAAAGCGGGGTTACGATGAGCGAACCTTTTATAACGACGCCGAGTTTAGCCGCGTCTGTTTCCGGAATGTGCTCACCCGGAGCATATTTTTTTATTTCACAGCCGTCACACAACAGCGCAGTTTTTGCATCATCGGCTCCGTTAAAAAGAAATATATCGCCGACTTTTGCCGCCACAGTGGCAAGTTCACTGTCGGATTTAAACTTCATGTGGGCATCACCCCAGCGAAAAGTGTATCATTTGAGACAGTTTGATTATATCACGCGGGTATAGTGTTGTCAATATTATCCTTGAGAACTTTTTTATAAATTAAATTCGTCAACTGCTCGGGTTTTATGTTATTATGTATATAAAAAAATGCGGATTCTTGTAATGTGGGGTTAACCTATGAATGATAAAGACAGATGGGATGAACTATACTCGGCGTGCGCGTCATGTAATAAATGTGAGCTTTCAAAGACGAGGACAAATTGCGTTTTCGGAACCGGAAATAAAAACGCAGTATTGATGTTTGTAGGCGAGGCGCCGGGTGAGCAGGAAGATTTGGAGGGGATTCCGTTTGTCGGGCGGGCGGGGAAGCTCCTTGACTCGTATCTGACAGCAGTCGGAATTAATCGCAGTGACGTTTACATAGCCAATATTTTAAAGTGCCGGCCGCCGCACAACCGTGACCCGCTTCCGAGTGAGCAGGATATGTGCATTGATTACCTCAGAGAGCAGGTCCGGCTTGTGCGTCCGCATTTCATAGTTTGCCTTGGGCGCATTTCTGCCATGAGGCTTATAAAACCGGATTTTCGCATAACACAGGAGCATGGGGTATGGTTTACAAAAGGGCAGTTTGAGATGAGCGCCTTTTATCATCCGTCCGCTCTTCTGCGCGACCCGAGGAAAAAGGAAGATATGCTAAACGACATGAAGGAACTGAAACGTAAGCTTGATGAATATATGAGCACAGCGGCAGGGATAAAGGAATGATATGGTGATTTGCCCCCCTCACCCTCGTATAAGCAAAAAACGCCTTTCGGCGTTTTTGTCTGTAAGTCGAACTATAGAGATATTTATTATTAATAAGGTGCTACATGAGTAAAAAGGAAGAGAAAACAAATGTCATGCGTCAGCTCGACCAGCTTGGTATTGAGTACAAATGCTTCACATACGATAATACACAGACAAACGCTGCTGAAATCGCCATGTCGCTCGGGCGCTCGCCGGGTGAAGTTTTTAAAACGCTTGTCACCGTCGGGCGCTCGGGAGAGCATTATGTGTTTATGATACCGAGCACATCAGAGCTTGATCTAAAAAAAGCTGCGCGGGCAGCCGGCGAGAAATCTATCTCAATGATACCGCAGAAAGAACTTTTGCCGCTGACAGGTTATGTTCACGGTGGATGCTCGCCTATCGGCATGAAAAAGCGTTTCCGCACGTTCATCGACACATCGGCTCTTAGTTATGAGCGCATTTTTTGCTCCGGCGGCCGTGTCGGTCATCAGGTTAGGTTGCGGACAGCGGATTTATTGAAAGTCGCGCAAATCACACCGGCTGAGCTTGTCTGACGCGAAACATTCGGTACTTATATTTTTGTCATATCGGTTGCAACAAAAAAACGCCATGCGGCGTTTTTTTGTTATAATCGGCAATATTTTTGTATTGTTTGATATTTACTGCATCAAACAAAAAATATGTGTATTTATATAAAAATAAGAAACATCCTTGTGTTTGAATGGTGGTTTTGCATAGTGTTATAATACAAATGATGTAGTAATTATGTTCAAATTATTAAATTATAATTTCTATCTGTGCTTTTTACCATATTTTGCCCTGTACTCACGGGGAGACACACCAAAAAAGCTGCTGAATGTGTTTGTGAAATAATTGGTGTTTGTAAAGCCTGTATCAAAGCATATTTCTTTTATCGGCAGGGATGTCGATTTAATAAGGTTGGCGGCGGCTATAAGCCTTGTCTGCCTTACATATGACGCAAACCCCATTTTCATTGTGCTTGAAAAGACGTGGCTGAAATACGCTTCGGATAAGCCAACATGATCGGCGGCCTTTTTTAAAGTTATCTCATCGCGGTAATTGTTTTTAACAAAAATAATAGCGTTCCGTATTACAGGGTTGTCAATGCCGCTGTCTCTGTTCCTCTTGTTGACATCGCGCAGTACATTAATGCAAAGGTTTTCTATTTCGTTCCGCAGAATTTTTTCATACATGAAATCCTTTTCCCGGAATGTCGTGAGCATATAATCAAACCGTTCGCGTGTCAGGTCAAAGTTTGTACCCTGAAGGTAAAGAGCGATCGGTGTTGTCTGCGAATAAAGGCAGGAAGATATATCATCGGAGATGATGTGCGGGTAAAACTGAATATTATAAAACACAAGCGGTGAATCGGTGGAAGAAAGCGAGTATGTGTGAAAATCCGCCGGAGTAACCATAAAGAGAGCGCCCGGCTTTATATCATGCTGAACATTGTTTATTTCGTATATTCCGCTCCCTGATATGATAAACTCGATTTCATAAAAAATGTGGCAGTGAATATTATTATTAAATGAACTATCAGGGCCTGCATTTGTATAGTCGACGTAAATATTTGAATCGTCTGTATGAGTAGTGTTTCTTATAACTCCAATGGTGCCCGCTTCAATTAACATATAATCACCCCGCTTTTCAATTAAATTTTATCTTACGTTGAGCAAATTTGCAACAAATTCATTATAAAAAACAAAAATTTGTAGCAAAAGGGAGAATGCTATGTTGAAAAGAATCATTTGTGTGGTTATTGCTTTGGCACTGTTTACCTCACTGTTTGCTTGCAGTGACAGCACTAAAGGTGGCGGCTCAGACACTAAGGAGTCAACGACGACAGATCCTAATGCAGGCAAGTCGAATCTTGATATTGCTCTTGAGCAGCAGGGGAATGTCAACCTTGAAGGTATGACATTCAGGATTCTCACCCCTAACCCGGGCAGTCACTTTTACTATTTTTCCGGCGCAACTGAAAATGAAGTCTTCTATGAAGAGCTTGGAAGTGAACCGCTTTCAAACTCAATTTATATGCGCAACCTTGAGGTCTCTGAAAAACTCGGAATAACAATTGAGCCTGTATGGGCTGGTAACACCGGCGATATTACCGCAATGGTACAGCAGGCTGTAAACGCAGGAGATACAGATGCTTTCAACGTTGTTCTGAACAGGCTTGATGCCTTAGTTTCAAATGCGACAAATGGCTTGCTTCTCAATTACTATAACATTGATACAATGAATCTTGAGAACAAGTGGTGGGATAGGCATATCATTGACGCCTTTACTATGTACGGCAACAAACTCTATACTTTGTCCGGCGACATTAACTATTACGACGATTATGCCGTAGAGATAGTAATATTCAACCATAATATTTGTAAAGACGCAGGCTTTGACTTCCCGTATAAGGACGTCAAAGAGGGAACATGGACCGTCGACAAGATGTTTACCATGGCCGCTCTGGGGTGCAGTGACCTAAATGGCGACGGCTTATTCCAGGAGAATGTTGATATTGTTGGTATTGGCGAAAACGCGGACTGCATCCTTCACTTCATTTACTCATATGGGCTTAAAATGAGTGAAACAGATGAGAACGGCGTGCCGGAGGTCGTTTGGGCAAACGATCAGAACACAAGCGTTATTGATGAGCTTTACAATTACTTCTCTGATTCAACACTTGTGAACATAAGCTATAGTAATGCAACTGCCTTCAATAACAGCAAAGAATTCTTCTACCTTGACATGCTCGGAACACTCGCTAACTTCCGCAATATGGAGGATAACTTTGGTATTTTACCAATGCCGAAGGGCGATCCTTCGATGGATTCATATAAGGCATATGTGAGCAACGGGTGGACAACAGCTTACGGCATACCGAGTATGTTCAACAATGAACAGGCGAATAAAATCGGTACTGTGCTTGAGTGCTTGTCTGCAGCATCCGCAGACCATGTGACGCCGGCTCTTTATGATCAGCTCCTTCAGTCAAAATACATACGCGACGAAGAATCACAGGAAATGCTTGATTACATTCTCGATTCTAAGGTATATGACTGGGCCGGAGATTTAGAGTGGGCATCGAGCCTTCGCGGCGTATATCAAAACATTTTATCTAAAGGTAGCGATTCGTTTGCTTCTTCAATGGAAAGCATAAGGAGGGCAACAACTAAG
>LFTK01000083.1 GCA_001513385.1 Clostridiales bacterium DTU064
AAGCATAGGAGCCGGTTTTAGCGCGCATTTTTTTATTTTACGCGCGTTTATGCGCCGCGCTCTTTCACTTTGAAGATGAAATTAATAAAATTAAAATTATTATTTGCTTTACTGGCGGGGAGGTTTTAGAGGGTGGTTATTCCCGTAAAAATTAAAATATACTCCGAGTTTCACACAGTGAACCCGGAGCGCACCGACACCGCACAGTACCTCGCACTGATTTTCGCAGGACTTTCCGGGAATAACGGGGCCTCTCGTGCAGATATGAAAAATGCAGAGGAGTCCGTTAATGATATTATTAGTGATATGTTCGAGGATGACTCGGAAAAGCTTGACATATTTACTGAAGGTACGCTAACTTACTCTGACGGGCGGATTTCCGTTTCGTATAATGAGACGGAACTGACTGGCATGGAGGGCACCACAACGACTATTACATTTATGACGGACGAGCCCGGTATTATTACTATGCTCCGCACGGGCAGCGTATATACAGCCCTCACGCTTGAGGAGGGACACCGCCATATATGCGTATACAAAGCACAAGGAGTGCCTTTTGAGCTGTATACTAACGCTAAGCGTATCCGCAACAGCGTAACGGAGGACGGCGGTACGCTTGAGCTCATATACACTGTCGAAACATCAGGTGCCGACACGCAGTTTAATCATTTAAAAGTTGAAATAACGCCGCTTTCTCACCCGACAAGTGAAGGGGGGCAGACAATTTGCCACTGATAACAGAGGCTCAGTTTAAATCCGCTGTGCGTGAGCGACGTCAGGGTGTTTTTGTGCTGGCTGGTGAAGAGGATTATCTTGTCACCCATTACCGCGGTGCGATGAGAGAAGCATTTGGCGGGAAAGAGTCGCTTGCTTATGTAAGCGTCGCGTACTCAGGGCCGGACGATGCATCAGCCGTATTCGACGCTGTTTCAGCCCCGTCAATGCTCGGTGGTGAAGACAAGCTCGTTGAGGTTATGGTGACAGAACCCGGTATTATTACCGGTGCAACGGTGGAAGAATTCATAAAAGTGCTCAAAGAAGCCGGCATGTATTCCGGATGTTCGATGCTTGTTGCGCTGAGGGCGGATGTTTTTGACTGCGGCTCACCGCCGCGCCGTCCGTCGGCTGCTTTTACAAAGATATCCGGCGCTGAGGGCATATCTTTTCTTTACCTTCCAAGACAGGGGGGTGCTGCGCTGCGCAAATGGATTGTGCGCCGCTACGCCAGACATGGTGTTGCGTGTGCGGACGATGTCGCGCAATATATGATGGATGTGTGCGGCAATTTTATGACAACGCTTGCGCGTGAGATTGACAAAGCGTCGTATTACGCCATAAGCCATGACATGGTAAACATTGATCGCAACATAATAGACCTTGTGTGCTGTCCGTATACGGAGCCTGATGCATTTGGCCTTTCAAATGCTATCCTTGCCGGACGCACAAGCGACGCTCTTGACGCACTTCGCGCTGAAATCACGCGCCGTACGGAGCCGCTTATGCTGCTTGCCGGTATTACGCGCGTTTTTGTTGATCTTTTAGCTGTCCGCGCGCTGCTTGACGAAGGCTCATCTCCGCGCGAAATTGCTTCGCGGTTAAAAATGAATGAGTATAAAGCCTCATTATATGCCAAAAGCGCTGCCACACGCAGCCGTACTTCAATTGAGAACGCCTTAATTCAGTGTGCAAAAGCTGATATGCTAATTAAACTCTCGACCGTCCCGCCGTACACAGCAATAGAGCGCCTTATATGCTCAGCCGGCGCGAGGGTACGCTCATGAGGGAATATTGTAAAGCAAAAACGGCCAAAGAATCCGGTGCCGTTGATGCAGCAGAGCAAAACATAGCACCGATGGTGCTTGACCGTCCCGTTGTCGTTGAGGGGAAATATGATAAAATCAAGCTTTCGTCAATAATAAGCTCGACTGTCATCACAACAGAGGGCTTTGCCATATTCAACAGCCGCGAAAAGCTTGCGCTTATACGGCGGCTGGCGGAAAAAAACGGCATTATTGTTTTAACAGACAGCGACGGCGCCGGGGGTGTCATAAGAAGCCACATTACATCAGCCTTGCCGCGCGATAAAGTTACGCATTTATACATTCCCCGAATCAAGGGCAAGGAACGGCGTAAAACGTCGCCATCTAAGGAGGGAATGCTTGGCGTCGAGGGGATAGAAGCGGATAAACTGCGCAAGCTTCTCGCACCTTTCGCAGTCGGCACCGCACAGCCTGCGAAAGCGGGGAAAAAGCCGGTGACAAAGGCTGATTTTTACGCTGACGGGCTCTCGGGCGTGGGTGGCGCCGCTGAGATGCGTGACGCACTTGCCGCGCGTTTTTCACTACCGCCCGGAATGACGCCGAACGCTCTTTTATGTGCTATCAACGTCATTGCTACGCGCGATGAGTATGCGGCGGCCGTCGCGGCAATTAAGTCCGAGAAAAAAGAAAATGTCAAAAGTGAAAATCAAATTTAGAATAAGACAGCGATGCTTTAAAGCAATGCTTTAATATATATTCGGGGGCATATTTGAAAGATTTTTTTTGTAAATACAGAGAAATAATTACCTATTTATTTTTTGGCGTGCTGACGACAGCCATCGGCTGGGCTGTATATTTTGCAATGCTCTGGGGCGGGAAAGCGCTTTTTCACATTCCCGCATCGGTCACATCAGGCGCTAAGTATATGGCTGTTTATACGGCAGCGCAGGTCGTACAATGGTGCGCAGCCGTTATGTTTGCTTTTTACACGAACAGACGCTGGGTTTTTACTGATGCCGACAGGACTGTGCCTGTAAAAAAACAGCTTCCCGCTTTTGCCGCAGGCAGGCTTTTTACGTTTTTCCTTGATTATGCTATAACATATGGCGGCGCTCTTTTTTTAACAGCTATCGCACCGTCTTACTCTGATGTATATATTGCTGCCGCAGGGCGCTCGTTTAATATAAATGAAGCGGCGGCAAAGGTGGTTGCTGCCATCGTTGTTATCATATGCAACTATATTTTCAGCAAGCTGTTCGTTTTCAAACGAAAACCGGTCGGCGAGGGGAGTGAAAATAAAACATAATATGAGTTTTGCCTATTTCACCGTAGTTTTCGGCATCCTTATAGCAAAAGCCGCCGGTTTTGTTCGCGATATCATTTTTGCAGGGGCGTTCGGGACAACTGTTGAGTCTGATATTTACTTTCAGATATACGGCGTCGTAAACCTTGTTTTTACGTGTCTCGGCATTGCGCTCTCGACGCTCGTTATAAAAAACCTTAATAAAGAGGAAAACGCCACAGAAGAAAAAAAGCGCGCTTATGTCTCAGCCTTTCTGCAAAAGACGGCGCTGTGGCTTCTTATTGTGACGGCTGTCCTTTACGCCGGCGCGCGGCTTTTGGTAGACATTCTTTTGCCGAACATTGACGAGCAGTACGTGGGGCTTGCTGTGCGCCTGACATACCTGATGCTGCCCTCACTTTTCTGTGTTGTTATCGCCTACATTATATCGGGCGTTCTTCAGAACAATCGCGTCTTTTTCATCCCGTCGATTGTAAGCCTGCCGTATAATGCTCTCATTATATCGACGCTGCTTGTGCCAGATGTTTCAATAACAACCGTTGCCGCCGCGACGACAATCGGCTGGTTTTTACACATTGTATTTCAGCTACCCTCTTTTTATAAAAAGGGATATAGATTTTTCCTCACAGCATCATCTTCGGGTGAAACATCGGGCGAAAAAGCTGTAACAAAGACATCAAAAGAAACAGGTAAATCCCGCTTTGGCGCCGTGCCCCGTGAAATTGCCTTCATTTTCATATCAAACCTCATGTTTCAGCTTTGCTTTATCATCGACAAGGTGTTTGTAAGCGGAGATGAGGGCATGATAGCGACGGTAAACTACGCGTCAAATCTTTTTGTCACAATATCGAGTGTTTTTGTCGTCGCAATGTCAAATGTAGTCTTTCCTGCAATATCGAAAAACTACGAGGAAGGGCAGATTGACTACGTCCGGCGCCTGCTTCGGTATATAATTACATTTATGTTTGTAATTTTTGTGCCGTATCTGCTTGTA
>LFTK01000080.1 GCA_001513385.1 Clostridiales bacterium DTU064
CATGGGGCCGCCGCACTCGTTTGCCCTGTCGCCGGGATTGATGTCAACGTGAAGAGACCACAGGCATTTTGGACAATGGTTGCGGGATGTGTAGCCAAGCGGTTTCACTTCAAAGCCGCAGTGTTGACAGATAAATCCTTCGTCGTTTTTGCGAAATCTTTTTTCTTCCAAAATGCCCAGACCTCCTGAAAAGTAAATATTAAATATATTGTGAATAATTATATTTTATCCGTGTAAAAATACTACTGAACAAAGGTATAAAGCAATAATTGCTAAGCAAATATTATTACCTGATGAATTATAATTATATACCATTTTAACGGAAAGGACAATTCTTCGCCGCCACTTGGCAGCGAAGCAGATAGCAGATAATAAAATGTTTACACAGAAGTATAAGCCAATTATAGCCGTTTTATTGACAGCTGCATTTATTATTGCTTTAGGGGCAGCAGTCTTTGCAGTAACTGATTACGGGACACGCAGCGGGATTACGACCGACATGTATAATGGCGGCGTTGTTACCGGAAACCAAAACTCACCTGCAGCCGGTGGAAATAATGAAACGACAAGCGGCACGACAGGCCGCACAACGGACGGCACTACTGGTGGGGTGACAGGCGGTACGACCGGTGGCGTGGCAGGTGACAACAGAGCATATATGGGCAACGGGGAGACATATAACAACTATAATAACCCAAACAATTACGCAAATGGTGTGGAAAGCGGAGAAGTGCTCGGTGCTCAGGATACCGACAGAAGCATGACAGCAGCAGGAATTATCATATCCGTACTAATAGCAGTTGCAGTTATAGTCCTCGTTGTTGCCCTCATACCGAAAAGCACAAACCGCACCTGACACAGATGAAAAGCAAAAAGTCAAGCTATTATCACGTAGCTTGACTTTTTTTATGGTTAAGTTATTAGTCTTGTGTCTCGGATGTGGGCTCCTCTGAGATAGGCTTGCCGTCCTCCGTATAATACGGGTCTATCATTATTTCTTTTATCTTCGGGTAAGCTGTGTATACATTGATTGCCATGAGCGTTGCCGGAACAATAATGAACGGCAGGACGATACCTAACGGGATATATAGCGCAAAGACATAGTAGTTGAGGGCAAAGACGAAAATATACCCAATCAAGGCGACGATATTGCGCTTGATACCGAGGATAGCAAAGATGAGGGAGTTCTTTATGATTTTCTTTATCGTGAGATCGAAGGTAACTACCATGATGTACGCATAAAAGCGCATGAAAATGAGTACGACGAACATTAAAAGACTTACATAGAAGAAAATATACATCATTACGGAATCAAGGTGATTCCAGAAGTAAACGACGTCGTATCCGAGAAGGAAAATGGCAAGAGCGTCGATTATGCCAAGGGCAAGCGCCTGCTTGCGGTTCTTCTTGATTGTATTGAAAAAGTCACTCATGAAGAATACAGGCTCACCGCGAAGCATATTGCGCAAAAGGTACGTTACCCCGGTATTGACAAGTCCGAACGTGAAGATAAGAAGAAATGTCAGAGCGTAAAGGACAAGTGTGCCGACGGTGTTTACCGTAATCGGGACTTGTATGCCATAGATGCCGTAAAGAGCGGCTGTGAGGGGGGAAGGGGTTATTTGATATGCGCCAAAAAGCGGAGCAAACATTTGATAATATGGTGCTGAAGATTTAATGCCAAAGTATCCGGCACGTGCAATAAAGAAAAAGAAGATTGGGAAGTTGCCGAACACAAGGAGCATGTTTATTGAAAGAAGCTCACGGAACTTCCGGAAGTAAAATACAAAGAAATTCCCGAAGTTCGGGTTTTTAAGTATAGGCTCCTCATTGGGGTCGACGCCCGGCCCGTCTTTACGGCCGAAACCAAAGAAGCTAAAGCGCTGTTTTTTCTCGTTATCATTGTCATTATTACGATTTACACGTTTTTTTCTTTCGTCACCCATTAATTTATACGTCCTTTCGGAGCAATAAGCGAGTTATATGTAACTATATTATATCAATTTTCTTTAAAATTAAGTTATTTAGCCACGGAAATAAACGCAACAGCATATGCGGCAGCATGAACAGCGGCAGCACCACCGCAGAACATAAGACACCGCAGGGCAAGAACATAAAGTGACGCGTCGCGTGACTTAATCTTCGGCGTATGTGCTTTTGCATCAATTATACTGTCCGCGCGTACAACAGCGCCGGTTGCCGCAGCAATGAGCATGGCGGACGTGACGACAGCGGCGATTGCAAATGCGGCAAGAGCTGCATCCGGGGATGATGAATACGACAGGGCGCAGCCGGCTGATACCCCGCGTATGAAAAGGAGAAAGCAGCACACATAACGTGACACGTATGTTGCCGACGATAAAAAGATAAAAGTAAGCAACAGTATTTCAGGCAGCGCTGCCAAGCACAAAGCACGAAAGAAAGATATGATGGAATTAAATTTTACGGAGTAAAACGATTCAATAAAAGCATCAAGCCGTTCTCCTGCGACGGCGGCAAAACCAGATATAATTTTACTGTCCGCTTTTGACAAAGCAGCACCCAAAGCGGCGCCGACAATTAAAATAGCTGAAAACAAAAGCCCAAGCAGAGCTTCAGTGTTGTGTGAGCTTTCCTTTGTTGAAACGCCCGCTTCAGTTTTTTCTTC
>LFTK01000150.1 GCA_001513385.1 Clostridiales bacterium DTU064
TGTTTTATCATTGGCTTTGCTTGACAGGCAAGTGCTGGGCGCTGTATAATTTGATTAATTATAATAAAGGAGGGCACGGAAATGCGAATGCAAATGCGAATGCGTATAATGATGCATAATATCATGTACTCAAACGAAAGCAGCCGTGCCGCTATATCGGAATTTTTATCCGGACGCGCCGCCGCGCATACAACACACGCGGCTGCCTACCCCTATGGCGGATACGAATGCGGCTATGGCCGCACTCGAATGTGACCGCCATGCTTATATCTTCAAAAAATAAAACGGCGGCATTCTGTGTGTCGCCGTTTTTTCACAACTAAAGATGTCACATAACATAAGCAGTACTGATACCGAAATATTACTGAAAAAAATTAAAATAATAAAAGAAAGAGGCGGCTTACGCCGCGGTGGATATAGAAAATGAGCGAATTTAAAGATTATAAAATCGACACAAAATGCATACAAGCAGGCTGGGATCCGAAAAACTCCGAGCCGCGTGTTTTACCGATATATCAAAGCACAACATTTAAATATGATTCGTCGGAATTTCTCGGTCAGCTTTTTGATCTTGAATCTGACGGGCATATGTACACACGCATATCAAACCCGACTGTCGAATACGTCGAGCGCAAGATAGCGGCGCTTGAAGGCGGTATTGGCGCTCTGTGCACATCATCAGGTCAGGCTGCCACGCTAATTTCAGTATTCAACATAACAAGCGCCGGGCAAAACATTATAGCATCCGCATCAATATACGGCGGCACTATAAATCTCCTTGCCGTTACTATGAAGCGCATGGGCATTGAGGTGCGTTTTTTCACACCTGATATGACGGACGATGAGATAAGCGCCCTGTTTGACGAAAACACCCGCTTAATGTTCGGTGAAACGCTTGCTAATCCAGCAATGACTGTGTTTGATATCGAGCGTTTTGCGAAACTTGCGCATAAACATGGCGTACCGCTCATCGTTGACAACACATTTGCAACGCCGATTTTATGCCGCCCGTTTGAGTTCGGCGCCGACATAGTCATACACTCAACTACAAAATACATGGACGGTCATGCAACTGTCGTCGGCGGCGTCATTGTCGACAGCGGTAATTTTGACTGGTCTGCTGGTGGCAAATACCCTGAGCTCACGGAACCCGATGAATCATATCACGGTGTTGTTTACACGGAAAAGTTCGGTCGTGCCGCTTATATTGTAAAAGCACGCACACAACTGATGCGCGACCTTGGCTCATCACCTCAGCCAATAGCAGCATTTCTTTTAAATCTCGGGCTTGAAACGCTCGCTGTCCGCATGGAGCGCCACAGCAAAAACGGCCTTGCTGTTGCACAGCACCTTGCCGCACATCCGAAGATTTCATGGGTCAATTATCCCCTTCTCCCCGACTCACCGCAATACGCGCTTGCGAAGAAATACCTGCCGCGCGGCGCTTGCGGCGTTGTATCCTTCGGTGTTGCAGGCGGACGTGAAGCTGCCGTTCGTTTCATGGACTCTTTACAGCTTGCAAAAATTGTTGTCCACGTTGCTGACGCGCGCACAAGTGTACTGCACCCTGCAAGCACTACTCACAGGCAACTGACGGATACTCAGCTTACCGAATGTGGCATAACGCCGGATCTTGTCCGAATGTCTGTCGGTATTGAGGACATCGACGATATTATCGCCGATATAGACCGTGCACTTGCAAAAATATAAAAACGACAGACAAAAATTTATAATTTAACGGAGGACTCGGCTCATGCCAATTAAAATACCTAATCAGCTACCCGCTACGCAGATACTTCTCAATGAGAATATTTTTGTTATGACAGAAACACGGGCGATAACTCAAGATATCCGCCCGCTTCACATATTAATTCTCAACCTGATGCCGACAAAAATTGTAACCGAAACTCAGCTTGCGCGGCTTCTTGGCAACTCACCGCTTCAGGTTGAGCTTGAGCTCATGCACACAAGCACGCATAAATCAAAAAACACCCCGCAAGAACATCTCCTTACTTTTTATAAGACGTTTGATGAGATAAAAAACAGAAAATTTGACGGCATGGTTATAACAGGCGCGCCCGTCGAGCATCTGCCGTTTGAGGAAGTCGAATATTGGGATGAACTTTGCGAAATCATGGAGTGGAGCAAAACGCGCGTTACAAGCACGCTTCACATTTGCTGGGGCGCGCAGGCGGGGCTTTACTACCACTACGGAATAAAAAAATACCCGCTTGAAAAGAAACTTTTCGGAATTTTCCCGCACATAAAGGATTATAAAAACTCAATCCTTTTGCGTGGCTTTGATGATGTTTTCATGGTTCCTCATTCACGCCACACGACCATAAAACGTGAGGATGTTGAAAGCGTAAGTGAACTGAAAATTTTGTCCTCATCGCCTATGGCTGGTGTCTATATAATTTCAACCGAGAAGGGTAGGCGAATCTTCGTCACAGGACACCCCGAATATGACGCCGATACGCTTCGCCTTGAGTATGAGCGTGACCGCAATCTCGGGCTTCCTATTGACGTACCCTATAACTACTTCCCTGACGACGATGACACAAAGCCGCCGGTTGTGACATGGCGCGGGCACGCGAATCTCCTCTACTCCAACTGGTTAAACTATTTTGTATATCAAACAACGCCATATAACCTTGATGAAATTCACTAAACCCGGTGAAAATCGTTTAACGCTGAAAGGGATGCCTTCATGAAAAAACTGCTGCTCGCAGACGGTTCGAACATAATGTTTCGTTCGTTTTACGCTATACGCCCGTTCACAACAAAGGACGGGTTTCATACTAATGCAGTTTACGGCTTGGCAACAACGCTTTCACGCCATATTGACGCTATAAAACCGGATGGCGTAGCTGTTGCTTTTGACCTTCCCGCGCCGACATTCCGGCATGAGCGCTACGCCGAATATAAAGGCACGCGCCGTCCGACACCTGCAGAGCTTGTTGAGCAGCTACCCTATATAAAGCGTTGTGCCGCCGCCATGGGCGCCACGGTTCTCGAGGTGCCCGGCTTTGAAGCTGACGACCTGCTCGGTTCGCTTGCCGCAGACGGGGAACGTGAAGGCTACCTTGTTTATGTGCTCACCGGGGACCGTGACGCTCTTCAGCTAATAACGGAGAATGTCTCCGTAATTCTTTTAACGAACAAGGAAGATATCATATATACCCCCGAACGCTTCCGCGAGGAATACGGAACGGAGCCTGCTCGTCTTGTCGACATCAAGGCTTTAATGGGGGATGCATCCGACAACATACCGGGCGTGCCGGGGATAGGAAAAACGACGGCCCTGAAGCTTGTCAGCAGCGTGGGCGGAATTGATGTCATTTATAACAGCATTGACACGCTGCCCGCCTCAGAGTCCGTTAAAAAGAAGCTGCTTGACGGGCGTGAGTTAGCTTTTATGTCGGCGGAGCTTGCTAAAATACGGCGCGACGCGCCGGTCGGCATAACAGCGCGCGAACTTGGCAGCTCATACAAGGGCATGGATAAAGCTTCCCTGCGCACTCTTTTCGCGGAGCTTGAGTTTCACAGGCTGACAGAGCGCTTCGGTCTTATAGAAAAAGATAATAAAGAGGACACAAGCTCAGAAAATGCGGCATCTGTATCTGTTTCCGTGTCCGACAAAACCCCCGAAATACTGCCGCTTGATGAAAAAACGGCACGTACAATTAAAAAAGCCGCAGTTGCTCTTGATACCGGCAAGGATAAACTTATAATAAAAACAGAGGACGCTGTATACGAAGCGGATATTGCAAGCACTGCCGCCGCTGACCTTTTAACAGGTGACACTGAAATATACTGCCACGATTACAAGGCGCTTTATGCCCTGCTTCGCGATAAGAATGAGCACATATCAAAGGTAAACTGCGCCTTTGACACGATGCTTGCCGCATACGTACTGCGCCCGGGCGAAGGTTCGTACGACTTGTCCCGCGTTGCAACAGCTTATCTGGGCGAAACAAATGATATTTCTACCCCTCTTGATAAAGCCGACACTATCTTTCGGCTCACGTCACCTATGCGCGAAGCTTTTGCAAAAGTTGACGCCGAAGCTGGTGAACTTGGCTTGCCGCCGCTGTCACGTGTTTTATATGATATTGAGATACCGCTATCCCCTGTCCTTGCCGACATGGAAAAAGTCGGTTTTAAAATTGACCGCGACGGACTTTTGAAATATACAAAACTTCTCGCAACCGAGGAAGAGCGTATTGCCGCGCGCATATACGAGCGTGCGGGGCATGAATTTAACATAAACTCGCCAAAACAGCTTGGCAATGTACTGTTCGCCGAGCTTGGGCTTCCCTCCGGTAAGAAGACAAAGACGGGATATTCGACGGATGCCGAAACACTTGAGAAGTTAAGGTATGATTATGCAATCGTCGAAGATGTGCTTGAATACCGCCAGCTTGCAAAGCTTCGCAGCACATACGGCGAGGGTCTTGCCAATGCCGCCGACGAAAGCGGCCGTATACACACAAGCTTTAAGCAGACAGTCACAGCTACGGGGAGACTGTCGTCAAACGAACCGAATTTACAGAACATCCCCGTCCGCACAGAGCTTGGGCGCGAGCTGCGCCGTTACTTCATCCCTGAGGATGGCTATGTTCTTCTCGACGCCGACTATTCACAGATTGAGCTTCGCCTTCTTGCCGCTATATCGGGCGATGAGACGATGATGCAAGCCTTCCTCCGCGGTGCTGATATACACACGGCAACAGCGGCTGAAGTTTTCGGTGTGCCGGAGGAATCTGTGACGCGCGAGCTGCGCTCAAGAGCGAAGGCTGTCAATTTTGGCATAGTATATGGCATCGGTGAATTCTCCCTTGCACGCGATATCGGAACATCTCGTAAAGTTGCCGCCGAGTATATTGAAAACTATCTTGCCACCTATCCGAAGATTAATGCATATTTGAAAAAAACAGTCGAGGATGCGCGGATACGCGGCTATGTTACGACCTTACTCGGCCGTCGCCGCTATATTCCGGAGCTTTACGTTTCAAATAAAGCGACGCGCGCTTTTGGCGAGCGCGTTGCAATGAACTCTCCGATTCAGGGCAGTGCCGCCGACATAATCAAGCTTGCTATGATTAATACAGCAAGGGCTCTGCAGCGCGAGGGGCTTGACGCACGCTTGATTTTACAGGTTCATGACGAACTTATAGTCGAAGCTAAGCGCGAATGTGCGGCACAGGCTGCCGCTGTTCTCCGCCGTGAGATGGAAAACGCTATTTTGTTATCCGTTCCTCTATCCGTCGAGGTTACGGAAGGCGTGAACTGGTACGAATGTAAATAAATTAAGATGATTATTACAATACCGCACTAAAATAAGAACGATATTACAAAAGCAATTAATATAAATTAAACGGTATAATAAAGCTATGAAAATATCTGTTATCGGATGCGGAAGGTGGGGCACCTTCATCGCTTATTATCTCAACAGTATCGGGCACGACGTCACTTTATACGGCCGCGCGGGAACTGAGGCGATGGATCGCCTTTTAAGCGAGCGGAAAAATGATTATCTGACTCTGCCGGAGAAAATTACACTGTCAACATCACTTAAAGAAACGCTCACAGCGCCGACAATCGTCATTTCCATAAACTCGCAGGGGCTCAGGGCACTGTTCGGTGAAATATCAGAGGTTGGCTGCGGCCCGCGGGACTATGTTTTGTGCATGAAAGGCATAGAGATCGGTACATGCAAGCGTCTTTCCGAGATTGCGACTGAATGTTCAGCCCCCGGAAGCCGTGTCGCCGTATGGATTGGCCCCGGGCACGTGCAGGAATTTTTACGTGGAACGCCAAACTGCATGGTTATTGACAGCACAAATGATGAGTATAAGCGCATGCTTGTAGACTCATTCACAAGCCGCCTTATCCGCTTCTACTATGGAACCGATATTATCGGAAACGAAATCGGTGCAGCGTCAAAGAACGTCATCGGCATAGCTGCCGGAATGCTCGACGGCTTTGATATGTCGGCGCTCAAGGGTGCGCTTATGGCGCGCGGTACGCGTGAAATCGCTCGTCTTATATCTGCTATGGGCGGGCAGGCTATGTCAGCATACGGACTTTGCCACCTCGGTGACTACGAAGCGACTGTGTTTTCACCTTACAGTCATAACAGGCGCTATGGTGAGGCTTTTGTCCGTGGTGAAAAGTTTGAAGGTGGCCTTGCGGAAGGATATTACACAGCAGAAGCCATGGTTCAGCTTCAGGAGAAGTACGGAGCAGAGCTTCCGATTTGTACTGCCGTATACGATATCCTTTATAAAGGCGCAAACCCCATGGAAAGGCTTGACCTTCTCTTCAGCCGCAGCATAAAAAATGAGTTTTAAAAGGAACGGCGATATGTTATAATAATGTACGCTCTTATGCTGTTGTGCATGACTGCGCTAATATAGCACCGTATGTTCATTTTATTAGTGTAAACAATATCATAAATAGCAAGGAACTGTAGAATGAAGCTTTACTTTATCAGACACGCTGATCCCGATTATTCCATCGACTCCCTCACGCCAAAAGGATGGCACGAAGCGGAGCTTCTTGCCAGCCGCATCGCTCGTCTCGGCGAAATCCGTGATATTTACTGCTCCCCGCTCGGGCGTGCGCAGGATACTGCCCGCGTCTGCCTTGAACCGCTTGGACGCACTGTCATAACAAAGGATTGGTTGCGGGAATTCCCGGCTGTAATGCAGATGCCGGACGGTCGCTACCGTATGCCGTGGGACTTTGTTCCCGGGTGGTGGACAAAGCAGCCGGATCTTTATGATAAGGACAACTGGTTCCGCGGGCCGACAATGAGCCGCGGCGGAAATGTTGAAGAATGGTATCTTCGCGTCACACGCGGCCTTGATGAGATTCTTGAAGGTTACGGCTACCGCCGCGACGGAAATTTTTACCGCACGGATGCAGGAAACGGCGATACTATCGTTTTCTTCTGCCATCTTGGCGTCATGTTCGTTATGCTTTCGCATTTGCTTTCAATAGCAACACCTGTTCTATGGCAGAACTGCTTTGTCGCACCGTCAAGCGTCACGCTCGTGTCGACTGAGGAGGTCATCCCCGGTGAGGTTGCCTTCCGCATGAAGTATTTTGGCGACATTTCGCATCTTTACGCAGCGGGCGAGGAGCCGTCTAACTCCGGCTTCTTCACGGAATTCCATCCGCGCGGGAATAACAACCAGACAAAGTAAAAACATAGGCTGATAAATATATACATACGCCCATATGACAACGGCGTATGAAGCGGAGCAGTTAATGCCAGCATAAAAGTAGCTGTTTTTATCGTTTAAACTAAGTAAAATGCACTAACAAAGCAAAAAAGTCGGGCTTTTGACAAGCTCGACTTCTTTTGCATCGCTATATTTTTACCGGAGGATGGGTTTTTTATAATTATAAATTGTATTTTTTACGCACTTCGTGATTATAAATGATAATCTCCTGCGGCTTCCGGCTGGTATACGACTTTTTTAATATGTATTTTTGTTTTACCGGAGGGAACATCACATTCAATAACGCTTCCCTCCTTGTATCCAATCAGCGCCGTTCCGATTGGTGACAGTATGGAAAGCTTTTTATTTGCCGGATCCGCATCAGAAGGATAAACAAGCGAAACTTCCATTTCCTCTTCGCCGTTAAGCTCAATTATGGCGCGGGAGTTCATTGTTATAACATCGCTTGAGATCCGCGTCGGCTCGACAATGACAGCACGCTGGAGCTCGCTCTCAAGCCCTTTTGCCGTTTTGCTTGGCGAAACGACGCCTTTTGTAATAGAATCAAGTATTTTCTTAATTCTTTCGCGGTCAAGACTGGTGATGAATATTTTATCCTTCACAGACTCCTCCTCCTTTATAAAGTCATGATACTGTCTGACGGTCATTGAGAATACTTTAATGCCGCCGACCTCACGCTCCAGTTTGAAACCTGCGGAGACAAAAACACGAATCGATCTTTTATTTTCACTTTTGATTTTTGCTATAATACGTTTTGCACGGAGTGTAATAAACGCTTCACGCAACGCTGCTTTTACAGCTTTTGTTCCGTATTTTTTATCCCAGTTATCTTTGTCGCCTATAACAACAACAATTTCGTATCCGTCGCCTGATTCCTCAAGCCTGACAAAGCCAACAGGTTCATCTCTGTCGCCGGTCTGCCGCCTTACCATGTAAAATCTGCCATCGCGGTTGAAAAGATGGGTAAGCACAGGCAAATCTACTCTTTCAAGTATTCGATCTATTTCATCAGCGGCTCTCTTATCATCACTCAAATGCTTTGTAACATCGTCGTCGCGCATCCACCCTGCTAAAATGTAAGCGTCCGGTCGTGAAACTTCCGGACATAAAAAAATAAAAGGCTCTTTCATTTTTTACTACGTCCTGTCGTAAGAAACAAAAGCCATTCATAAAAAAGTATTATGACGGTTCTTTTATATATTTTTATTTTATTAATATTACTGTATCAGTATACCATAGCTGATATGTGGTGTCAACCCTGTTTTGGTAACTGTAAACAATAGTGAAATATTACTTTCTCTGTTGGTATATCCCATACATCTATGGTAACATTTTTATACTTATTATATATTTAATTTTATATATTTAATTGGTTGTGTGTATTTTTATTAAAAAAAGCAATTAAGACAACATAGTAAATAGGTGATTTTTATATGAACACAAACAAACAACCGAGCAAAAGTGCGAAAAGTTTGCCCGCTTTTTGCAGTATGAGGGAATATATTACCCCCATTGGTGCCGTTGCCGTCGTATGTGAGAGCGGCGTTATAACAAATCTTTACCTGCCCGGGCAAAAGATTAAAACAAATGCCGAAAAAGGCACGAAAAATGAGCAGAAATCAAAAGATAATATCACAGCCGATGACACGCAGAACGCAGCAGCATTGACAGCAGCAGGCGAATGGCTTAATGTTTATTTTGACGGAAAAAAGCCGTCTGTGCACTCCCTTCCGCTCGGTCCTGAAGGAACTGACTTCATGCTGTCCGTCCTGCGCCTTTTGCTTGAGATTCCGTATGGTGAGGTTGTGACATACGGTGAGCTTGCATCAGAAATTGCTTCTATGCGAGGGATACCACAGATGTCGGCACAAGCTATTGGTGGTGCTGTCGGCCGCAATCCAATACCGATTATAATTCCCTGCCATCGTGTTGTCGGTGCGCGCGGCAAGATTGGCGGCTACGGTGGCGGAGTTGATATTAAAACAAAGCTTCTCACTCATGAGGGTGTTGATATAAGACAATTTCGCATATAATTTTTCTGTTAAAACGAAAAACAAGCCCGGCGATATGTAAAGCGATATCGACCGGGCTTATAATTTTTGCATTTTCTATAATTAATAGGCGTTATCTTTTGTGCTTATTAAAACGCTTTCTCTTTTTATTCTGCGCGTTTGTGTTTATGGCAACAGCACCGTACATAATAGCAGTAGCCGCCGGTATTGTTATGGCGATAATAACACCCTGTTTTCCAGACGCGCTTTTTCCTTCATCCGGCTCTGTCTGCTCCGACTCAAGCCGGCGCGATTCGCTCTCCGCCGCTGCTCTTTCAGACTCAAGCCTGCGTGATTCGCTCTCCGCTGCTGCTCTTTCAGACTCAAGCCTGCGTGATTCACTCTCTGCCGCTTCCCTTTCTGCGCGCTCTGACTCAAGCCTTGCAAGCGCTTCCCTCGCGGCGGCTTCCTCCTCGGCTTTTTCTTCCCCGTATGTTTTTATATTTTCAAAGAAATCGCCATCGTCAGTATTTTGATCCATGCCGACCGTTGTACGGTAAAGACCGAAATACATAGGAGAGTGTTTTTTAATCTGAGAAGCCTCTTTAATTTTATTATTACCGCTCCCATACATCCAGCCATAGAACCATGTCCAGTGCTGTGACTTATGGCACCTAAATGCATCCTGTGAAACGGCGAATGCTGTCTTCCCGCCAAAGGCTGATAGGGGCTTGTCCCATATCATAGTTATTTTACCTTCGCCATAAAGGTGAAGATACGTCTTCGGCACATCCCAGACGCCATATTCCTCTGCGCTATCCGGATATTTTTCAGCATCGGCCGACACAGCGACAGCTTCAGTCAAAGCATATGCTGTAAGCATATGCGTACCGTGGCCATATTCGCCCTTGAGGTCGTGACTTACAACGACTTTCGGGCGGAACCGGCGCAGCATTTGAACGACAAACTCAACAAAACTGTCCGTACTATACCCTTTTGCTGAAAATTTTGACATTGCTTCTGTCAGCGACTCGGAATAAATGTCCGGAAAATAGCCGCTGACCGGGTAATTCCGTACTCCTGCCACCCACAAGCCTTCCAGCATCTCATGGGGACGGATGTATTCATAGCTGTGGTCCGACATACACACAACCTGTACTTCATAACCAAGCTCGCCGGCGTAATACGGCAAAATCCCTGCAAAAAACAAGTGCTCATCGTCCGAGTGAGCTGTCAGAAGGAGAAGATCAGCTTTTTCGCACGGGGGCTCCCACCGCTCAACATTATCCGGCACCTTCCCCCCTGAAAAAACAGTAATCTCCGCAATAGTATGTTTCCCTGGGAATGTAAGCGTAATTTCCGTCTGATGTTCGCCTGTCAGCTCCACAACATCAACAAATTCATGTAAAAAGCCATATTTTCCGCACATTTTTTGTATATTCCCTGCGGAAAATATCCACTCCCCTGCTTTTTTGCCGAACACGATATAAAGCGAGCCTATGGGCACGTCGCTTTTTATTGTCACCGTCGCCCCGTCCGATGATGAAGAGGCATATTTCTCTATGCTTGTGTCTGTGAGATATCTGGCATTATTAAACCCGGACGAGTCAATTTCACACGACTTTGTTATATCTTCCGCAAGCTCTGCCGGTTCGTCATCCTCTGCCGCTTTACTGTCGGCAGTATCAGCACTTGATATTGATATGTCATCATCGGCGGCCTTTGCTACCGTGAAAACATTCATCGAGACGACAGTTGACACTATCATTAAAAAAGCGAGAAATGCAACTATCAGCCTTGTGCTTTTTTCTTTTGTTGCTTTTTTGCAATTTGACAATTTTCTCATATTAAAATATTAAGGTTTCCGACCGGATTTGTCAATTACAAAATCCGACGGAAACCTATGTTTTTCTTAAACCAGTGTGGGCCGAACTCACTTAATTACTGTTTCATATTATACCCACAATGTATATTTTTTAACGCATGAAGGCAGTATTTTTTAACTCTTATATCCTCTCAACGACGGCGCTTGCCATCTCAAAGCAGCCGATTGACGGCCCTCCCGCTGCTATATCCGCCGTACGCAATCCGGCTCTGATAGCCTCACTGACTGCACGTTCAACATCGTCCGCAGCTTCGGGCATATCAAGTGATAACCTCAGCATCATCGCCGCTGAAAGAATCGTCGCAAGCGGGTTTGCCTTGCCTGTGCCTGCTATGTCGGGGGCGGACCCGTGTATCGGCTCATAAAGCCCCCGCTTACCATCGCCCAGTGATGCCGACGGCAACATACCGATTGAACCTGTTATCTGTGACGCTTCATCTGACAGAATATCGCCGAACATGTTGCTTGTTACAATGACATCAAACTGGCCGGGATCGCGTACAAGCTGCATTGCGGCATTGTCGACGAGCATGTCGGAATATTCAACGTCCGGATATTCCGCCGCCAATCTATGCATAACCTCACGCCACAGGCGCGAACTTTCAAGAACATTGGCTTTGTCAATGCTTGTCAGCTTACGGCGGCGTCCGCGCGCCATCTCAAACGCTACTCTGCCTATTCTCTCTATCTCGCCTGTGCCATAGCACTCCGTGTCGTATGCTTCAATGCCGTATTTGCCCTCGCGGCGGCCTCTTTCACCGTAATACATGCCGCCCGTAAGCTCTCGGACTATGACAAGATCAAATCCCACACCCTCGCTTGCCATTTTTAAGGGGCAAGCGGCCGCAAGCTCAGGCATAAGGCGCGCCGGACGAATGTTTGCATACAGTCCCATCGCTTCTCTCACGCCAAGTAGCGCCCGCTCAGGACGAAGATGACCGGGAAGCGTGTCCCACTTCGGTCCGCCGACAGCGCCAAGAAGGACGCTGTCGGCGGCAAGGCAAGCATCAACTGATGCCTTCGGCAGCGGCTCGCCATATTTATCAATAGCGCAGCCACCTGCAAAAACGTCTGTGAAATTAAACTTGCAGCCGTATTTTTCGCCGACTTTTTTAAGCACGCGGATAGCGGCATCTGTTATCTCAGGCCCTATTCCGTCGCCTGCGATAACGGCAATATTGAATTCACGCTTCACAGCTTTCCCTCCCTGACGGCGGCAAGCAGCCCTCCGGACTCAATTATCGTCTTTAAAAATGGCGGGAATGCTGAGAAGTTTGCCGATGTGCCCTTTGTTTCGTTAACGATGACACCGGCATCAAAGTCAACTGTTAAAACATCACCCTCGCCAGCATCAACATCACATTCAACAATCGGGAGTCCGATGTTGATGGCGTTGCGGTAGAAAATTCGTGCAAAACTCTTTGCGATGACGCACGCAATACCGCTTTCTTTTATAGCAATCGGCGCATGCTCGCGGGATGAACCACAGCCAAAGTTCGCGCCGGCAACGATTATATCGCCTTTTTTGACGCGGCTGACAAACGTCGGGTCAAGATCCTCCATACAGTGAGCGGCAAGCTCTTTCGGATTTGATGTGTTGAGGTAGCGGGCCGGAATGATAACGTCTGTGTCGACGTTATCGTTATATCTTATGACGTTACCTTTGATTTTCATCTGCTAATACCTCCCCATCAAATTGCAGGTGCCAGCTTGCCCGCGATAGCGGATGCTGCAGCTACGGCTGGGCTTGCAAGGTAAACCTCACTCTTCGGATGTCCCATGCGGCCGATAAAGTTTCTGTTTGTTGTGGCAACACAGCGCTCACCCTCGGCAAGTATGCCCATGTGACCGCCGAGGCATGGCCCGCAGGTTGGCGTTGAAACAACGCAGCCTGCTTCGATAAACTCGCGCAAAAGCCCCATTTCCATAGCTTCAAGGTATATTTTCTGTGTTGCCGGTATGATTATAGCTCGTACGCCGGGTGCGACACGGTGCCCGCGCATAACTTCAGCCGCAATTATTAAATCCTCAAGACGACCGTTTGTGCAGGAGCCGATAACAATCTGATCAATCGGAATATCGCCAATTTCATCAAATGTGCGCGTGTTTTCCGGCAGATGTGGGAAAGCAACAGTTTGACGCACCTCTGAAAGATCAATCTCGTACGTTTTTTCATATTCGGCATCCGGGTCGGCTTCATAAATGCGCGGCTCGTCGGCGCCATGTTCTTTTAAAAACTCTATCGTTTTATCATCAACCGGGAAAATACCGTTTTTCGCGCCGGCTTCAATTGCCATGTTTGCAATGCACAGCCTGTCGGATACGGAAAGCGTATGTACACCCTCTCCCGTAAACTCCATTGACTTATAAAGAGCGCCGTCAACGCCAATCATGCCGATTATGTGTAAAATCAGGTCTTTACCGGTTACATAACGCCCGAGCTTGCCGGTTAATTTAAAGCGCAAAGCACCCGGAACCTTGAGCCAGACTTTGCCCGTAGCCATGGCGGCTGCCATATCTGTCGAGCCAATACCCGTTGAAAACGCTCCAAGCGCGCCATATGTGCAGGTGTGGCTGTCGGCGCCGATTACAAGATCCCCTGATGTGACAAGCCCGCGCTCAGGGATGAGAGCGTGCTCGACACCCACGTCCCCTGTGTCAAAATAATTCTCAACGCCATGTTTTTTTGCAAATGTGCGGACACACTTGCACTGCTCGGCAGCTTTTATGTCCTTGTTAGGCGTGAAGTGATCCATTACAAGCGCTACTTTTTTGCGATCAAAGACACTTTTTGCCCCTGCTTTATCAAATTCGGCTATCGCAACGGGCGATGTTATGTCGTTGCCAAGCACAAGGTCAACGTTTGCCATAACAATCTCGCCCGGCGATACGTAATCTTTGCCCGCGTGCGCAGCTATAATCTTCTGCGTCATCGTCATCGGGCGGGGCGGTGATGTATCTGATGATACAAGTGTTTTTTTGTTTTTATCTGCTGTCATACTCGTATCCACCCTCATAGTTTTTCCATAAATAACTTATATTCAAGCGAATCGACAAGAGCTGCAAAGCTCGCTTCAATTATGTCTGAGGAAGCACCGACCGTTGTCCATGTCGTCACACCGTCGGTACTTTCTATTAAAACTCTGACGCGTGAACCTGTTGCCTGACCTGACTCAAGCACACGCACTTTGTAGTCAATAAGGTATACATCGTTCAGTGTGGGATAAAACGTGCTGATAGCACGCCGCAGGGCAAGGTCAAGCGCGTGAACAGGACCGTTGCCCATCGCAGCAGCGACTTCCGCTCCGTCGCCAACAATAATTTTTACCATGGCGTTTGACGAAAGCTCGCTGTCAAGATGCGGGAACTCCACGCTCGTTTTATACATAGAAACGGTGAAGTGCGGCTTATATGTGCCGAGTACACGCCTTACCATCAGCTCAAAGCTTGCATCAGCAGCTTCAAACTGATACCCCTGATGCTCAAGCTCCTTTAAGCGTTCGAGTATCGCTGCTGTTTCCGGTGAATCCTTCGTCAGGTGTGGGGCAATATCCTTTAGTTTAAGTAGTATTGCTCGTTTCCCTGCCACCTCAGATAATAGGAAGCGGCGGCTGTTGCCGACAGACTCCGGCTCTACGTGTTCAAAGGAGCGCGTAAGCTTATCGACCCCGTCAATGTGCATTCCGCCTTTATGTGCAAAGGCGCTTTTCCCAACATAAGGTTTGTTCCCCGGAATTGACATGTTCGATATCTCTGCAATCCGAGCCGCTGTTTTAGTGAGCGTTTCAATCCGCCCGTTAACACAGCCATAACCGGATTTCAGTTGTAAATCCGGGATTATTATGCTGAGATCTGCATTGCCGCAGCGTTCGCCTATGCCGTTGAACGTTCCCTGCACGTGAATGCATCCCGCTTCAACTGCAAGAAGCGTATTTGCAACAGCACATCCCGTGTCGTTGTGACAGTGTATGCCAATGCGGACACCCGGAAACTCATCTACAACACGCTTTACAATGTTGTAAAGCGCGAGCGGCTGCATACCGCCGTTTGTGTCGCAAAGGCAGATGACATCGGCTCCGTTTTCCACCGCCGTGCGCAAAACGGATATTGCATACTCGGGATTAGCCATATAACCGTCGAAGAAATGCTCAGCATCAAATATTACTTCCCGCCCGTTTTCCTTTATATATCGCACAGTTTCTGCGACAAATGAAAGGTTTTCCTCGAGTGTGACACCGAGCACTTCACGGACATGAAGATCCCACGACTTACCGAAAATTGAAACGCACGGTGTGCCGGCGGCAAGCAAAGCATTGACGTTTGCGTCGTCTTTGGCAGCGACATCCTTCCGCCGTGTGCTGCCAAATGCGACAAGCTTCGCGTTTTTCAGCTCCAGCGTTTGAGCACGCTTGAAAAACTCCATGTCCTTAGGATTTGAGAAGGGATTGCCCGCTTCGATATAGCGCACACCGAACTCATCAAGCGTACGCACAATCATCAGCTTATCGGTAACGGAAAACGATACCCCCTCGGCCTGCGCACCGTCGCGCAGCGTCGTATCAAGGATTTCAATTCTTTTCATAGTCTTCATCGTACCGATCTCCCATCTCCACGAGCTTATTTATACCATTGATATAAGCAAGTATGCTTGCTTCCATAATATCGACAGAAAGCCCGTGCCCGGTGACCAGATTTTTCCCAGAACGAAGCTTTACAACGACCTCGCCAAGCGCGTCCTCACCGCCGGAAATTGAGTGAATTGAATAATCCTCAAGTTTTCTCTCGGGGGCTTCCACTATCTTATCGATAGCATTATACGCGGCGTTGATGGGGCCGTCACCAAGAGCAACATCCTCAAACGTCTCCCCGTCGCGCTCAAGCTCGACTGTGCACATTGATTTTACGCGGTTGCCGGATTGCAAATCAAAGCGGACGAGCTTATAAACACCGCTTTTTGTCGTGAGCCTGTTATTGATAATAGCTTCAATATCACTGTCGCTGACAACTTTTTTCTTGTCGCACAGCGCTTTGAATTCTTCGAAGAACTTGTTTATCTCTTCATCGTTAAGATTATAACCAAGCTCCTCGACACGCTCTTTGAATGCGTGACGTCCGCTGTGCTTGCCAAGAACTATTCTATTCTTTGTAAGCCCGATAGATTCAGGCGTCATTATTTCATATGTCGTTCGTTCCGCCAAAACGCCGTGCTGATGTATGCCGCTTTCGTGTGAAAAAGCGTTAGCTCCGACAATAGCTTTATTGATCGGCACCGGAACGCCGACAATGCCATATACAAGCCTGCTCGTACGGTAAATCTGCGTCGTATCAATACGGCAGGTGGCGCCGAAATAATCGCGGCGTGTTGCAAGCGCCATTACAACTTCTTCAAGCGCCGCGTTTCCTGCGCGCTCGCCAAGTCCGTTTATCGTGCACTCTATTTGACCTGCCCCTGCAGTAACAGCGGCAAGTGAGTTTGCAACTGCCATGCCGAGGTCGTTATGGCAGTGAACAGACACGATTGCCTTGTCGATATTCGGTACATTTTCGTAAAGATACCGTATCAGCCACGCCATTTTTTCAGGAACCGTGTACCCGACCGTATCCGGTATGTTCACACAGTTGGCGCCTGCTTCGATTGCCGCCGTTATTATACGTGCAAGGAAAGCAGGATCACTTCTTGTAGCATCTTCTGCTGAAAATTCCACGTTCGGACACTTCGAGCGCGCATAAGCTACCATTTCGCGCGTACGTTCGAGCACTTCCTCCGGTTTCATGCGGAGTTTGTACTCCATATGTACGGGCGATGTCGATATAAACGTGTGTATCATAGGCGCTGCTGCTTTGCGTGTCGCCTCGTATGCTGCGTCTATGTCCTTTTTAAGCGCACGTGCCAGAGACGCTACCATCGAATCCTTTACAGTTTCAGCAATACGACTGACGGACTCGAAGTCGCCAGGTGATGAAACGGCAAATCCTGCTTCAATGACATCTACGCGCAGACGCTCAAGCTGCTTCGCAATCTCAAGTTTTTCTTCAATATGCATACTGCATCCGGGAGATTGTTCCCCGTCGCGCAAAGTTGTATCAAATATTCTAATAATGCGATCCAAGCCAGCGTCCTCCAGTTATTTTGTTATTGTCATATTTGTTTCAGTTTATTTGTCAATCTATCACCGCACCTCTTGATGCTGATGAAACGGCGCGTGCGTATCTCTTAAGATAACCATCAAGCGGTTTTTTGTTGACTTTGTCACAGCCTGCGGCAGCTTTGGCTTCCATTTCGGCACGGCGCGCAGCAAGCTGCTCCTCGTCAACAAGAAGATCGAGTCTATAATTCGGAATATCAATTGATATAATGTCGCCTTCGCGTACAAGAGCAATAGGTCCTCCTCTTGCCGCTTCAGGTGAAATGTGACCGATTGCCGCGCCTCTCGTCGCGCCGGAAAAACGGCCATCCGTTACAAGCGCCACCTCTCGGTCAAGCCCCATGCCGGCAATCGCTGATGTCGGGGACAGCATCTCCCGCATACCGGGACCGCCTGCCGGCCCCTCATAGCGAATGACAACTACGTCACCCGGTACAATTTTGCCTGACATAATCGCCGAAATCGCTTCTTCCTCTGAGTCAAAGACGCGGGCCGGGCCTTTATGCGTCAGCATTTCAGGCGCAACTGCGCTGCGTTTTACGACAGCGCCCTCAGGCGCAAGCGAACCAAAGAGTACGGCAAGCCCGCCAGTTGGCGAATACGGATCAGATACGGGACGGATTACGTCGCGGTTGTAAACAACAGCATTTGCAACATTTTCAGCGACTGTTTTACCTGTCACCGTCGGTAGAGTGCCGTCAAACAGCCCCGCTTCGACGAGCTGCGCTATCACAGCATACACACCGCCGGCTTCATATAAATCCTGCATATGATAAGGCCCTGCCGGTGCAAGCCTGCAAAGATTCGGCGTACGCTCGCTGATTTCATTAACGAGCATTAGCGGTATATCAACACCTGCTTCGCGCGCAATTGCCGTCAGGTGAAGTATTGTGTTTGTAGAGCAGCCGAGAGCCATGTCAAGGGCAAGAGCATTTTTGAAAGCTGCCGGGGTAAGTATATCAAGAGCGCGCACCCCACGCCGCCAAAGCTCCATAACCTGCCTGCCCGCTTCCCTTGCAAGGCGCTGACGCGCAGCATAAACGGCAGGAATCGTGCCGTTTCCGGGTAGAGCAATGCCGACAGCTTCGCAAAGGCAGTTCATCGAGTTTGCCGTAAACATACCTGAGCATGAACCGCACCCCGGGCAGGCGTTTTCTTCGTAATAATTGAGCTCAGCGTCGCCTATTTTGCCGGCGCTGTATGCTCCAACAGCTTCAAAAACGCTGTTTAAGTCCATGTTTCGCCCGTCGCGTCCTACGAGCGACAGCATGGGACCGCCGGAGACGAAAATAGTGGGCAAATTAAGCCTTGCTGCCGCCATCAGCATACCGGGAACAATTTTGTCGCAGTTCGGTATGAAAACAAGCGCATCAAGCGCATGAGCGCGCACCATACATTCAATCGTATCTGCGATAAGCTCCCTTGTCGGCAGCGAATAACACATCCCGGCATGGCCCATAGCAATTCCATCGCAAACAGCAATTGTGTTAAACTCAAACGGCGTGCCGCCTGCCGCTATGACCCCCTCGCGGACTGCCTGCGCAATCTTTTGCAGGTGTATATGACCCGGCACAAGCTCATTATATGAGTTGACGATACCGACAAACGGTTTTGCTATCTCCGTATCGCCAAGTCCCGTTGCCTTTAAAAGCGAACGGTGAGGTGCCCGGGCAACGCCTTCTTTTACAGCACTGCTTTTCATTTCTCGTATTTATCGGCGCTCTGCCATGACATCATACGGCGAAGCTCCGCTCCTACCTTTTC
>LFTK01000144.1 GCA_001513385.1 Clostridiales bacterium DTU064
GGCTGGCTTCAATCGCTTGATCATACGGAGATATCGCTGCCGGTTATAGATCCGTTTAAAATCTACTCCGATTACTCTTTCGATATATCCCAAGAGGACATAAACGCTCTTGAAATTGAGCAGATTAAGGATATCTATGTACTAAACGTACTTCGTATTCCGAAATCGCTTGAATCAATGACCATAAACCTTTTAGCTCCGATTATTATTAACGTAAGAAACAGCAAGGCTCGTCAGATAATCTTGGATGATAAGAAATACGGCGTACGTGTACCGGTCATAGAGCTTTTACGTAAGACGATGTCAGAGGATGGTTAAATTTTATGCTTGTACTTACAAGAAAACAAAATGAGGGGATAATAATCGGTGATGACATCGTTGTAACCGTCTTAAATATCGAAAAGGATAAAATACGCCTGGGAATACAAGCGCCACGAAGCATAAGAGTCATACGGGAGGAGCTTTTAGTTGAGATAAGAGAGGAAAACAGATTGGCTGTACAATCTGAGTACAATCCTATTGACTTGATTATGTCTCAGCTTGCAAATAAAAACGAAAGTGAGAATAACACAGATAGCGACAGTAACATCGCAAATGATACCGCCTCTGATAATGTCAGTGATATAAACAAGTAAAATATTGAAATTAAATAAAGAAAAGTGCAGTTCCAAAGCTGCACTTTTTGTGTTAGGTGTAATAGAATTAGATTATGATATTGATAATGACCAATTAACTACAGTTGAAAACAGATTACAACCACTGATAAATATCACAAAGAGTAAAAAAGTTTGGCGAATAGTTGAGGCAAGCAAGGTCATTGATAAAAAATACACCGGTGGCGCTACAGCTTCAGTAAAACGCACACCATGCAAAGCATCAACAAAAGCAACTTTCCCCTTTAGGGTTAATCATGACGTTGCATCGTTTAAACTTGGCAAAGAAACACTGTTATTCCTGCCCGATATGCTGTTTATAATTAAAGGCAATAAAATCGGTGCTTTGAGTTATGCAGATTTTGATATTTCGTTTGGTACTACAAGGTTTGTTGAAAGCGAAGCAGTGCCAAAAGATGCGACGGTCGTGGGTCACACATGGAAATATGTCAACAAATCGGGCGGGCCGGACAAACGCTTTAAGGATAATAAAGAGCTCCCGATTTGCCTTTATGGAGAAGTACTATTGACGTCTGCATCCGGGTTGAATACGGTGATAATGTATTCTAACAGTAGTTTATAACAAAATTATGTAAGAAGTTCAGCAGTGCTGGGCTTCTTTTTTGCCTATTGAGTAAAAAATAAATCCGGACGTGATTAGACTTCCGGATTATTATATAGATTTAATAAAAAATGAGCATTAATTTACGTTTTCAAGCTTCATATATCCCGGTTTTACTAAGCCGATGCGGCGGAATACGAAGTCGAACATTAGCGTCAGAACTGCCGGAGCTATAATGTGCATAACGGCTATCTCTAAGATAATTATTTCGGGGTTTACACCAGCTTCACTCATTGCTTCAAATGCGCCGAACTGCCCCACAAGTCCGGATGTTCCCATGCCTGCACCTGTTGATGTGTTTGTCATTCCAAGAACAGCGGTTGATATAGGACCGAGAACGGCGGATGCAAGCGTCGGGGCAAGCCAAATCTGCGGGTGTTTTAGGATGTTCGGGAACTGCAGCATTGATGTGCCGATACCCTGAGAAATAACACCGCCAATATTGTTATCGCGTGCGCTTGCGGCGGCAAAGCCGACCATCTGACAGCAACAGCCAACGACAGCAGCACCGGCAGCGATTCCATCTATTCCAATCATGATGCAAAGAGCTGCTGATGAAATAGGAGCTGTCAAGACAAGTCCGACGATAACAGCAACGGCTGCTCCCATAGGAACTGGGGAAAGCTCTGTCGTTTTGTTGACGAAATCGCCAAGCATCTCCATGAAACTATTGATGTACGGTCCGACAAATACACCAACTGTACCGCCCGTTATGATTGACATAAGGGGGGTGATAATAATATCAATTTTCGT
>LFTK01000009.1:0-16634 GCA_001513385.1 Clostridiales bacterium DTU064
TTTGCGATGTTTCATTTTCATATAACGGCAAAAAGGACAACGTCAGCAATATATCCTTTGCCTTGATGCGCGGTGAAACTCTTGGCATTATCGGAGCAACCGGCAGCGGTAAAACGACGCTAATATCGCTTCTTTTACGCTTTTACGACCCCTCCGGGGGAATTATTAAGATAAACGGACGCGATATCAGAACGATAAAAAGGGAAGAGCTGTCAACAATGTTCGGTATCGCTCTGCAAAATGATTTTCTTTTCGCCGATACGATAATTGAAAACATAAAATTCGGACGCGATATCAGTGATGACGAGGTAATCAGGGCTGCAAAAGCATCGCAGGCAAGCGAATTTATCGATAAAAAAGAGGACGGATATAACTTCCTCCTTGATATAAAGGGCGCTAACTTGTCAGGCGGTCAGAAACAGCGCCTTACAATAGCACGTGCTCTTGCCGGAAATCCTGAAATCCTCATTCTTGACGACTCATCAAGCGCGCTTGATTATAAAACGGACGCACGGCTTCGCCGCGAGCTTGCAGAGCAGTACCGTGATGCGACAAAAGTAATCGTCGCACAGCGTGTCAGCTCAATTATGTCAGCAGAGCACATTCTTGTCATGGACGATGGCAAAGTTATAGCATCGGGAACGCACGAGGAGCTGATGAAATCATGCGATATATATCGCGAAATAGCAGAATCACAGATGGGGGGTGCAATTCTTGACTAAAGGACCGGGAAATCCTATTAATATGCGTCATCTCAACGAAGGCCCCACCATTCCGAAGAAAAAGAAAATTGCTATTTTTATCCGGCTTCTCGGATACATGTATAAATACAAGTGGAATGTCCTGCTTGCATTTTTATTGATGATAACGTCAGACCTTTTGGCGCTTATCGGCCCGAAGCTCTCCGGAAAAGCAATTGAAGCAATTGAGCCCGGAGTTGGTGCTGTCGATTTTAAGACTGTTTTCCTTTACTGCGGGCTTATGGGTGCTTTTTACGCGCTTTCTTCAGGTTTATCATTCGTTTTATCGGCGACAATGATAAATCTGTCACGTCGAATAGTTGCCACTATGCGTGAACAGGTGTTTAACCACCTTTTATCTCTTCCTGTCAGCTTTTTCGATAAGACGCAGACGGGCGATATTATAAGCCGGATGTCTTACGATATCGACACAATAAACGCATCGCTTTCAACCGACCTTTTACAAATTTGCTCAAGTTTAATTACTGTTGTCGGTTCGTTTATAATGATGCTGACGATATCGCCGACACTTGTATTGATATTCGTTGTAACGATACCTATGTCGATTTTATTCACTCGGTATAAATCGAAGAAAATCCGCCCACTCTTTCACCGTCGTTCAACGAAGCTTGGCGAGCTTAACGGTTATGCCGAAGAAGTACTGTCCGGACATAGAACAATCAAGGCTTATGCCCGTGAAGACGTCATGATAGAACGCTTCTCCCAGCGTAACACAGAAGCCATTGATGCTTATTATAACGCCGATTACCAGGGCGCCATGATCGGCCCTGTCGTAAACTTTATAAACAACTTATCTCTCTCTTTCATCAGTATGTTCGGAGCGATTTTATATCTCCTTAATAGAATATCGCTCGGCAACATATCGACATTCATACTTTACTCGCGTAAATTTTCAGGGCCGATAAATGAGATGGCCAACATCATAAGCGAGCTTCAATCGGCGGCATCGGCGGCAGAGAGAGTATTCCGTTTGATCGATGAGCCGACAGAAGCGGCTGATATTTACGGTGCAAAAGAAATAACTGATGTGAAGGGTGACGTTTTAGCAGACGACGTGCACTTTTCATACGAGGAGGGCAAGGAAATACTGCACGGCATCAGCTTTGAGGCACTTCGTGGTAAGACTGTCGCGATTGTCGGTCCTACAGGCAGCGGAAAGACGACGATTATTAATCTTCTCATGCGCTTCTACGATGTTGATAGCGGATGTATTAGTGTAGATGGCGACGATATACGAACTGTCACGCGCTCAAGCCTGCGCAAGTCATATACGATGGTTCTTCAGGATACATGGCTTTTCGGTGGTACAATTGCTGAAAACATCGGTTATGGCAAGGAAGGTGCTACAAGAGAGGAAATAGTTGCGGCTGCAAAGGCCGCTCATATCGACGGTTACATAGAAAGCCTGCCTGACGGTTACGACACAGTTATAACAGAGGATGGCATAAACCTTTCTAAAGGGCAAAAACAGCTTCTCACGATTGCACGCGCTATGCTGCCTAAAACATCGATACTCATACTTGATGAAGCAACGTCAAACGTAGATTCGCGCACAGAAATTAAGATTCAGGATGCAATGAAACAGCTTATGCGCGGCAAAACTTGCTTTATAATAGCGCACCGTCTTTCGACAGTGCGCCATGCTGATATTATTCTTGTTATGCGTGACGGGCGCATAACGGAGAAGGGAACACATGATGAGCTGATTGCCGCTGGCGGTTTTTACGCTTCACTTTACAATTCACAGTTCAGCTAAGCTCGCGGCGAAGATATTCAAATATTTTCTTTTCCTCGCGTGATATTTTCACCTGAGTAAGGCCGAGAATACGCGCCGTTTCATCCTGCGATAGGTCGCGGTCATACCGAAGTGCTACGATTTTTCGCCATAGAAGCGGCATACGCCGCACGGTTTCCCGCAGCGCTATCACCTCAGTTTCCCGCGACATGCCGTCCGGGCTTGGTATCAAATCCGAAAGCGGTGCATCTCCGTCCTCATATGCAGGTTCTGACAGTGAGCGCGGCGGCGTGGCGCAGCAAAGCGCCTCCGCCGCTTCTTCGACGGATACCCCGCATATTTCAGCAAGCTCTGATATCCGCGGGTCACGCCCATATTTCAAGGAGTATTTCTCCTTCTCATAAAGCAGCCGTGAGCCGAGTCGTTTCCTCTCCCGGCTCACTTTTATTAAACCGTCGTCCCGGAGGAAACGGCGGATTTCGCCCATAATCAAAGGGACGGCATAAGTTGAGAACGCGCATCCGCGCTCATCATCGAAGCTGCGGGCCGCACGTATCATACCTATCATACCAAGCTGAACGAGGTCTTCCATATCGACGCCACGCCCGGTAAAGCGTGCCGCTATGCTGCGTACAAGCCCCTCGTTTCTTTTTATAAGCTCGGCTTCATCTTCCACACAACCTCGCCGTGCACCTGCGGCAAGAGCGGTGTTTTCACGAAACACTGATCCGCACTCTGTTTTATCGGCAGACGTTTTTAATCTCCCCCTTTAATATTACGGGCATCGGAGAGTGTCTTTATCATTGTGACTTTAGTGCCGCGGCCGGGATGGCTTATGACATAAAGACGGTCTGTGAAGTTTTCCATTACCGTAAAGCCCATTCCGCTCCGTTCTCCATCAGGATCCGTTGTATAAAGCGGTTGCATCGCCGCTTTTACATCCTCAATACCGCAGCCCTTGTCTCTGACTTCTATGCGTATCGTTCTCTCGCCCGATATTTTCATTGTTATGTAGATGTAGCCTTGTGTATTTTTATAAGCGTGAACTATGGCATTCGTCACCGCTTCGGAAACTGCACATTTTAAGTCTGCAAGCTCTTCATACGTTGGGTCGAGCTGCGATATAAAAACGGCTGCTACTGCACGTGCTATTCCTTCATTGATAGAAATTGCCGGCAGCTCAATCCGCATTTCGTTTTTTAAATTTTCCGGGGGTCTACCGGACTTTCTTTTTTCTTTAACTGTTGTCTCAATACGTTTATTCATATAACCTCCAAAACGCCCGAAGGCTCTTGTTATTATTAGTCAGATTTTTATTAGCGTATTACGCGCCTTTTCCATCGTTTTGACGTATTTCAATAAACCTACCGGCTCCTGCAAGGTCGAGTATTTTCATCACGCGCGGTGATGGGGAGAGAAGCGTCAGCTTACTGCCAAGCTCCTGCGCCCGCGACAGTCGGCCAAGTATAAGTCCCAGCCCGGCGCTGTCCATAAACTCAACCCCGGATAAATCCATTACTGCCCGTTTGGGTCGGTGGAGGTAAAAAGCCCCGTCTATTTCCCCCCGTAAACGCTTTGCACTATGGTGATCAATATCTCCAGTAAGCGTTATTAAAAGCGTGTTGCCATCGCGCACAATTACTGCTTGTGCTTTTGTACTTCTCACTTTTACCGGCCTTCCTTTCCCGTGATATTGCCTTGTACCTTTTATTAATTACTAATTATTAATTCTTTTACATAAATATTAGAATAAGAACGACGCGCACAATGTCAAAATCTGGTGTCGAACGGATTTATTTTTAAAATAATACAATAAAGGCTCAGCTTGCCATTTGGCAAACTGAGCCTTATGTTGCAAATAACGATAGTTATTAAAACATCCAGTCAGAAAAATTCTGTATCATATTTCCTAAGGCCTCAAGTGCACGTCCTGCATTACGCTTGAAGCAGCTTTTTTTCGGTCTCATAACCGAAGCGACGACAGCACCAATGACGCTTCCTACAACAAGCCCGGCAATAACGCCCCTTGTTACTCTCATAAAAGCATGCGACATCATATGGATATCCTCCACGATTATTCTTCTGCTGTTATTATCCGCATGTCGCTTTATATTATGCAAAAGCATTAAACGAAAACAGATGAAAATAATGGTATATGATATTTTCTATCATTTAATTACGAATACTATAATTATGCGCAAGTGAATATATTAATTATGATTTATTACTCCATAAAATAAAAAATCCGAACCCTAGCAAAGGTTCGGATTTTCATTTATATCGTGAAAAATGGGGTGATACTATGTCACTCTATAACTCTTACGCGGAAAACGTCATCGATACTTTCAATTTTATCGATGTATTCCTTCGGCAGCGCGCCTTTAACCTCAACAATCGTGTATGCATAGTCTCCGCGGGAGCCATTGACCATGTTTTCGATATTGAAGTTGCCGCTGCTTATGACGGTTGAAATTTTCGAGAGGACAGCAGGGACGTTCCGGTGAAGGATACATATGCGGAAATCTCCCGTATGGGGCAATGATACGTTCGGGTAGTTTACGCTGTTTTTAATATTGCCAAGCTCAAGGTATTCGACAAGCTGATTTGCTGCCATAACAGCGCAGTTGTCCTCGCTTTCGGATGTCGACGCACCGAGGTGCGGCGTAGCTATGACGCCCTTGTGACTAAGCAGCTTTTTATCAGCGAAATCAGTGACATAGCAGGCAACTTTACCGGAATCAAGAGCAGCTATCATCGCGTCGGAATCAACGAGATCGCCGCGAGCAAGGTTGATGATGCGGACGCCATCCTTCATCTTTGCGATTGTCTCGGCGTTTATCATGTTCTTTGTTTCTTTTGTCGCCGGAACGTGGAGGGTAATATAGTCGCTTTTTTCATATATTTCATCATATGATGTGGCTCTTGATATTGAACGGGAAAGCCGCCATGCGCCTTCAATCGATATGTACGGGTCACAGCCGATGACATTCATATCAAGCGAGTGAGCGGCGTTTGCAACCATGCCACCGATCGCACCAAGGCCGATTATACCTAACGTCTTACCTGAAATTTCAACTCCGGCAAAACGGGATTTGCCTTTTTCAACGGCAGCGGAAATATCATCATCGGTGATAGTTTTTAGCCATTCGATGCCATCGACGATATTTCTTGAGGCAAGAATTAAAGCGGCTATCGCAAGCTCTTTTACGGCATTGGCATTTGCACCAGGCGTGTTGAAAACAACGATGCCTGCTTCAGCGCAGCGGTCAAGGGGGATATTATTAACACCGGCACCGGCGCGGGCAATCGCATACAGCGACGGACCGAATGTGTACTCATGCATATTAGCAGAACGAACCATTATTGCGTGGGGATCTTCAACGCTGTCGGAAACTTCATACTTTGTTCGGTCAAAGACATTCGTTCCGACCTCAGCAATTTTATTTAAAAGCTTGATTCTTTTCATTTTTCGCTCCGTTATTTCTTATTGTTTTTAGCGAATTCCTTCATGAATTCGACAAGCTTAATAATGCCTTCTTCAGGCATTGCATTATAAATAGATGCACGCATGCCGCCAACGGAACGGTGACCTTTGAGGTTGACAAGTCCGGCTTTTTCAGCTTCTGCTGCAAATTTCTTATCAAGCTCGGTGGAACCTGTGACAAAAGTAACGTTCATCACTGAGCGGAACTCTGGTTTGACAGGGGCGATATAGTAATCCTGCGAGTCAAGGTAGTCATAAAGAATCTTAGCTTTGCGCTCGTTTCTTTCCTTCATTGCAGCAAGGCCGCCTGTTTCTTCAATCCACTTAAACACAAGACCCATCATGTAAATAGAATAGCAGGGCGGTGTGTTGTACATCGACTCGTTATCCGCTGTTATCTTATAATCCGTTAAAGCCGGGGTAAAGGGAAGAGCGTTTCCTAAAAGATCCTCGCGAACAATGACGACTGTTACACCTGCCGGCCCCATGTTTTTCTGCGCACCGGCATATATTAAACCGAACTTTGTGACATCAAACGGTTCTGACAATATGTATGACGACATATCAGCGGTAAGCGGAATGTCGCCGGTATCGGGGATGTAATTATAACGTGTACCGTAGATTGTGTTGTTATAGCAGATATGTACATATGACGCATCGTCACGGATATCGGCGCGTGTTATGTGCGGTACATATGTAAAGTTTTCGTCTGCGGATGACGCTACCACGCGAATGTCTCCGTATTTTTTAGCTTCTTTGTAAGCCTTATCCGAAAACTGACCGGATATAACATAATCTGCTTTTCCGGTTTTGCCAATCAAATTCATCGGAACGGCAGCAAATTGAAGTGTAGCGCCCCCCTGCATGAATAAGACCTTATAATTATCCGGAATCGATAATATTCTGCGCAGGGACTCTTCTGTCTCATGAATAATCGATTCATAGATTTTTGAGCGGTGGCTCATTTCGGCAACAGACATGCCAGATCCATTGTAATCAGTCATTTCAGCTGCTGCACGCTCAAGCACAGGCAGAGGTAGCATTGATGGACCGGCGGAGAAATTGTAAACTCGTGGCATAGCTTACTCCTAACAAAAAAATATTAAATAAATTTACATAATTTTATACCCCACACATGTAAAAGTCAACACGCATGGGGTATAAAAAAGCTTTTCTGTAAAATTCGGAAATTTAGTTAAATTTGAAAACAATCCCTTCACCGTTTTTATATAATATGCGGATCAGGTGTATAAATATGCGTTATTCGTTGCGTGAATCTGCTACGAAACTCTCCGTCGGGCGGAAAAGAAGCGATATGCACCAAAGCCCAGCAAGCGCTACGATCGTGAAAATGATGCGTGCGAGCATTGTTGATGTGCCGCCGCAAATCCAGCCGACGAAATCGAAGCGGAAAAGGCCGATAGAGCCCCAGTTTAATGCGCCGATTATAACAAGAGCGAGCGCAATTTTATCCATTACCATAATATCTGTCCTTTTTGTTCAGCTTTTCTTATTTCGCCGGGCACGCCCGACGATTCATATATAATATTTACCGCTTTGTCTTAATTTATAACAAATGTAAAAGGAAAATTATACCTAAATAATTGCGTACGGTGTCACAGGGACATACATACAATCATATAATGTGTTAAGCCCTATTATATTATGCTAAGGCAAAAAAGGTGGCAAAAATTAAAAAGACAGAGAGAAAGGTAGAATAGCTATGATTTCGATTCTTTTTAATGCACTGTCAGCGCTCGTTTCCGTAATTCTCGGTGTATCAGGGCCACAAAATTTTCCACCTCCTCTACCTCCGGAAGAAGAAAAGAGGTTATTCGCGCTTGCATCACAAGGTGATGAAAAAGCGCGCGCAAGCCTTATTGAGCACAACCTCAGGCTCGTGTCACATATAGTGCGAAAATACTATCAGACATGCAAAAACCAAGATGATCTTATATCAATCGGTACGATAGGGCTAATCAAAGCTATTGACACCTTCAATACAGAAAATGGCGCCCGCTTCGCCACATACGCGGCAAAATGCATACAAAACGAAATACTCATGTATTTCCGCTCTCAAAAGAAACTGTCAAGCGAAGTATCAATACATGAAACGATTGACACAGACCGTGACGGGAATCCGCTCACATACATGGACATTGTTTATAGCGAAGATACAATTACCGAAGACCTTGACATGAAGGTTAATTGAGCACGCGCTCTTGAATATATTGACCGTCACTTAAGCGAGCGCGAGCGAAATATACTTATACTCAGGTACGGGCTTCGTGATGAAAGAAACCGCACTCAGCGCGAGGTTGCATCAATGCTTGGAATCTCGCGTTCATACGTTTCACGAATTGAAAAAAATGCGCTTGCGGGTATAAGGAATTACTTAATGGGGCAATAAGAGTAACTATAGCCATATAAGCTTACATTGACACCGGCGGCGTGCGGGGGTTATAATAAAATAAATAAAAATAATTATCATAAATAAAAACTGGACAACTAATAATTGTGGTTAATATTGTAGATATCGAACGTGGCTCGCGCGCCGAAAAAAGCGGAATAAAAAAAGGAGATGTTTTAATCTCAATAAACGGGCACCCTATAAACGACGTGCTCGACTACGGTTTTTACCTTGCGGACAAAAGGGTAAAACTTCTTTTGTCGCGAGACGGAAAAGAATTTGAAGTCACAATTCACAAAGAGACCTACGACGACATCGGACTCGGCTTTGAGGAACCGCTGATGGATAAAAAGCATCGCTGTGAGAATGCGTGCATTTTCTGCTTCATTGATCAGAACCCGCGCGGGATGAGAGAGAGCATTTACTTTAAAGACGATGACTCAAGGCTTTCATTTTTGCACGGGAATTATATTACGCTGACAAATCTCAGCGATGCCGACATACAGCGCATAATTGACATGCATATCACACCGATCAATATATCGGTCCACACGACAAATCCAAGCCTTCGCGTAAAAATGATGAAAAACAAGCGGGCAGGTGATGTGCTTCGTTACCTCAACAAACTTGCAGATGGCGGTTGTGAGCTTCACTGTCAGATAGTCCTGTGCCGCGGAATTAATGACGGCGCGGAGCTTGACCGTACGATGCGCGACCTTGCGGTGCTTTATCCTGCCGTGACAAGTGTGTCGGTAGTTCCTGCGGGGCTTACGGCGCACAGAGACGGCTTATATAAGCTTGAACCTTTCACGCCCGCCGAATGTGCCGATATTGTCGCCAAGGTCACGTCATTCGGCGACAACTGCAAATCAAAGCTCGGCACAAGAATATTTTTTGCATCAGATGAGTTTTATATTAAAGCCGGGCTTCCGCTGCCGTGCGGCGATTTTTATGAAGGATATCCGCAGCTTGAAAACGGCGTCGGAATGGTTACATCCTTTCTTGATGACATTAAAAGCGAGCTTGAGTTTATCGGGGATTATTCTTACGATAAGGACAAGCCCCGGCACATTACAATTGCAACGGGTGAGGCAGCAGCCCCATATATAACCACTGCCGTTGAAAAAATATGCTCATTATGTTATAATATAAAGTGCGATGTTATTGCTGTTAAAAATAAGTTTTTCGGCGGAGAGGTAACAGTTTCCGGTCTTTTAACAGGCTCGGACTTTTTATCGGCGCTTAGCACGCAAAATTTACATGACGAGCTTCTCATTCCGGCATCTACGCTTCGCGCCGAAGGGGATTTATTCCTTGACAATAAATCTCCCGCATGGCTTAGCGAAAAACTTGGAGTACCCGTCCGCACCGTAAAAAATGACGCTGTAGATTTTATATGCGCGGTGCTTGGTTGCACCTCGCCTTATGAAAACGAGGACATAAACGAGAATGGCTGATAATAATAAAAAGAAAACTAAAGTTAGCGGCTCAAGAACCAGAACAAAAAATAACGAAGTAAATGGTGCTGTTCTTACGGCTGCTTTTTTAGTGTGCGCAATTGTGATAATCGCCATAATACTTATTGTAAAATTTGGCGGTAATAAAACTGATGACACAACGCCACACGTAACTGAAACAGATGTTGATTCTGTGTCAAGTGACATTACAGATAATGTTTCGTCGGATACTGATACAAAAGATATCGACTCAACAAATGTCACGACTGATGCACCGGACGTGACAACTCCGGTCAATACTACATCGCCCGGCTATGACGTCGGGACTGAAACAGAAACAACAAAGTCTGACATTGGCGATATCACAATGCAGTATCCCGTCGTTGAACCTGACGACGAATCAGAGATTGATGCTGACACAATCAACGCAATAATTCGCGAATACATGGATGAAAAACGTAAAGAGGAAAGGCTTGAGTCCGGTGACCCGGACTTAGATTCCGAATACGTTTACAAAATTACCTCAACCGACGTCAAGTATTCCTCAAAGAAGTTTCTTTCCATTGTTATCACAGGCGAATATTATATAACCGACAGTGCACATCCGACAATATTCTGCTATTCCATCAACTGCGATATGGAAAGCGGCGAAATAATCACGCCTGATGCCCTCATACGTGATTTTTCTACTATCCGCTCGCTTTTTACAGAAGGTAATTTCACCTTAAAACAGGGTCAAAAAGACTTACTTAAACAAACAAACTACGAGGACATGATACTCCAGTATCGCTCGGAATACGGAATTTATCCTGACATATACTTTACAGGGGATTCGTTTGGCATGGTGATAGAGCTTGTCTTTGCACTTGGCGGATACGCTCTGTTTGAAGTGCCGCTATCCCTTGTTTCAGGCGCGGTGGTACTGCCGCAGTAAAAATCAAAACAGAAAGTAAAACCGGTATATAAAAGATGTCAAAACCAATCGTTGCAATAATAGGACGACCGAATGTAGGTAAAAGCACGCTTTTCAACAGGCTCATAGGAGAGCGCCGCGCAATCGTTGAAGATACGCCCGGAATAACACGCGACCGTATCTATGGCACGACGGAATGGCGCGGACGCGAGCTTATAGTAATAGATACAGGCGGTATTGAACCCAAAACCGACGATGAAATAAGGCAGAAAATGAGATATCAGGCTGAGGTTGCGATAAACACAGCCGATGTAATCATTTTCATGGTTGATATCCGCGCAGGGCTTGTCGCCGACGACCGCGAGATAGCAAATATTCTTCGTCGCAGCGGTAAACCCGTTATCTTATGTGTAAACAAAGCAGACCGCATCGGAGATGTTGATACCGGCTTTTATGAATTCTTTGAGATAGCATTTGATGGCGACCCTATCCCTGTGTCATCGCTTCATGGAACAGGCTCCGGCGATCTTCTTGACGCCGTGCTTGAAAAACTGCCGGAAGAAGATGACAGCAGCGATACGGACGACTATATAAAGGTTGCCGTTATCGGCAAGCCTAATGCGGGCAAATCTTCGCTGATTAACAAGATTCTTGGCGAAGAGCGTCTTATCGTTTCAAGCATTGCAGGAACAACGCGCGATGCTGTCGACACCTTTTTTGAAAATCAATACGGAAAATACTGCTTCATCGATACGGCAGGTATCAGACGTAAAAGTAAAATTGACGATAAAATCGAAAAATACAGCGTTTTACGTGCAGAAGCTGCCGTTTTACGTGCCGATGTTTGCATTGTGATGATTGACGCAACCGTCGGTATAACAGAGCAGGATGAAAAAGTAGCCGGAATTGCCCATGATGCGGGGAAAGCCTGTATCATAGCGGTCAATAAATGGGACGCGGTGCCCGATAAAGACAACTCGACGGTCGGAGAATATACAAAAAAGATTGAAGCAGCGCTATCCTATATGAAGTACGCGCCCATTACGTTCATATCGGCATTGACGGGGCAGCGAGTAGGGGGCCTTTTCGAGCTGATTAATTCAGTATTTGAAGAGGCAAATAAACGTATAACGACAGGTATGTTAAATGACCTTCTCTTTGAGGCAACGGCACGTGTCGAGCCGCCGTCGGACAAGGGCAGAAGACTGAAGATATACTATATGACGCAGACAAGCGTCGCACCGCCTACATTCGTTATCTTCTGCAACAGGGCAGAATTGTTTCATTTTTCGTATCAGCGGTATATTGAAAACTGTCTGCGCGACACATTCGGTTTTAAGGGTACGCCGATAAAAATCATCGTTCGCCAGCGCGGAGATAATGACGATTCGATATAAACCATCTTATTCATGCTCAATACTGTCAATATTTGATTGGATTATCATACTATGACGTTTGCTGAATTTTTAAACCGCGGCTTTATAGGCAATATTCTGATGAGCGGTACGACAGGCGCAAAATTTACCGCTCTTTACATCACTGCGTTTGTCTTATCTATTGTTTCCGGATACCTGCTCGGCAGTATAAATACGGCTATCATCATCTCAAGGCTTGTATATGGGACAGATATACGCACACAAGGCAGCAAAAATGCCGGAATGACAAATATGCTCCGCGTTTACGGTAAAAAGGCTGCGCTTTTCACACTTCTCGGCGATTTGTTCAAGACGTTTCTCGCCTTTGTAGTGGGAACGGTTGTTTTTGGTGTACGCGGCGCGTATTTTGCATGTTTTATGTGCGTTGTCGGTCATATTTTTCCCGTCTTTTATCGTTTCCGCGGCGGAAAAGGCGTTGCTGCTACTGCAATGATGGTGCTTCTTCTTGACCCGGTCGTGTTTTTGATACTTCTTATAATATTTATCATCATAGTCACCGGAACAAAATATGTTTCGCTCGGCTCAATCATTGTTGCCGGGCTTTATCCCATAATACATGACAGCATATTTCGCGCGACAGGGGTCGGCTGGAGTGGCGCTGGCTTGATTACAGTCCTGACAGGAGCGCTTATAATATGGCGTCACGTGCCAAATATGAAAAGGCTTTATAATAAAACGGAGCCAAAGCTGTCGCTTGGCAAATCAAAGAATAAAAACAGTGGCGAGGGCAATTCTGACATCAAATGAACGGCGAGAATAAAGACGAAAATCAAATTTTAAATAGGAACGGCTATGACGGCATAAACATAAAAGAGTTTTGCCGGCTTCTTTCAGCGTCCGCAGCATCCGGCACGCTGAAAAAAGCCGTTTTTTCACGCCCATCGGCATCAGAAAATGAAAAAGCTATACGAATAAATGTGACGCCATACGGCGCATTAAGCGGTGCTGCAACAAAAATTGCCGTAGAATCATTTTATAAGGACGGACGCACGCTGCGCGACAATATAAAAGCTGAAAATTTATATGAACGCGTGCTCACACTCACATCACAATACAGGCAGGCTAACCTGATAACCGAGACGGACGAGTATCAGCTTATGGTCTCAAAAAAGGGCAAGGCAACGCTGATAAGCAGTAAAAAGCCCACGTCCGGCAGTGGCGACAGTAAAAACGATGATGCTGCAAGCAGCCATGAAAACAAAAACGCCCACAACAGACAAAAGAAATATATATTCAACGGAACGGAGCCTTTTCTTCGTGAATTAGGCATCAGCTCTGCTGAGGGGCGCGTTCACGATAAAAAACAGTCGAAATTCAGGCAGATTAACAGATTCACGGAGCTTCTTGATGATGTTTACGATAAGCTGCCTTCATCAGGTACTTTAAATGTCTGCGATTTATGTTGCGGTAAAAGCTACCTCAGCTTTGCTGTATATGAATACCTAAGTAATGTTCGCGGGCGTGATGTAAAAATGCTTTGCGTCGACAGAAAGCAAAACGTCATTGAATATTGTGCCGACGTCGCAAAGCGCACAGGCGTCGATGGAATGACATTTGTCTGCTCTGATATAAATGAATCATCTGTTTATGAAAATACGTTCGGCGACAGTAATATTCATCTTGTAGTTTCGCTTCACGCTTGCGACACGGCGACAGACGCCGTTCTTCGTCGTGCAGTGGCAATGGGTGCCCGCGTTATTCTGTCAACACCTTGCTGCCATCATGAGCTTAATGGTAAAATAAACTGCGAACCTCTTTCATTTATCACGCGGCGTTCTATGACCTCCCAGCGCCTGACGGAAACAGTACAGATTCGCTTCGCGCCATGATGCTTGAAATAGAAGGTTATCACACAGACATTGTAGAACTGATAGACCCTGACGAAACGCCGAAAAATCTTCTCATACGCGCAGTCAGACGGCGCGGCGGCACTATCATAAACAACGAAAAAATCGACGAATATAATAAAATTATTGATTTTCTCGGTCTTAACGGATCATTTTACGACATTTACAAAAGCAGAGGCGATAAAATTGAGCGATAAAGCAAATTCTATAAGCAAAAACGAACAGGACAAGCTCATATCCGAGCTTTATAATAAAAGTGAGATAGTGCGTCTTGCAGCGGCGCGCATGTTATCGTGCAGCGCTGTTACGGGGGACATAAAACAAACACCGAGCGGTAATTTTGTTAACTGCCACATCCACACATCATACTCGTTTTCGCCATATACACCGGCGGCTGCTGTTTTTGAAGCCTGGCGGGCAGGACTTTTAACGGCGGGAATCGTCGACCACGACAGTATAGCGGGTGGCGCTGAGTTTACAGAAGCGGGATCTTATTTCGGGCTGCCGACGACACAAGGCGTTGAATGTCGTGTTAAGGTTAGTCGGTTTGAAGACAGGACGCTTAACAATCCTGATCAGCCGGGTGTGGCATACGTGTGTGCGCACGGCGTACCGCGTGGGAAAAATGAAGCGTTTCAGCATTTTCTTGAGCCTTACCGTGAAGCGCGGAGTAAGCGTAACCGAGCTATGTGTGATAGGATAAACGATATTTTCTCGCCATATCGTATTTCTATCGACTACGATACCGACGTTATCCCGAAGTCAATGGCTGATACGGGCGGGAGTGTGACCGAGCGTCACCTTATGTATGCGCTTGCAATTAAGCTTGCCGAATATGCGCAAACGCCGCATGCGCTAACTCTTTTCTTGACAGAAAAACTGAAGCTCAAAATACCTGAAAAAGTCCTTTCAAATATAGCAGATGGGGACAAAACCCCGCAGTTTTATTTATACGATATACTCGGCGCCTTAAAAAGCGCACTTATCCCTACTATATATATACAGGCTACTGACGAGCTGCCGGATGCCGAAGAGTTTATTGAGTATGCGCGCTCACATGGAGCGATTACAGCGTACGCGTATCTTGGGGACGTTGGTGATTCCGTGACTGGCGATAAGCGCGCACAGCGCTTTGAAGATGCGTATCTTGATGAACTTTTCGCCTGGCTTAAGGAAACAGGGTTCGATGCCGTAACATATATGCCGAGCCGCAACACAAAGGAACAATTATCCCGTGTAATGGCTCTTTGCCGCTCGTATAACTTTTTTGAAATAAGCGGTGAGGATATAAACTCCCCCCGCCAGCTTTTCATATGTCAGAAGATGGCTGATCCGATGTTTGGACACCTGATAGATACGACATTTGCGCTCATCGGGCATGAAATCGCAGCAACATCCGATATACGTCTGGCGATGAACAGTAGCGAGATGATTGTAAAACATCCCTCGCTTGAAGAGCGGACAAAGCTTTATTCTATGATCGGGCGCGGGGAAGCAAAAATTGATATTTTATAAAAGAGTTATAAAAGAGGCGATACTGTAATGTCACTTGAAACTATTGTGCGCATATCAAACAAATACGGCCGTGATGCGTCATATGTGCTTGCGGGCGGTGGCAACACATCGTATAAAACCGAGGATGTGATTTATGTCAAAGGCTCCGGTACATCGCTTGCGACGATAACGGAGGAAGGCTTTGTTTGCCTTGACAGGAGAGCGCTTTCTGCTATAACCGAGCGTCAGTATCCTGCCGAGATGAGCGATTCGGATCGTGAAGCAGAAGTCCTTGCCGCTATGATGGACGCACGCACAAGTGAAGACAAGGCACGTGGCAAGCGTCCGAGCGTCGAGACGCTGCTACATAATCTGCTCCCGCAGAAATATGTTTTGCATGTTCATCCGGCCACCGTTAATGCTATGACGTGCGCAAAAAACGGCGAAGGTGCTTGTGCAAGGCTTTTTTCTGATGCGTTATGGATTCCCGAAACACAGCCGGGATATACTCTTGCGCACCTTTGTTCTGAGCGCATAAAAGAAGCTGAAGCAAAAGGGGCACGTGTTAACCTCATTTTCCTTCAGAATCACGGTGTTTTCTTTGCCGCTGATGATGAAGAAACACTCGATGCGCTTGTCTTGCGTGTTATGAGTACCGTTGAAGCTGAAATTAAAGCAAAATCTGCGCTGCCTGACCTTACTGATAATACGGACGACGCATCGCGCCAAACAGCGTCTCGCATAGCGCCGGTTTTGCGTATGCTTTTCTCGCCTGAAGGCAAAAGCCGCTGCATTTTTACAAAAAACTCTGAGGTTTCAAAGCTTGCATCTTCTTTTGATGCTGTAAAAGCACTTTTCACCCCACCGACACCTGATCACATCGTTTATGCCGGTGTAAAACCGTTGTATATAACCGACACAAAACCGGAGAGCATTATTTCTGCTTGGAATTCATATGTTGCCGAAGAAGGACGTATGCCAAAAACGGTAATTGCCGAAGACGTAGGCATGTTCTCGCTCGGTTCCTCGACAAAAGAAGCTGCCATAGCACGCGACGTTTTTCTCGACGCCGTAAAAATTTACGTTTCATCTCAAGC
>LFTK01000009.1:16657-18628 GCA_001513385.1 Clostridiales bacterium DTU064
GTTTCCGCGGGCAAGGGAAGTGCAGGCGCGCTTTCAGATAAAATTGTCGTTGTCACAGGTGCAGCACAAGGATTCGGCGAGGGAATAGCGCGTTCGCTTGCAGCGGAGGGTGCGTCCGTTGTCATAGCCGATATAAACGAAGAAGGCGCAAAAATGGTAGCAGCATCGCTTTGCGAGCAGTATGGCGCTCATGCTGCCATCGCTTGCCGGTGTGATGTGACGGACGAAAGTTCAGTTTCGGCACTCACAGCTTTTGCAGCAACAGAATATGGCGGAATCGATGTCTTTATAAGCAACGCTGGCGTCGTCCGCTCCGGTTCTCTTGATGACCTTGATGGCAAAACGTTTGATTTTGTTACAAAGGTTAATTATAACGCTTATTTCCTCTGCGCTAAGTATGCGTCGGCTATAATGAAGCTTCAGCGCAAAGCAAGCCCTGATTACATGAGCGATATAATTCAAATCAACTCAAAGTCCGGGCTTGAAGGCAGCAATAAAAATTACGCTTATGCCGGCAGTAAATTCGGCGGAATCGGACTTACGCAGTCATTCGCACTTGAGCTTGCGCCATATGGAATAAAAGTAAACGCCATATGCCCCGGTAACTTCCTTGACGGGCCGCTCTGGAGTGACCCGGAAAACGGTCTTTTCGTACAGTATCTGCGATCCGGTAAAGTGCCGGGCGCAAAAACTGTTGATGACGTAAGGCGGTATTATGAATCAAAGGTTCCGCTCGGGCGCGGATGCCGTGTTGAGGATGTTATGTGCGCCATTGACTACATCATCAGGCAAAAATACGAAACAGGACAGGCTGTGCCTGTCACGGGCGGTCAGATAATGCTGAACTAAATGTATCTTTGTTTTACTCATATGCACATAAAAAAACCGTTTCATTGCGATATACAGTGAAACGGTTTTATTCTTGCTTGTATGTGTGTTATTTTATACTGATGTTTTCTTATCCCTCGTACGCATAACCGATGGCAAGAGCTTTTTTGTTTCCCTCAATCAGCTTTTCACGTGAAGCCGGTATGCCGGATGTTATGTCAAGAAGGAATTTATCATAATCGAAAATGCCCGTTACTTTAAGGAAATATCCGAGCATGACGACATTGGCAAGCCCTTGCAGGTCATTGTCAGAAGCAAGAGCCGACGCGGGGATATAATACGCATTTATATCAGTGCGGGTGCACTTTTTATCTATCATTGAACTGTCTGCAAACAGTGTTCCACCCGGTTTTATCTTAGGTGTGAACTTATCAAACGATGGTTTATTCATCGTTATGAGAATGTCCGGTTCAGGAACAAGCGGCGAGCCTATTTCGGTGTCTGATAAGACAACAGAGCAGTTTGCGGCGCCACCGCGCATTTCGGGGCCGTATGAGGGAAGCCACGTAACATGTAACCCCTCGTTCATTCCCATTTTAGCAAGCGCTTTTCCTGCAAAGAGGATTCCCTGACCGCCAAAGCCCGCAATTAATATATTCTGTGTCATTTTTCATCCCCCTCCTTTTTGTCAATGTCCTTGTAAACGCCAAGAGGGTAGTAAGGTATCATGTTTTCACGAAGCCAAGTGAGCGCTTCAACAGGAGAAAGCCCCCAGTTTGTCGGGCATGTCGAGAGAACCTCAACAATTGAAAATCCTTTTCCCTCAACCTGATTGCGGAACGCCTTTAAAATTGCCTTCTTTGCACGGCGGACGTTTGCCGGAGAGTCAACTGAGACACGCTCAGCATAAGCGACACCGTCAAGGGTGGAGAGCATCTCACAAACGCGTATGGGGTTGCCTTGAATCTTAGGTGAACGCCCGTAAGGGGATGTTGTTGTAACCTGACCGGGCAGGGTAGTCGGCGCCATCTGACCGCCGGTCATACCATATATACAGTTATTTATGAATATTATCGTTATGTTTTCGCCGCGTGTGGCGCTGTGAACAGTTTCAGCAGTTCCAATTGCAGCAAGGTCTCCGTC
>LFTK01000077.1 GCA_001513385.1 Clostridiales bacterium DTU064
TCGCTTGGTGAAACATATATTTCAACGGGCAGTTTATACCTTGCTTCAACCGCCCTTTTACCGCTTGGCCTGCCCGAAAGTGACCCGTTTTGGCGTGACCCGCCCGAGCCGTGGACACAAGTTCGCATCTGGTCCGGCGCCGACTGCCCCGCTGACAAGTCGATATAACGTTAATACCCGCACAATGACAAAAAATGTCCGGAAGATGTTTTTCTCCTGACATTTTTTTATATTTATAAACTATAACGTAACACGCTGGCCTTCTTCCTGCGGGTGCTTGCGGTATTCACGCGGCGTCACATTCATCCGCCGGATGAAATTGCGGTTAAAGCTGCGTATGCTTCCGTATCCGCATTGTTCTGAAATATTGAGGATAGGAAGATCGGTATTTTTAAGTAGATAACAGGCTCTGTCAATACGAAGCATGTTGACGTATTCGGTAAACGACATACCGATTTTATCTGAGAAAAGTTTTGACAGGTAGCTATAATCGTACCCGATGTACGCCGACAGGTCGGAGAGCGTGCATTTGTCCTGAAAATGCTCCTCGGCAAACTTAAATATGCGATGCATGAGATCCTGATTGTCGGGCATGTCACACTCGGCAATGTTTTTGAATTTATCGCCGGAAAACATGCCGCAGTAATAATAAAGAATCCCCTTTATTGTTTCGAGCGGATCGTCGCGCTTCATATCGAGGAAAAGCTGCAGCCACGGCTCGTCCCGTACATTCTTGCAAGGGTTGTCGGGTATGCTGTTTTTCATTTTATTATTGAAGTATGCTATGGTCTCAGGGCGGAAAAGGCAAAGCTTATGATGAGATGGTTTTGTCGATATGTACTCATGCATCTGGTTCGGGAAAATAAAGAGCGTGTCGTACTGGACAAGGTGATAGAGCTTGCCGTCGACGGATATGTCAAGCTCCCCGTCAACAATCAGGACAACTTCATACCAGCGGTGAAGGTGCATCGGGTATGAGAAGTTGACCTCTTCCTCTATGGCGAACCACTGTCTGTTGATTTCGTCCCTTTTTTCATAGTAAAACATATTGAATATTGACCGCCTGCACCAAAATTTTGACTATATTATACTCTTTTTGTTGCTAAATAGTCAAGAGTATTTTTGCCGTAACATGATATTGATGTAACAATATCCTATATTCGGGAAGGCGAGACGAAATTAGTTTTATGTACATGTAAAAGCTCATCCGAAATACTGCTGCTTAACCCTGCTGAACCCATAAATCGCAAGGTGAGATAAGCGAAATATAAACATATTAAAACAGGGGTTTACAAAGATTGTACGGTTGTATATAATATAGTATACAATTGACATGCAAAAAATTGTCCGCCCGATATAATTTGCAAGTGGCGCGAGCACAAAAGGTTCTATGCTTTACGCATGTATTACGGAACCTTTATATGTATGATTATTTTCTCACGCCGCTGTAAACACAATTTTATATTAGTGATGCTTCCTGCACGGCTCATATTTAGTTAATAATATCGATACTGTTCAGCCGTCATCGGGAGGTGGGGAGCGTGCCTTTGCTTAACAAGTGTGGCGTTATGCAAACCGGCGGATATTACGCCGCCTCTCGTACCAATTACGAGAGGCTTTTGATTTTTTTACGAGAAAAAGGATGAATATAAACATGGATATGACTAATAAAAATATTAATTCAGCATCATCTTCAATAACCCTTGGAAATATCATCGGAAGAGCCGCATCACGCGCTCTTTTGCGCGCCACCGATACCGTTCTCGGTACGGTACGCGAAATGAAAGACGATGTCGCCGCTGTCCGCGAGCGCGACCCTGCGGCGAAAAGCGCACTTGAAGTCGCGCTTTTGTACTCCGGCGTACACGCCATATGGGCGCACAGAATAGCCCATAAACTATATCAGAAAAAAATGTACTTCCCCGCGCGTTTCATCAGCCAGACGGCAAAATTTTTCACCGGTATTGAAATCCATCCGGGCGCAAAGATAGGGCGCAGGCTTTTCATTGACCACGGCGGTTCCGTCGTCATAGGTGAAACATCGGAGATTGGTGATAACTGCACGCTTTATCAGGGTGTTACGCTTGGTGGTACCGGCAAGGAAACGGGAAAGCGTCATCCCACGCTTGGCAACAACGTAATGGTGGGAGCCGGTGCTAAGGTTCTTGGCGGCTTTACGATTGGCGATAACTCAAAAATTGCAGCAAATGCCGTCGTTTTAAGCCCCGTTCCGGCAAACAGCACAGCTGTTGGTATTCCGGCGCGTATCGTACGGACAAACGGCGTCCGCGTCGGCGACCTTGACCAGGTTCATATTCCCGACCCCCTTGCTCAGGAGCTTTGCACTATGCGCATGAAGCTTGATGAGATGCGTGCGGAAATTGATGAGCTCAAAGCAAAGCTAAAACAAAAAAGCGGAGACGATGATACCTCCGCGAAAAGCGAATAAAATATAAAGAGTAAGAACAAATGGAGATAATAAAACAAGGAGCCGCCATATATGATTTGTAAACGCTGTAAGCGCCTTTCGGACGACGATCTTGAATATTGTCCGTACTGTGGAAAATCGTTTTATGATGACAGCGAACGTCCTGTCGATAATGTAGAGAAAGAAAGCGAATATTTCAACGAAGGCGTCACCGGTCATAATTCCGGCAGTAATGGCACCAGTGATACACCGGAAAACGACAAAATTCCGATAAACATATTTGGCGGCAGCAACGATAGACGCGAATACGGATTCCAGTATCAGCCGAGGCCGACAAGCCGCCCGTCAATAGCACGTTCTGTTTTCAGTGCGGCTTTATACTTTTTCTTTTATCTTTTCATAAACATTCTTGTGACGGCTGTATTTCTTTCATCGGCAATGATTGACAGCATGTATGACATTGCCGAGGAATACTATAAGAAAAACAGCGACGTCTACGGTGAATGGAACGAAGAAACATTTGCCAAAATATACTCCGAGCACTCTTTTGAAATCATAACCGAAGCATATAAAGATGCTTTATCATCCATTGACATCAGTCTTGTTACTGTCGTCTACTCTGCCGCCACGTTAATAGCGCTGATTATCATTTTCGCCATCCGTCGCAAACGTTTTTCTGCTGAAGTCTGGCTGCGACGGGTAAAAAACGAAGCTATACTGCTTGTTTTGCCACTTGGCGTTTCACTTCAGTTTCTCATTGTTTTTATACTCATCAAGCTTATCCCGCTGCCTGAGAAAATAATTGTAGAATATAATAAACTTTACTCACTGCTCGGCAACAGCTCGCGCATACTTGAAATCATCAGCGTTGCAATTGCCGCCCCGATCATCGAGGAAGTTGTATTCCGCGGGCTCATTTACACGCGCCTTCGCCGCGCAATGAGCGCGCCCATCGCAGCCGGGCTGTCTGCTGCCATCTTTGCGCTTGCCCACGGGCAAATCATTGCCGTAATATACGCTTTCATCATGGGTCTTATCTTATGCTTCTTGATGGAGCGCTTCCGCTCACTTTGGGCGCCGATTATATTACACGTGGGCTTCAATGCGGCAAATTATCTTCCCTTTTTGCATGAGGATTCATCCCCCACGGAAATCATGATTACCATTGCCATAAGCTTTGTTATTTTTACTGCAAGTGCATTTTTCATACTCCGCTCAAAAAGTGAAAGCGATTATAACGAAGCTAAATACACCAAAAACGGCAGCGGTGACGGTTCAGACGGAACTGCAATTTAACACCGTTTTACGCAAAATCGAGAACAGTAAGTAAAAATAAAGTGTTAAGCATAAAGCAAAAAGCAATTCAAGGAGAGCAAAAATATATATGCTTTATCTATATAATTCCCTCACCCGGGAAAAAGAGCCGTTTACGCCCGTGAACGGAAACCATGTCGGCATGTATACATGCGGCCCCACTGTCTATCATTACGCTCACATAGGAAACCTGCGCTCATACATCATGGAGGATATACTTGACCGTTATCTCCGCTATATCGGCTATGATGTAAAGCGCGTTATGAATATAACAGACGTCGGCCATCTTTCAAGCGACGCCGACACAGGCGAAGATAAAATGGTCAGCGGGGCGCGCCGTGAACATAAAACAGTGCTTGAAATAGCTGATTTTTACACGAAAGCTTTCCGTGCCGACTGCGATGATCTCAATATACGCTGGCCTGATGTCGTAGAGCCGGCAACGGCATGCATTGACGATTATATTAAAATAATAACGCGCCTGATTGAAAAAGGTTATGCATACGAAGCCGGCGGCAACATATACTTTGATACATCAAAGATCAGTGAATACTATGTTTTCAGCCGTCACAATGCCGAAGACCTTGATGTCGGCGTCCGTGAGGGCGTTGATGAAGATAAAAATAAGCGTAATAAAACCGACTTCGTATTATGGTTTACAAAAAGCAAATTTGAAGATCAGGAACTGAAGTGGCCAAGCCCTTGGGGATTAGGCTATCCCGGCTGGCACATTGAGTGCTCCGCTATATGTATGAAGCACCTCGGCGAGACTGTCGACATACACTGCGGTGGTATTGACAACGCTTTCCCCCATCACACAAATGAAATAGCCCAGAGCGAAGCTTACCTTGGTCATCCGTGGTGCCGTCACTGGTTTCACATAATGCACCTCAATACATCAAGCGGTAAGATGAGCAAATCAAAGGGTGAATTTCTCACACTTTCGCTTCTCAAAGAAAAAGGATACAACCCGCTTGCATATAGATTTTTCTGCCTGCAGTCTCACTACAGAAAATCACTCGCCTTCTCGTGGGAAACGCTTGACAATGCAGCATCCGCATATGAAAAGCTCATCGCACGCATATCACAGCTTAAACCTGTCGGAAATCCCGACCCCGATGCGCTTGATGCACACAGAGCAGCCTTCCGTGAAGCGCTTGACAACGATCTCAATACATCGCTTGCAATAACTGTTCTTTATGACACACTGAAATCCGATTCTTCTGACGCGACAAAACTTGCGGCAATTGCTGATTTTGACCGTGTACTTGCTCTTGACTTAATCGAAGCTGCCAAAAAGTATGCCGAACGCGCATCTGATATAAAAACCGAAGGTGACCCCGAAATTATGGCAGCTATTGCCGCACGTGCTGAAGCAAAAAAGGCAAAAAATTATGCCGAGGCTGACAGAATAAGAGCAGAGCTTGCCGCGCGCGGCATAATACTCATTGATATCCCCGAGGGAACAATTTATAGAATTGAAAAATAAAAGCGGACACCGTACACAACCGCTGCTAACAGTGCGTGAAGCGTAAAAGGCTGATACCGCATAAAGAAAGGACACAAAACTTTTATGGAAACAATGTATCCCAGGGGAACGAATTTGAAACATAATTACCCGCTTTACGAAGTAAAGCCTTTTTCCTCAATACGCGAAATGCTCGACCTTGCCGCAGAAGAAGCACCGGACACCGTGGCTTATAAATTCAAAGGCGAAGAAGGCACTGTTACTGAGGTCACATATTCACGCTTCCGCGACGCTGTTGACGCGCTTGGAACAGGAATGGCGCTTCTTGGCCTTAGGAATATACACATCATATGATAGGTGAAAACTGCTACGGCTGGATCTTGCATATCTGACGACACTGTGCAGCGATAACGTTTTTGTCCCGATCGACCGTGAGCTTCCTGTTCGCGAAATAATAAACATTGTTCATCACAGTGACTGTGAAGCGCTGTTTTTAACAAAGAATTTTGCGGGCAAGCTTCTCCCGTATGCCGATGAAATACCCGCTATACGTAAGTTTATCGTATTCGGGCTTCCCGAAAATGAACATAGAAATCTGCAAAACGACAAAGCCGTCCGGGCAGAGGATCTTATCCGTTATGGCGGCTCGGCGCTGACTGTTGCGACCGCTCATATCTTGACGCCCGCCGCGGTGAATACGAGCTTAAAATGCTCGTATATACATCCGGCACAACGGGCGTTGCAAAGGGCGTAATGTTATCGGAGCACAACCTTGTATCCTCCGTTTATTATGGAATGCAGATTTCTACAGTCTACACAACCGGGCTTTCTGTTTTACCCTATAACCACACATACGAAGCCGTATGCGACATTCTTGTGTCGATTCAAAAGCACGCAACACTCTGTATTAACGAAAATCTTC
>LFTK01000017.1 GCA_001513385.1 Clostridiales bacterium DTU064
AAAACGACGAAGGATTTATCTGTCAACACTGCGGCTTTGAAGTGAAACCGCTTGGCCACACATCCCGCAACCATTGTCCAAAATGCCTGTGGTCTCTTCACGTTGACATCAATCCCGGCGACAGGGCAAACGAGTGCGGCGGCCCCATGCGCCCCATACGCGTTGAAACCGACGCACGGCGAGGTTTTATAATTGTCCATAAATGTGAAAAATGCGGCGCTATCAGCCGCTGCCGTGCGGCTCATGAGGCAAAAGTTCAGCCCGATGATATTAATTTACTAATAAAACTAACCGCTGGCAGCGACTGACGGTAATACATTTAATTTAACAAAGAAACGCAAGACACGAGAATAGCCAAATAATAATAGCGCCATCTGCCACTTCCACAATCGCCATATATTAAAAATTGTACAATTATATTACCATATAGCATTGTATTTACAGCAAATCTGTGTTATAGTATGATATAAGTGTGAATAAATTGTTTGCGGAGGGTGGCAAGACGATGTCCGATACAGAAAAATGCATCATTTGCGGCGGCGTCGCCGAAACTTTAATAGATAGAAGCAACCTGTATAATTATTGCTTTTACAACTGCCCAAACTGCGGTGATTTCTACGTATCACAAAAGTTTTATCATAAAGAACCGCAAGCTTTAGAGGAGGTGCGCCGTCATGCCGCTGTCATTTCCGGATATATTCGCGAAATGAATGAAATGGGTCATCACGGCAAGTGTCTTACCAACACATCATGGGTTTCTATTTTAGACGATAAATTAGTTCCCAAGACTCTCGACGAAAAAGCAATAAAACTTCTGCAATATGTTGCAAGACACATGGGGCGCACAAGTGAACCTGTAAACCTTTATCACGGTGAGCGGCCTGCAATATGTTATGGCAGCAGCAAAGATGAAGTACTGCTCCTCATTGGCATGATGGCCGAGAATGGCTATCTCAAGCCGCAGGGAGACGGATTTTACATATTAACCGAAAAAGGACGCGAGTTTTTGGAAAACAAAGAAACTGCGGCGATGTAACCCGAATTTATTTGCTAAATCTTTTTGCACTATTTTTCAACCTTACATAATCACATAGCACAAGCCCCGGGATACCTCTTCCCGGGGCTTTTTGTGCTGAAGCGATAATTCCAAAAGGAAAAATTATCTTCTGATACATGGCTGTATGATGTCTTTTTATGCTTTTATGCTTCAGTTGTGTTATAATAGAGACAGCTTTGAATTTATTTATACATAAATAATGGAGCAATCAATAATGGCAAAGAAACTTGTTACATTTGGTGAGATTATGCTGCGGCTGCAGCCGCCCGGCTACGCTCGCATTTCTCAGGCACGCTCATATGACGCCGTTTTCGGCGGGGGAGAAGCGAATGTCGCCATATCAGCCGCGAATTACGGACTTGATTCTGCCTTTGTCACAAAACTGCCCGACAACCCCATCGCTGATGCCTGCATAGCTGAGCTGCGCGGACTTGGTGTTGACACATCCCACATCGTGCGCGGCGGCGAGCGTATGGGTATATATTTTGTCGAGCGCGGCGCTTCTCAGCGGGCATCAAACGTCATATACGACCGTGCTCATTCGGCAATTTCAGAAGCAACACCCGCTGATTTTGACTGGGATGTTATATTTGACGGTGCTGACTGGTTCCACTTCACAGGCATAACGCCTGCACTGTCGGATTCGTGTGCCCAGATTTGCCTTATCGCTTGTAAAAAAGCCAAAGAAAAAGGCTTGACTGTTTCGTGTGACCTAAACTTCAGAAAAAAGCTGTGGTCGCCTGAGCGCGCTTGTGTCGTGATGAGCGGGCTTATGCAGTATGTCGATATTTGCATCGCCAATGAAGAAGATGCGGAAAAAGTATTCGGCATTAAAGCTCCGGATACGAACGTCATAACCGGTGAGCTGTCGGAGGAAGGCTACAGCTATGTATGCCGTGAGCTGACCGAACGCTTTGGCTTTTTGGCTGTTGCTGTTACGCTGCGCGAAAGCATCAGCGCAAGCCAGAACAACTGGTCTGCCGTTCTTTATACCGGCGGCGAGATGTTCCACTCTAAAAAATACTCGATTACCGTCATTGACCGCGTCGGTGGCGGTGACAGCTTCGCAGGCGGGCTTATCTTTGCTATCCTTGACGGCTATGACTCAAAAGATGCGCTTGAATTTGCCGTTGCCGCAAGCGCTTTAAAACATACAATCGAGGGAGACTACAACCGCGTAACGAAAAAAGAAGTTCTCGCCCTTGTTGCGGGGGACGGAAGCGGACGAGTCTCAAGATAAAGAATTAGCGACAATATGCTATACGCCCGAAGGATTTACCCTCCGGGCGCTGTTTTTTGTATTTATTAAATCATCGGAACATAGCGGCAAGCTCTTCTTTTGTCAGGCTATCTTTTGGCGAGAAGGCAGGGGAGTTCATATACGACATTATGCTTGAATAAAGAGCCCTTACCTCGGGATAACAGAAGTTTTCAAATAGTCCCATGCCGCTTGCCACGAGCACCCCGCCACAGGCGTTTGCTTCAAAAAGCATACCCATATGGCGCATATGTGCGATAGAGTCAAGAGCGCACACAATCGGCTCTATGTGCGGTGGTATAAGGATAGCACGCCCTTTTGTCATCGGCCACCACTGATAATCTGTGTGGAATTCGGTCGGGAAATGGGCGAAAACAGGATGGTTCGGGTCCATCATTAAGCCCATAAAGCCTGATTGCCCGGGAAATGTCCCTACACACCAGAAATTCGTCGAAAACTGCGCTTTAATTGAGCCGGGTATGGCTTCTTCATTCGGTGGCGGCGATAAAAACACCTTTTTTCCTGCTTCAAGCGACACTATAGCATCTTTTAGGCTACGTGCTATTATCACATCGCCTGTATCAACTCTCCACTCGCGAGGATAAACCCATATTCGGTACGAATTTTCTATCGCCCGCCTGCCACCTACTCTGCCTTTTTCCACAACAGCCGCTTTAATTAAAAGCGATACAGGCTCACCGCCAGAGTTGAGCTTATAGTCTATGAATCCGGCGCTCGTCAGCTTCCCCTGCGGGAATGATGTACACGGCAGTTTTATGTAAGCTTCTGTAATCGCGCCGTTTTCGCTTTGCGCGTCACCGCAGTTTTTCTCTATTGTTACAACACAATCCCCTTCAATATCGCCTTTCCCATAGTTTGCTACCTTAACTTCTGCCGATAACGTCTCGCCGTCCGTATAAGTGTATTTTTCAAGTAGCACGAGCGGAAGCGTGTCTTTAAAAAAGCTGCGGAAGCGTTCAGGGCGCGCGAAATCAAACGGTTTTTCGCGCATGTGCGAGTTTATCATGCCGACAAGAGCTGTCCCCTGTCCCGGAAAATCCTGCAGTCCGAGCAAAAACAGCCCCGACATCCCCTCCGTGCGAAGCGCAGCTTCTACCTCCTCGCGGTAGCATAAAAGCGAAAGCTCCCCTGACGCCTCTACCCTTCTTTTCCACCCCGACATAAACCCCGCCTTTTCCGCATTTTCGCGAGCAGCGTTTATGTTGCCGGCGATTGTCACGCCCCTGTGACCTTTCCACTCATCAAAATCCGGTAAAACTTCATACTGCCCAACTTCAAAGCCTATGACAGGCCCTGAATATTCGGTGCGAAGCGCTGTCATCGCCGCATCGTAATCCGTTTTCGCGGACGGGTACTTTTCGTTGAGGTGCCCTTCCATGTTTGACGACGTCGCACGAAGGTGCAGCGACCGCCAGCCGCACGCTGTGTAAAAATCGCTTTTGGGATCAGTTCCTGCGCGTCCGTAATGGAAGTTTGAGCCGCAGGCGTAAAGCCGCGTCGGGTCGATACTTTTTGCCGTGTCGAGAAGAATATCCATGCGCTTATGGCCAAGCTCGCCTGCGCAAAGCTCATTTCCGAGGGAAAGCATGACAAACGACGGGTGGTTGGCGTATGTAGCAAGGATGCTCTTTAACTCAAGCATATAGTAACCAAAGCTTTCATCGTCCTCGAAGGCTCTGCGCTTCATCCAACATGAAAGCTCCGGCGCCAGCATCACACCAAGCTCGTCGGCTGCCGTAAACGCCGCGTCCGGCGGGCAGTGCGAATGGAAACGAACGATGTTTACCCCGTATGAGATGTATTTTGAAAGGACATCTTTCCATTCATCAACCGTCATCGGCATATATCCCGTCTCGGGGAAAACGCAGCAGTTTGTCTCCCCGCGAAGGAAAACAGCGCGCCCGTTGAGCATGAGCTTGCCATTAGCCACACAAAAATCGCGCAGGCCGAACGTCGCGTCGACGCCCGATAGTCCGCTTCCGGCAGCGAAAAGCGTGTGAAGAGCCCCCTCGTATTCATGCCACCTCGCCGCCGTATCCGACACCGGTATGCCGTCAAATCGCAGTACGTGGCGTCCCGCTGGCAGCCGGACATCCTTTTTTTCATCGTGCATAAACAGAGGGCACGAAACAGTAAGTGTTCCTTCATAATCTGCGGCACAGTCAAGCTCAATCTCGACATCAACTTTCGTTGCGTCACAGCGTGGGTATATTCGGACGGCGGAGATGAAGTTTTCGCCCTCGCTGCGCAAACGTATGTAGCCTAAAAGGCCGCACCAGTTCGTCTGTGTTTCATCCGTCGCTGCAGATGACGCAAGAATCGGCTCGCGCGGCCAGCCGGTGTATGAATTGTCGCAGCAAAGCGAGAGTAAAAGGTCATCACCGCTCGCCGCAGCCTTGTTTGCCGCGTCGGTGATCTCAAAGGTATACGGCGTTGAGAGCGTCCCCTCAATGTAGGGCGTCACATCGTCCCCGCCGATATTAAGAGTGAGCTTGCGGCTGCGCTCAATGTCAAGAAAAACGCGTTTTCCGCCGTCCGTTAGCCGACGAAGCACGTCTGCCTTGACTGTGCGCGAAAATACAGCCTTCCCTTCATATGAGAATCGCCGCGTAAGGCGCGATGTTGAAATCCCGCCAGGCTCAGGCTCGCCAATGCCAGCCTCATCAAGCGTCCCCGGCAATCGTATGGCCACATCACTGTGTCCGGGAATCGACACCGTCCATACGCCGCCGAGGTTAACGATACTTTTCTCTTGATACCGAACTGCCATGCCATAATACCTCACCGATTATTCAATCGCTTGCAACAAAACCTCACACTCCGGCGAGCGATGAGTCTTTATTTTAGTCTGTTTTTTGCTTTTTTCTGCTTTTTTTTCATCGTCAGTAGTTTAATTTTGCATTAACTGATGCTTTCGCCGTCGCTTTCATATTCAATCTTTGTATCCTTGTTGGCTTCTTCGACAAAAGCAATTGTTTCATCTATAAGCGAGAGCGCGTCTTTATTAAGAGACGATATGTTTTTCTGCTTAAATTCACATAAAAGCTCAATGAACTCATAATATGGCTTGTGTTTTGCCGCAAGACAAAGCAGCTCTGCCGCGTTTTCCATATCAGCGCTGTTTTTTGCAATATATGTTATCGCTAAATAGTTTTTTTCCGCCACATATGTTATCTGTTCATCTGTCAGCTTTTCTTTTGCGTCAGCTAAAAGATATTCGACCGTCACCGGACTCATTATGTCGGCAAGGCACTGGAAAGAAGCGTCGCCAAGTCCAAGAAAATCAGACTCATATGCGTATTTTACAAACTCGATGTATTCCGACTGGTCTCTTGTCGGCTCATATGAGCCGTTTTTCAGAAACCTTTTATTATTAACCGAATACTCGTATGAAATATTCTTCAGTTCTGTTATCAGGGCGTCCTTTTTAGCATTGTCGTAGCTTCCGGTGACATCAGATAACGTATCCGCCCACATGTCAGCGTTTACACTGTAAAGTTTTATCATAGCGCGGCAACGCAAAGGCGTGCCCCCACTTTTATCTTTAGCATATGATACAAGAAGCGAAAGCTCGTCATCACCTACTTCCGGAAGCCATGTAAGGACGGATCCCCTCACGCTGTCATCATCACTTGTGTCACTGACAATAGAATAAAGAGCGGAATACTCCTCATATGTGAAAAACTCGCCCGCTGCCGCTATCATTTGAATACGGTAGCCCGGGTTGTTTTCTTTATTCTTTATCTGCGCTGTGATTTTTTCTGCGTCAAGAAGATTAAACCTGTTATGCAGCGCAAGCGAAGCTAAATAAATGTTGTCACCCCGGTCGATTTTGCACTTTTCATTTATTTTATTAAGCGCGCGGTAAAAATCATCTTCCAGCATAGTGTTTAGTTTTTCATAAAACTTTTGCGCATCTTTTGTGCCTATTTCAACGGCATTTACCATCCACGCATCTTTTGAGTTTATATATATCTTTATAATGATTGCTGTTAAAACTAAAACAAGAACGCATATGAAGATAAAATTCTTCACTTCCCTGTTTTTCATCTGATAATCCCTCCCTTTATGTATTTTTTACTTTTTTAAAGGCGAGTGTAGGCACGAATGCACGCACACCTCCTGTGCTGTGGTGTGATGTAATATTTATATTATCAAATCTCTATATAATCCTATGTTAATGAACGAATATGTCATTTGCACGTGAGTTTTTTATATACCTACATAATGATTATAGTTTATTATTTATCGCTTGTAAACACTGCTTAATTATGGCAGGGAATCTTATTTTTTCGTAATAACTTAACAGCAAAACAGAGCAAAAAAAGCCACAGGATATCTCAGTTTATCCTGCGGCTTTATTAATGAAAAGCGGATGGAGACAGGGGGGCTCGAACCCTCGACCTCACGGATGTGAACCGTACGCTCTAACCAACTGAGCTATGCCTCCGTGATGGACTGATGTGTTATTTTTGTAGACATGGCTCGAAAATTTTAACCGCCATGTCGCATCAGTCTTTATGTGTCAACGCTTCTATGGCTACTCGGCGAGTATGCTTATTTACACTTTCAACAAGCTCGCTAATCGCGCACTTTTACTAACTGAGCCATGCTTTTGTGGCAGTTACTATTATGCTGCTCAGCGCTTTGTGCTGTCAAGCGCTCATTTTAACTTGGGTAGCCCAGCGCACTATCATATTTGAAATGTTTGTTTATCTATATTTATTGATAAGCTCGCGTATACGGGACGTAAATGCTGCAAGCTCCGAATTCGGACGCCCGGCGCAGCGTTTTGCAACCGCAAGAAGCTCTGTCGCCGTCTCTACGAGCGTATTATATATCTTCTCAGCCCTTGTTGTTGATGCGCTCTTTCCTCCCTTTTCCTTTTGCTCCTTAACTGGAACGCCCACCGCATCATATACGATTTCATTTGTCATAAGGTCAAATACAGTGCCGCTGAAAGGAGCAATAGCTTCGCATCCGAATTGTTCTATGTGGCTGTCGCGGAGTGCTTCACATGACTCCGTGTCGCCGTGGTTGACAAAAACGGTCCCCGGACGCTTTTTCATTGCTTCATACCACCCTGTAAGACCGTCGACATCGGCATGACCGCTTGTCCCGTGAAGAGAGCATATCTCGGCGCGAATTGCCACTTCCTCGCCAAACAGTTTCACAGAGCGCGCGCCGTCAAGAATCGTGCGCCCAAGCGTCCCCGCCGACTGATAACCGGCGAAAAGAATGATGTTTTCCGGACGCCAGAGATTGTGCTTTAAGTGATGGCGTATCCTGCCGGCCTCGCACATACCGCTTGCCGATATTATAACCTTCGGCTGCATGTCTGTATTGATGCGCTTTGAATCCTCCGCTGTTTCCGAAAAGATTAAATCATCGTTCCATATAGGGTTGACACCCGCATCAATAAGCGCACGCATTTCGCCATCGAAGTAATCAGGGTCGCAATTCATGAATATTTCCGTTGCTTCTTTCGCCAGGGGGCTGTCAAGGTAAACTGGGAAATTGGGTCGGCTTTTTACAAGCCCTTTTAATTTTATCTCCCGTATCATATATAATAGCTCCTGCGTCCTGCCGACGGCAAATGACGGTATTATGACACTGCCCCCGCGGTCAAAGGCGCGGTTTATGTAACCGGCAAGCTCCTCATATGGATCCCCCTCGGGTGGCAAATGAAGGCGGTTGCCGTACGTTGACTCAAGGACAAGATAATCACCGCCGTAAATCGGCTGCGGATCACGTATTATCGGGTGGTTTGTATTGCCGACGTCACCGCTGAAAATAATCGTTTTCTCCACCCCGGCTTCGTTAAGCTTTATTTCAACGCAGGCAGAGCCGAGCAGGTGCCCGATATCAAAAAAGCGCAGCTTAACACCGCCCACAACCAATACTTCCACACCATATGAACAGCCGCGGAAAAGCTTCATTGTGCCGATGACATCGTTTATATCGTACATCGGTAAAACAGGCTCCCCGCCTGAGCGGACAGACTTTCTGCTTTTCCACTCAGCTTCCATCGCTTCAATATGAGCCGTGTCGCGGAGCATAATATCGGCAAGGCGACGTGTCGCTTCCGTCGAATATATCACACCTCTGAAGCCGTCGCGGTACAGCTTTGGCAGCATGCCAGAGTGATCAATATGAGCATGTGTCAGAATCACAGCCGCGATTTCAGACGGCGCTACCGGCAGCGGAATGTTTTCATATACGTTTTTCCCCTGCTCCATACCGCAGTCGACAAGGTAATATACACCTGATGATTCTATTAGCGTACAACTGCCCGTTACTTCATGTGTCGCACCGATAAATGTTACCTTCATTTTCGCTTGTCATTTCCCTTCAAAGTTTATTTTGGCGTGAAATATTATAGTGCTGATTATTTGTAAAAGCTCAGCTTCGGCGGCGAAGTGCAATAAAAACGGCTCCGCTCACAACAATAATGATAAACACAACCGCAAGCGGTGTTATAAAACCACCGTCACCATATTTGTTATCGCCAGTATCACTTATTGTGCCCGGGTTCTTTTTTATCATCGATTCAAGCTCATCTGACGTGTACTGACTGCTGTAACCGGTTATTTTCGAAATATAAATTTCATCACCCGCTGTGAAATCGGAGTAAATTGATATAGCGTAAATTTTGTCCTTCTCTTTATACTCCGTAAGATCGATGTAAACGGCATTTTCAACGCCGGCCGTGAGCATAGCTTCTGTTATATAAAAGCCGCCCTCCGACATAAACTCAATTGTTATATTAGTATCAGCATCGCTGCCGGAGACAAGCGTAATATCAAACCTTATGACAGGCGCGGGTGAAAAATCAAGGGGGAAAGAAAGTGATGAATATAGAATTCCACCGACACCACCGCCAAACGACGCTCTGAGCACGCGCCCGCCGGCACGGGATGCCGAAACGAGCGATTTGCAGCCATCATAGGTAAGCCAGCCGCGCGTGTCATATACGGATGAAAAATTAAAGTAGGTGTAGCTTCCGGTAAAGTCAGCCGAAGGCTTCTGAACTACGCTTCCGGTTACAATAGAGCGCTGTCGCGCCCGATATGCGTCAGGGTCATTGTCGTCAAGCGCCATTATTATTCGCCAGGCATTAGAACCTATTGCTTGTGCCAATATGCTCGCTGCCGACGAATACTTGTCCGTGTCAATATAGCGTAGAACACTGATAAATACGTCCCAGTCGGCATCGGAAATTGTCATTTCATCAGGTGCCAGAATAAACGCCGAGACAAAAGGATTTTTAGCAACGGAATAATACCCCGATACATACCCCGATGCAAGCGATGAGATATTTACATCCCCTTCCGGTCGCCAGTAAAACATTGCACCACCCGGTGCCGGAAGCCCTGAGTTCTCGAGCCTATCAAAATAATTAGCAAGAATCTCAATATTGTCAGCACCGACATACACTGCAGCGCCGCTGTATTCTTCAGATGATGAGAGCGGTGATTGCCAGAGCACACGATAGTCAAATGCTCCGCCATTTTTGATAAAAGACGACACTGTCCGAAGAAGATGCATTGCGTCGTAGGCCCCGCCGTCAATGCCTGAGCCGGCACATAAAATGGGACCTATCGGCAAATACACCTCAAAATTTGATATATTGGCACAGCCGACCTCATATATGAGCCGCATTGCCCCCTCAAGCAACCTTGCGTACTCGACAGGCGTTACATCCGTGCCGGGGTTGTTCTTTGAAACAGCATCCGACGCATAAGCACCGGCTATCATACCGGCGATATAACCGTACTCCGAGCTACGATACCTTGATGTAAGGAAATCAACCGCCGCATAAAGGATGCCAAAAGACTGCTCCGTATCCGCCCGCAGGGCGTAATAAAGCGCTGATTCTGCTTGGACGCCATCTTCCACATCGCCTGTAAAAAGTCCCGGATCGGTGCATAAAAGTCTGATATAAACACGTGCGCCTGTCAGCGAATAACGCCGGATGAGCGTGTCAAGCTGCGATATAAAGGCACTGTCGAAATAATAAATCTCCCCGCCGAACGTATAAAGCCGCCCGCCAGACGATGTGCCAAGAAGCTCTGCCAAATCAACGTCAATTATAGTGGCAGAAACGCAAAGGTCACAATGTCGCATCCCGCCGCAAAGCCCCTTTATACCCTCCGATATGGCACTTGGCAAAGCAGAACCGAGCAAAGACGGATTCGATATATACATCGGCGAGCCGATTTGTAAGGAAGTGCCGTCATAAATTACGGCAGCGGCATATTTATACGTTAGATACCCGGCAGGAAGCGACGATGCGTCGATTGTGACACTGAAACGCGTCGTCATTTTTATCTCTGCGCACGGCTCTGCCGTCGCCATATATTCACGCTCGTCCGCCCACGACGGAATAGCGTAAATTGCTATTTTACCATTGATATAATCGCCTGCCGCATCAAACGGAACAGTTCCCTTTAAAGTTACGGAACCGTCCGCAGATACTTTACACGATTCAAGCGCACCTATGCCGGTCTCAGGCAGCACCGGCAGAGTATGCGGTGATATGGAGTAGATATTTAAATTGCCGTCAATGACGTTTTCAGCCGTTAGTGTAAAGGATTCAATTGATGAAAGATTCGGCACATCGAAATAATAGGCTCCGCGGCTCGCCCTGCCCTTTACTGTTTTTACATCAGTCGTGTTCGTTGTGCCATCTTTATAAGCGTACGTTACGGAAAGATATACATCCGTTTCGGTGCTTTCGGCGACGATACGTATCGCATTATACGAGGGCGCCGACACTGTGTCAGCGAAAACCGGTTTGGCAGCCAGCGATACTATCCCGTCGGCGCCAGCCGATAGTTTTATATATCCGGAGGTAGGCTCACTTGTGTATGAGCCTTTTTTTATTAAAAACTGGCTTGTCATGAATGTGTCTTCATGCGATGTATCAGCCTTAATCTTTGATGTTATATTGTCAAGTTGCCACGAAAGGCTGAACACACCATCAAAACTTGACACAACCTTTATTGCAACAGATACCCCTGTGACCTGCGTGCGTCCGCTCCAGCCTGACATCGGCACCGTAATGCTTGTCCACACATCGGCATAAATGCGTCTTGATGTAGTTATAGTGTCGTCGGTCGAGTGGATATCGACGGTAATCATAAAGTCAATATTTCTGCCTGCATTGGTGCCCGTCTTCGGTAAAACCGGAGTGTCCGCTTTTACTGAAAGTTCAATGCTCTGATACTCGTAAAGATTGATGGGTTCATCGAAATTTGTGCTCACAGTATAAACGGCGCCGGCGCGAGTTGTCTCCCGTCGCATGGACAAATATCCGCGATCTGTTTCATTAGCGGCAGAGTCAACATCAGAGGCATCGTACTCTTCCCTCGACAGTGTCGTTCCGACCTCCGACGCAATCCATGCAGTGCCATCCCACAGATTATCTATAACGTAAACATCGGCGGCAGTGTTTTCATTCGCTGCCATAGTAAAAGAGGCAAAGTACAATAATCCGGCACATAAAAAAGCGGTGGCTGAAAACAGTGCCGCGATAACTTTTCTTTGCCATATCGAAAAAACGGCAGCGGTGTCATGCTGTTTTTGTGCTAAATCGCGTTTTTTCATCGCTATTATCGCTGACACCTCCCCGCCGAACTTTCATTTTCTTCAATTATATCATAAGCATTTTGATAAATAAATATAAATTGGTGCATCAAAACTGATATACTGTAAGCTCATGTTAGTTTTTTAAGTTTTGTTGACACAAATGTACGTATCAATTATAATTATTGTTAAGTTGAATACTTATATGATAGATATTTCACAAATTTGAGTTATATTTCACAGATTTCTCACAAAATTCACAGGTTAAAAGGTCGTCAGTAACAATATTAAGCTTATAAAATAAAACGGGGGAAGATATCTTTGAAGATTAAGACAACAAGACTTGAGCGGATGCGAGAGCTTTTTTTACAAATGCCGTATATATCACTGTCGGAGCTTGCCGCCCTTTTCCCGGAAGTATCGGAAATGACGCTCCGCCGGGACATTGATGCCCTTGAAGCGGAGGGTGCTGTCATACGCGTGCGCGGCGGCGCCCGTTCAATGAAATTCATCACAGCAACGTATGAGGACAGATACGAGGCACGCCTTTCGCTTGACTCAGGTGCAAAGGGGAGAATAGCGGCGGCGGCCATACGATTGTTTGACACAGGGATGTCGATATTTATAGATTCTGGCACGACAACGCTGCGCATAGCAGATTATTTGCCAAACGACAGGTTTTTAATAACAACATCATCGCCCGATCTTGCAAGGGAGCTTCACCGCACCCCGCTCGCCGTTATAAACATCGTCGGCGGGATGTATAACCGCGAAAACCACACGCTGTCGGGGCAAGGAGCGATAAAATTCATATCCGACATGACATTTGACCTTGCCATAATGGCACCGTCAGGCTATACGAAAGAGGGCGGATTTTCATCAGGCAACTACAGCGAGTGTGAATTCAAGAAAAAAGTCATTGAGCGCTCTCGGCACGTCGCAATGCTGATAACAAGCTCAAAATGGGGGCTGAAGCAGCCCTACACCTTCGCGTCGCCTGACGATATTTCAACAATCATAACGGATGCAGAGCTGCCACAGCCATTTGCACAGGATTTTGATATATCAAAAACGTCCGTTATTATCGCTTAATCTAAAACATTGCATAACATCATGACATACAGATTAGTTCGGAGGAAAAAAGATTCATATGGCAAAAGTAATCATCATGCCACGGCAGGGACAGAGCGTTGAAGAATGCATTATAACAAAATGGGCGAAAAAAGTAGGGGAAAAGGTCGCGGCAGGCGACATTCTTTTCTCATATGAAACAGATAAATCAGCTTTCGACGAAGTTTCCGATATAAACGGCGTGCTTCTTGCCGCTTTATATGACGAAGGGGACGTCGTTCCATGCCTTTCCCCCATTTGCATAATCGGTGAAGAAGGCGAGGACATAAGTTCTCTTTTAGCGGGGATTAAAGAAACCGGGAAATCAACATCAGAAGATAAAACAACGGACACAAAAAAAGACACACCAGCGGCTGCTGCCGCCACAATTAATGAAGCGCCCGCTCAAAGCACCGGCAATGTCAGTGGGGGGAATATCAAAATCTCGCCGCGCGCAAGGCTTAAGGCTGATCGGACGGGTGTTGATATTGCCTCTGTCACCCCGACAGGGTACGGCGGCAGAATCATTGAGCGCGACATTGACCGGGTGCTTGATGAAGCCGCACGCTTAGGTAAAGTTGCTGCGGAAATAGATATAAGCGCCAACATAACAACGCCGAATACAGCGGCAGTCACCTCTTCCGCAAGTGTAGAGCAGGCGCCCGCTGTAAATATGAATCTCGACACAACAGACGATTACATAGACATACCTCTTTCACCTACGCGCCGCGCTATTGCCGCGTCAATGCATCGCTCTCTGACGGAAGCGGCACAGCTTACTCTCCATTCCTCCTTCGACGCAACGGAAATGCTCTCTCTTCGCGCAAAATTCAAAGAAAAAAGCGCAACCCTCGGCCTTCCGGATATAACTTTCAACGATATGGTGCTGTTTGCCGTATCCCGTGTCATTCTCTCGCACCCTGATTGTAACGCTCACTTCATAGATAACGCCATACGGCGCTTTAAATCGGTCAATCTTGCCGTCGCCGTCGACACGGAAAGGGGGCTTCTCGTTCCCGTAATCCGCGGAGCCGAAAAAATGTCGCTTTCGGAAATTTCGGTAGCTGTCCACTCACTTGCTGCGGAAGCGAGAAGCGGGCGCATTTCACCTGACGCCCTCCGTGGCGGCAGCGTCACCGTGACAAACCTCGGCTCGCTTGGC